>NZ_JBICZA010000028.1:0-120035 GCF_043201585.1 Streptomyces sp. NPDC048297
CCATCGGGAATCTCCGATCTCGTCGTCGATCTTCACGTACAGTGCGGTCAGCAGGGCGTCCAGGTCATTCGTCACAGATCGATCTTGGACGCCCTGCCTTCGTTCCCAGACGCACCGTCAGCATTCGGAATGACTCGTCTAGGTCTCCTGCACCACCGCCAGCAGCATTCCTGGCTCGACCTGCTGGCCGGGCCTGGCGTGCAGGGCGCTGAGCGTGCCGGTTGCCGGGGCGGTGATCTGGTGCTGCATCTTCATCGCCTCGATCCAGATCAGAGGCTGTCCGGCCGTGACGGCGGCCCCTTCCGCGAGGCCTTCGGCGATACGGACGACCGTGCCCGGCATCGGGGCCAGGAGGGAACCGGGGGCCAGCTGGGCGGTGGGGTCGGGGAAGCGGGGCAGGGCGGTGAGGCGGGTGGCGTTGACGTGGACCTCGTCGCCGTAGCGGGTGACGTCGAACCCGCGCTGTACGCCGTCCACGTCGAGGACGACCCTGTGCGTGTCGGCGTGCACGACCCGGACCCCGTCGGCGGTGAGGCCATGCCGGGTGTGGCGGTAGTGGACCTCGTGTTCCCGCCCCGCCATCTCGTACCGCTTGACCTGCGGCTGCGAGGGCAGGTTGCGCCAGCCGGCGAAGCGGGAACGGCCGTGGGCGTCGGCCAGGGCCGCGGCGAGCGCGACCAGAGGTGGTCGCGCGGCGACTCCGTCGAGGGCGGTGGTGGGAGACGGGTGGGCGTACGGGTCGGGCGCGGGCTCGGTCAGTTCGGTGAGGTGGCGGTCGTAGAAGCCGGTGTCCATGCGGGCGTCGGCGAACTCGGCGTGCCGCAGGGAGCGCACCAGCAGGTCCCGGTTGGTGACCGGCCCGTGGAGTTGCGCGCGTTCCAGCGCGCCCGCGAGCTTGCGGATCGCCTCCGCGCGCGTGGGGGCGTGGGCGACGAGCTTGGCGAGCATCGGGTCGTAGTGGACGCCGATGCCGTCGCCGTCGGTGTAGCCGGTGTCGAGGCGGATGCCGTCCGGCACGGCGAGGCGGTGCAGGGTGCCGGTCTGGGGGGCCCAGCCGTGTGCGGGGTCCTCGGCGTAGAGACGGGCCTCGACGGCGTGGCCCCGGGGGCGGGGCGGGTCGGCGGGCAGCGGGTGGCCCTCGGCGACGCGGATCTGCTCGGCGACCAGGTCGAGGCCGAAGACCGCCTCGGTGACGGGGTGTTCGACCTGGAGGCGGGTGTTCATCTCCAGGAAGTGGGCCCGGCCGTCGGCGATCAGGAACTCGACCGTGCCGGCGCCCACGTAGGACACGGCGCGGGCGGCGCGGACGGCCAGGGTGTCCAGTTCGCCGGCGAGCCGGTCGGTCAGTCCCGGTGCGGGGGCCTCCTCGATCACCTTCTGGTGGCGGCGCTGGAGGGAGCAGTCACGGGTGCCGAGGGTCCGGACCGTGCCGTGGGTGTCGGCGAGGATCTGCACCTCGACGTGGCGGCCGTGCTCGATGTAGGGCTCGGTGAAGACCTCGCCGTCGCCGAAGGCGCTCGCGGCCTCGGCGCGTGCGGACTCCAGGGCGTCCGGGAGGTCGGCCAGGCGGCGCACGATCCGCATGCCGCGCCCGCCGCCGCCCGCCGCCGCCTTCACCAGCACGGGCAGGTCGGCCTCGGTGACCCGCGCCGCGTCGAGGGGGGCGAGGCCCATCAGTTCCTTGGCGCGGGTCTTGGACGCCATCGCCTCGATCGCCTCGGGCGGCGGGCCGATCCAGACCAGGCCGGCGTCCAGGACGGCGCGGGCGAAGTCGGCGTTCTCGGAGAGGAAGCCGTAGCCGGGGTGCACGGCGTCCGCGCCGGCGGCCAGGGCCGCCTTCACGATCAGGTCGCCGCGCAGATACGTGTCGGCGGGCGCCGCCCCCGGCAGCCGTACGGCCGTGTCGGCCACGCGCGCGTGGAGCGCGTTCTGATCGGCGTCCGAGTGCACGGCGACCGTCCGGATCCCCAGCTCACCGCAGGTGCGGAAGATCCGGCAGGCGATCTCGCCCCGGTTGGCGACCAGCAGAGTCGAAATCATGAGCCTCACATCCGGAAGACGCCGAAGCCACCGCGCACGCCCTCGTAGGGCGCGGTGTGGATGGCGGACAGGCACAGGCCGAGGACGGTGCGGGTGTCGCGCGGGTCGATGACGCCGTCGTCGTACAGCCGCCCGGACAGGAACATCGGCAGCGACTCGGACTCGATCTGCCGCTCCACCATCGCGCGCAGGGCGGCGTCCGCGTCCTCGTCGTACGGCGCTCCCTTCGCCGCCGCCGACTGCCGGGCGACGATCGACAGGACGCCGGCGAGCTGCTGCGGGCCCATGACGGCGGACTTGGCGCTGGGCCAGGCGAACAGGAAGCGGGGGTCGTAGGCGCGGCCGCACATGCCGTAGTGCCCGGCGCCGTAGGAGGCGCCCATCAGGACCGACAGGTGCGGGACGCGGCTGTTGGCGACCGCGTTGATCATCATCGAGCCGTGCTTGATGATCCCGCCCTGCTCGTACTCCTTGCCGACCATGTAGCCGGTGGTGTTGTGCAGGAACAGCAGCGGGATGTCGCGCTGGTTGGCGAGCTGGATGAACTGGGCGGCCTTCTGCGACTCGGCGCTGAACAGGACGCCTTGGGCGTTCGCCAGGATGCCGACCGGGTAGCCGTGCAGGGACGCCCAGCCGGTGGTCAGGCTCGTCCCGTACAGCGGCTTGAACTCGTCGAAGTCGGAGCCGTCGACCAGGCGGGCGATGACCTCGCGCGGGTCGAAGGGGGTCTTGAGGTCCGCGGGGACGATGCCGAGCAGTTCGTCCGGGTCGTACTCGGGCGGGGCGGCGGGTGCCGGGTCCGCGTACGCCTTGCGGTGGTTGAGGCGGGCGACGACGCGGCGGGCCTGGCGCAGGGCGTCCAGTTCGTCCACGGCGAAGTAGTCGGCGAGGCCCGACACGCGCGCGTGCATCTCGGCACCGCCCAGGGACTCGTCGTCGCTCTCCTCGCCGGTCGCCATCTTCACCAGCGGCGGCCCGCCGAGGAACACCTTCGCGCGTTCCTTGACCATGATCACGTGGTCGGACATGCCGGGGATGTACGCGCCGCCCGCGGTGGAGTTGCCGAAGACGACCGCGACGGTGGGGACGCCGGCGGCGGACAGCCGGGTGATGTCGCGGAAGATCGCCCCGCCGGGGATGAAGATCTCCTTCTGCGAGGGCAGGTCGGCGCCGCCGGACTCGACCAGGCTGATACAGGGCAGCCGGTTGGCGAGCGCGATGTCGTTGGCGCGCAGCGACTTCTTCAGCGTCCAGGGGTTGCTGGCGCCGCCGCGCACAGTCGGGTCGTTGGCGGTGATCAGGCACTCGACGCCCTCGACCACGCCGATGCCGGTGACCACGGACGCGCCGACCGTGTACTCGCTGCCCCAGCCGGCCAGCGGGGACAGCTCCAGGAACGGGGTGTCGGGGTCGAGGAGCAGCTCGATCCGTTCGCGTGCGAGCAGCTTGCCGCGTCCCCGGTGCCGGGCGACGTACTTCTCGCCGCCGCCCGCGAGCGCCTTGGCGTGCTCGGTCTCCAGCTCGGCGAGCTTCGCGAGCATGGCCTCGCGGGCCGCCCGGTGGTCGGCGTCGTGCGGGTCCACGCGGGACGCGAGAACCGTCATAGCAGGGCCTCCGGAAGGTCCAGGTGGCGGGAGCGCAGCCATTCGCCGAGGGCCTTGGCCTGCGGGTCGAAACGGTGCCGGGCGGCGACGCCCGCGCCGAGGATGTCCTCGACGACGAAGTTGAGCGCGCGCAGGTTCGGCAGGACGTGGCGGGCCACGGCCAGCTCACGGCTCTCGGGGATCAGCTGCCGGAAGCGTTCGGCCGTCAGCTCGTGGGCGAGCCACCGCCAGGCCTCGTCGGTACGGGCCCACACGCCGGCGTTGGCGTTCCCGCCCTTGTCCCCGCTGCGGGCACCGGCGACCAGGCCGAGGGGCGCCCGGCGGGTGGGTCCGGCGGGCAGGGGCTCGGGCAGGGGCGGCTGGGGCAGGGTGTCCAGTGCCCGGACGTCCTGGGCCGGCGCCACAGCGACACGCCGCCCGTCATGGAGGACCGCCACATGGTCGACGGCCTTCTGAGGGACGTACGCATGCTCGAAGACCCCATAGGGTGCGCCCTTTCCGGGTGGCGCGAGCACATGGAAGCCGGGGTAGCTGGCGAGGGCCAGTTCGATCGCGGCGCCGCTCAGCGCCCGCCCGACGGCCCGTTCGTCGGGGTCGCGTACGACGAGCCGCAGCAGGGCGCTGGCCGTCTCCTCGGTGCCGGCGTCGGCGCGGTCGGTGCGCACAAGGTCCCAGCGGACGTCGGCGGGCGGCGCCTCGGCGAGCGCGTCGTTCATCTGCTCCCGCACGAGGGCGGCCTTGGCCTCGATGTCGAGGCCGGTGAGGACGAAGGCGACCTCGTTGCGGAAGCCGCCGAGCCGGTTGAGCCCGACCTTGAGGGTGGGCGGGGGCGCCTCACCGCGCACGCCCCGGATCCGCACCCGGTCCGGTCCGTCCTGGCTCAGCTCGGCGGTGTCGAGGCGGGCGGTGACGTCGGGCCCGGCGTACCGGGCGCCGCCGGTCTCGTAGAGCAGCTGGGCGGTGACCGTGCCGACGTCGACGAAGCCGCCGGTGCCGGGGTGCTTGGTGATGACACTGCTGCCGTCGGCGTGGATCTCGGCGAGCGGGAAGCCGGGCCGGCGCACGTCGCCCTCCTGGAAGAACGCGTAGTTCCCGCCGGTGGCCTGGGTCCCGCACTCCAGCACGTGCCCGGCGACGACGGCCCCCGCGAGCCGGTCGTACTCCTCGGGCCGCCAGCCGAAGTGGGCGGCGGCGGGCCCGGTGACGAGGGCCGCGTCCGTGACCCGGCCGGTGACGACGACGTCCGCTCCGGCCCGCAGGCACTCGGCGATGCCGAACCCGCCGAGGTAGGCGTGGGCGGCGAGGGCGCCGGGGTGGTCCGCGGTGCGGTCGTCGCCCTCGACGTGCGCGACCCGCACGGGAATGCCGAGCCGGTCGGCCAGCTGCCGTACGGCGTCGGCGAGTCCGGCCGGGTTGAGGCCGCCCGCGTTGGTGACGATCCGCACCCCGCGCTCGTGGGCGAGGCCGAGGGTGTCCTCCAGCTGGCGCGGGAAGGTGCGGGCGTATCCGGCGGACGGGTCCTTCAGCCGGTCCCGTCCCAGGATGAGCATGGTGAGTTCGGCGAGGTAGTCGCCGGTGAGGACGTCGACCTCGCCGCCGGTGAGCATCTCGCGCAGGGCGGCGGCGCGGTCGCCGTAGAAACCGGAGAAGTTGCCGATGCGCAGCACGCTCACGCCGGTTCCCCCTTCGGCGGACGGCCGGTGCCGGGCGGGCCCGCGAAGGCCTGGGCGATGTCGAGCCAGCGGTCGGCGTCCGGGCCCTCGGCGTGCAGGGCGAGGTCGGCGCGGTGGGCACGCTGGGTGACCAGCAGGCAGAAGTCGAGCGCGGGCCCGGTGACCCGCTGCGCGGCGTCCTCCGGACCGAAGGCCCACGACGCGCCGGACGGCGCCCGGACCTCGACGCGGAACTCCTCCTGCGGCACGGGCAGCCCCCGCACCCCGAACGCGAAGTCCCTTGCCCGCCCCCCGATGCGGACCACATGTCGGAGCCGGTCGGTGGGTGCGCGGACCACACCGAGGGCGTCGGCCACGTCCTGGCCGTGGGCCCAAGTCTCCATAAGACGCCCGGTGGCCATGGAGGCGGCCGACATGGGCGGCCCGAACCAGGGGAGACGGGTGCCCTGTGGCGCCGCGTCCCGCAGCGCCCGGTCGAGCGCGTCCCTGCCCTCCCGCCACCGGGCCAGCAGTTCGGCGGGCGCGAGACGGGCGCCTTCCTCGGCGGCGTCGTCCACGAAGGAGTCGGGCGCGGCGAGCGCCTTCCCGACGACCTCCCCGAAACCGTCCCGGTCCGTCACGGCGAGCAGGGCGGCCTTGTCGGTCCAGTGCAGATGCGCGATCTGGTGGGCGACACTCCAGCGCGGCGCGGGCGTCGCCCCCGCCCACTGCTCGTCGGTCAACTCGGCCACCAGCACGTCGAGTGCTCGGCTTTCCTCACGCAGGTCGTCGAAGACGGGCGTCGGATCTGACATGCCAGGGAGCATGGCAGCGGGCCGAGAAACAATCAAGCGTGCTTGCATGGACTTTGGAGAAGGCTATGGGCTGGACACACACGGGCGGAGACGCACACATGGGTGGGCCTCGCACACGGGCGGAACAGGTGGGCGGGACGCACGTAGCCGGGACGCACACACCGGCGGGACGCACATGGCCGCGACGCACACGGCCGCGACGCACACACCGGCCGGACGCACAGGCCTGGACGCACACGTCGGCGGGACGCACGTAGCCAGGGCCCACACACCGGTGGGCGCGCCCCGTGTCGGTCAGGCCTCCGGGATCGGTTCCCGTACCTTGCCCCGGCCCACCTGGGTCCGCACCGCGCCGATGCTCGCCGCGATGACCAGGGCGATGGCGGCGGCCTGGGTGGTGGAGAGGGACTGACCGAGGATGAGGAAACCGGCGGTGGCGGCGATGGCCGGTTCCAGGCTCATGAGGACGGCGAAGGTGGAGGCGGGCAGCAGACGCAGGGCGAGGAGTTCCAGGGTGTAGGGCAGGACGGAGGAGAGCAGGGCCACCGCCGAGCCCAGGGCGAGGGTGGTGGGGTTCACCAGGCGGCTGCCGGCCTCGGCGATGCCGAGCGGGAGGAAGAGGAGGGCGGCCACCGCCATGGCGAGGGCCAGTCCGTCCGCCTGCGGGAAGCGGCGCCCCGTACGCGCGCTGAAGACTATGTAGATCGCCCACATGGCGCCGGCGCCCAGGGCGAAGGCGACACCTATGGAGTCGAGATCGCTGAAGCCCCCGCCGCCCAGCAGGAAGACACCCCCGAGCGCCAGGCCCGCCCACACCAGGTTGATCGCGCGGCGGGAGGCGAGCACGGAGAGGGCCAGCGGGCCGAGGACCTCAAGGGTGACCGCGGCGCCCAGCGGGATGCGGGCAGCCGCCTCGTAGAACAGTCCGTTCATCCCGCCCATGGCGACGCCGAAGGCGAGAACCGTGCCCCAGTCGGTGCGCGAGTGTCCGCGCAGGCGCGGGCGGCAGACCACGAGGAGGACCACGGCGGCGGCGAAGAGTCGCAGGGTCACGACGCCCAGCGCGCCGGCCCGCGGCATCAGGGTCACGGCGACCGCCGCACCGAACTGGACCGAGATCCCGCCGGCCAGCACCAGCCCGACGGGCCCCAGCGAGCCGAAGCGGCTCGGGGTGCCGACGGAGGCGACCGGGGTCGACGTGGCGGTGCTGGAGGTGGTCACGGGCGGTCCAGGTTCTTGATCGGGTTCGTTCATCGCGATGTACTACCGGGTCCAGGGTAGTGGACTCGGTCAGGAGTGTGAACCCTTTATGTAGCTGTCCTGGATGCTGAGATCAGGATCCTGAGATCGGGAGGTCTACGGACCGGGAGGTCTGTGGATCGGGAGGTCTGTGGATCGGGAGGTCTGTGGATCGGGAGGTCTGTGGCCGGGAAGGGTCAGCGGCGGGACATGTAGACGTCCAGCGCCTTGTGCAGCAGACGGTTCAGCGGGAAGTCCCACTCGCCCAGGTACTCCACGGCCTCACCGCCCGCGCCCACCTTGAACCGCAGCAGCCCGAGCAGGTGGTTGGACTCCTCCAGGGTGTCGGTGATGCCCCGGAAGTCGTAGACGTGGGCGCCCAGCTCGTGGGCGTCGGCCATCATCCGCCACTGCATGGCGTTGTTCGGCTGGACCTCGCGCCTGCGGCTGGTGGAGGCGCCGTACGAGTACCAGACGTGCCCGCCGACGATCAGCATCGTGGCCGCCGCGAGTACCTCGCCCTCGTGGTGGGCGAGGTAGAGCCGCATCCGGTCCGGGTGTTCGGCGGCGAGCGCCGTCCACATGCGCTGGAAGTAGGACAGCGGGCGCGGGATGAAACGGTCGCGCTCGGCGGTCTCCGTGTAGATGCCGTAGAAGACCGGCAGGTCCTCGGGGCCTCCGCGGACGACCTTCACGCCCGCCTTCTCGGCCTTCTTGATGTTGCGCCGCCACTGCTGGTTGAGCCCGCGGTGGATGTCCTCCAGCGACCGTCCGGCGAACGGCACCTGGCTGACGTACCGGGGCTGCCCCGCGGCGAAGCCCTCCTCGCTGCCCGGCTCGGTCTGCCGCCACCCCAGGCTGCGCAGCCGCTCCGCGACCTCCCCGGCGCGCGGCTCGTACGACGTCGGCTCCGCGTCCCGCAGCCGGTGGGCGTCCGGGTGGGCGATCGCCGCCTTGACCGCGTCCGGGTTCCACCGCCGTACGACCACGGGCGGCCCCATCTTGACCGAGAAGGCGCCGCGTCCCTTCAGGTACGCCAGCAGGGGGTCGAGCCAGCGCTCCAGGTCGGGCGCGTGCCAGTCGATGACCGGCCCTTCCGGCAGGTAGGCGAGGTACCGCTTCACCCTGGGCAGTGGTCTGAGCAGCACCAGCCCGACCCCGACGAGCCGCCCGTCCGCCTCGAACCATCCGAGGCTCTCCGCCTGCCATTCCGGTTTCACGTCACCCCACGACGGCACCTGCATGTGGCTGACGGAGGGCAGCGCCGCCACGAAGGCGAGGTGCTCGGCGCGGGTGATGGGCCGCAGGGTCAGGGACATGCGCGGTACTCCTCGTGCTCCTCCGGGATCGCTGGACCTGTTCACCCTACGGAGTCGTCCCGCCCGCGCCCCGGCCCGAACGCCGCGAACACCTGCGTGTCCGTCGCCCCCTCACCCTGTTCTCCCCGTCGTTCCTCCCGTCCGCCCCGTCGTTCCTCCCGTCCGCCCCGTCGTTCTCCCCGTCCGCCCGGTCGTTCTCTCCCGCTCCTCGTCCTCCAGTGCCTCCGCCAGCACCTCCGCCAGATGCCGGCCGTGCGCTCCGGCAAGCTGGTCCAGTTGGGTGCGGCAGGAGTAGCCGTCGGCCAGGATCACGGCCTGGGCGGGCGCGTCCCGTACCGCGGGCAGGAGTTGGTCCTCGGCGCAGGCGCGGGAGACCTCGAAGTGGCCTTTCTCGAAGCCGAAGTTGCCCGCGAGGCCGCAGCAGCCGCCGGTCAGCTCGCCGGTCAGGCCGGCCGCTTCGCGCAGCCGGCGGTCGGCGCCGTCGCCGAGGACCGCGTGCTGATGGCAGTGGGTCTGACCGGTGACCGGGCGGTCCACGGCGGGCGGTGTCCAGTGGGGGGCGTGGCGTTCCAGTGCCTCGGCGAACGTGACGACGGCGGCGGCCAGGTGTGCCGCGCGCGGGTCGTCGTGCAGGAGTTCCGGCAGGTCGGTGCGGAGGGCGGCCGCGCAGCTCGGCTCCAGGACGACGACCGGGACCCCGGCCCGCAGCACCGGCTCCATCAGGTCGAGCGTGCGGCGCAGGACCGCGCGGGCGCGGTCGAGCCGGCCCGTCGAGAGGTACGTCAGCCCGCAGCAGACGCGCCCTCGGCGGGCGGTGAGCAGCGCGGTCGCCGAGCGTGACCTGCCGTCCCCGACCGGGCGTCCGCGCATCAGCAGCGTCGGCGGCAGCGCCACTCGCAGCCCGGCGGCCTCCAGCACCCGGACGGCGGACCGGCCGACGGAGGGGGACAGGTGCTCGGTGAAGGTGTCGGGCCACAGCACGACGAGGTCCCCGGCACCGTCGCCGCCGGCACCACCGGCACCACCGGCACCCCCAGCACCCCCAGCACCCCCAGCACCCCCAGCACCCCCAGCACCCCCAGCACCGGCACCCCGGGCACCGTCACCCCCTGCGCCGTCAACCCCGGCCCCCTCACCCCCGGCCCCTTCGCCCGCCCCCACACCCGCACGCGCCCCCTCTCCCCCTCGCCCTCTCCCCCGCCACCACGCGCTGAACGTCCGCGACGCCACCCGCGGGATCTCCCGCTCGGCCGCGATGCCCGCCAGCCGCTTGCCCAGGCCCGCGAGGGGCCGTACCCCGGCGAGTGCGTTGAGCAGTGGTGCCGTGCGGGTCCGGGCGACCCAGCGCAGCCAGACCGGCAGCGAACCCATGCTGTAGTGGGCGGCCGGGCGGCGCCGGCCGGCGTAGTGGTGGTGGAGGAACTCGGCCTTGTAGGTGGCCATGTCGACGCCGACCGGGCAGTCCGAGCGGCAGCCCTTGCAGGACAGGCACAGGTCGAGGGCGTCCCGGACCTCGGTGGAGTGCCAGCCGTCGGTGACCAGTTCACCGGCGAGCATCTCGTGGAGCAGCCGGGCCCGGCCGCGCGTGGAGTGCTCCTCCTCTCCGGTGGCGCGGAAGGAGGGGCACATGACGGCGGCGCCGGTCACGGTGGTCGTACGGCACTTGGCGACGCCGACGCAGCGGCGGACGGCCGCGCGGAAGTCGCCGCCGTCGGCCGGGTAGCCGAAGGCCACGTCGACCGGGCGGCGGGGCAGGACGGAGAAGCGGAGGTTGCCGTCCAGCGGGGCGGGGCGGACCAGCATGCCGGGGTTGAGGAGGTCGTCGGGGTCCCAGATTCCCTTGGCCCGCTCGAAGAGGGTGACCATCGCGTCGCCGTACATGCGCGGCAGCAGTTCCGCGCGGGCCTGTCCGTCGCCGTGCTCTCCGGACAGTGAGCCGCCGTGGGCGACCACCAGGCCGGCCAGTTCCTCGGAGAAGCGGCGGAAGCGGGCGATGCCGGCCTCGGTGAGCAGGTCGAAGTCGATGCGGACGTGGATGCAGCCGTCGCCGAAGTGGCCGTACGGGGCGCCGCGCAGGCCGTGGGTGGCGAGGAGGTCCCGGAAGTCCCGCAGATAGGGGCCGAGCCGGGCGGGCGGCACCGCGCAGTCCTCCCAGCCGGGCCAGGCCTCCGTGCCGTCGGGCATCCGGGTCGCCGTACCGCTCGCGTCCTCGCGGATCCGCCACAGGGCACGCTGTGCGGCCGGGTCCGTCACCACGACCGCGTCGACCACGTCGGCCGCGCGGACGATCGCCTCGGCACGCGCGCGTGCCTCGCCCGCGGTCTCCCCGCCGGTCTCCGCGAACAGCCAGGCGCCGCCTCTCGGCAGCCCCGCCGGTGAGCGCACGAGGTCGGCGGCCATGCCCTCCACGGTCAGCGGGCCGAGCGGCAGGAGTCCGGCGGCGGCCTCGGCGGCGGCGCTCTCGTCGGCGTAGGCCAGCACGGCGAGGGCACGCGCGCGGGGTGCCTCGACCAGTCGTACGACCGCCTCGGTGAGGATGCCGAGGGTGCCCTCGGAGCCGCAGAAGGAACGGGCGACGTCGGCGCCCTTCTCGGGCAGCAGGGCGTCCAGGGCGTAACCGGAGATACGGCGGGGCAGGTCCGGAAAGCCGGTGCGCAGCCGTGCCAGTGCGTCTTCGGCCAGGTCACGCAGCCCGTCCGGTGCCCCGGCCCAGTCCCGGCCGAGCCGCAGCCGCTGCCCGCGCGCGGTGATGACGGACAGCTCGCGCACGCTGTCGGCCGTCGTCCCCCAGGCGACCGAGTGCGAGCCGCACGCGTTGTTGCCGATCATGCCGCCGAGGGTGCAGCGGCTGTGCGTGGAGGGATCGGGGCCGAAGCGGAGACCGTGGGGGGCGGCGGCCTCCTGGAGCCGGTCGAGGACGAGTCCCGGCTGAACGACGGCGGTCCGCGTGCCCGGGTCCAGTTCCAGCAGCCCGTCCATGTGCCGGGTGAAGTCCAGGACGACGCCGGTGCCGGTCGCCTGGCCGGCGATCGACGTGCCCCCGCCGCGTGCCACCACCGGCACCCCGCGCGTCCGGCACACCTCCAGCACGGCAGCCACGTCGTCGGCGTCTCTCGGCGCGACGACGCCCAGGGGGACGCGCCGGTAGTTGGACGCGTCCATGGTCACGAGCGCCCGGGAGGTGACGTCGAAGCCGACCTCGCCCCGGACGGCCCCGCGCAGCTCGGCTTCGAGCCGCGAGCGATCCGCTGCAAACCCCGAGAGATCCGTCATGCGTCCAGGATGCATCCGCTCACGCACAGTCACCGCGAGTTTTCCACAGCCCGCCGCATATGGTCGTACCGACTCGCATATGGTCGTACTGACTCGCGCATCTCGCGGCTCGGGAACTCGCGCATCTCTCGCTGGTCCCGGGCTCGCGCAAACCCGCAGGTCCAGCGGTCCGTCCCTCGGCGCGTACGTCTCATCGGACGGACATGGTTCCGTCCCGTTTCGTCTAGCCGATACCCTCCGTCTCGTGGCCGACATCCAGATTCCCGCTGACATCAAGCCCGCCGACGGACGCTTCGGCGCGGGCCCCTCCAAGGTGCGCACGGAGGCACTGGAGGCGCTCGCCGCCACCGGCAGTTCCCTGCTCGGCACCTCCCACCGCCAGGCCCCGGTCAAGAACCTGGTGGGCCAGGTCCGCGAAGGCATCAGCTCCCTCTTCTCCCTCCCCGACGGCTACGAGGTCGTCCTCGGCAACGGCGGCTCCACCGCGTTCTGGGACATCGCCACCCACGGCCTGATCGAGAACAAGTCCCAGCACCTCAACTTCGGCGAGTTCTCCTCCAAGTTCGCCAAGGCCGCGAAGCTCGCCCCCTGGCTGGCCGAGCCCACCGTCATCGCCAGCGACCCCGGCACCCACCCCGAGGCCCAGGCCGAGGCGGGCGTCGACGTCTACGCCTTCACGCACAACGAGACGTCCACCGGTGTCGCCATGCCGATCAAGCGCGTGGCCGGCGCCGACGAGGGCGCGCTCGTCCTCGTGGACGCCACCTCCGGCGCGGGCGGCCTCCCGGTCGACATCGCCGAGACCGACGTCTACTACTTCGCCCCGCAGAAGTCCTTCGCCTCCGACGGCGGCCTGTGGATCGGCGTCTTCTCCCCGGCCGCGATCGAGCGCGCCGAGCGCGTCCACGCGTCCGGCCGCCACGTCCCGGAGTTCTTCAGCCTCCCGACGGCGATCGACAACTCCCGCAAGAACCAGACGTACAACACCCCGGCCCTCGCCACCCTCTTCCTGCTGAACCAGCAGCTGGAGTGGCTGAACGGCCAGGGCGGCCTCGCCTTCTCCACGGGCCGCACGAAGGATTCCTCGACCCGTCTGTACACCTGGGCGGAGGAGTCCAAGTACGCCACCCCGTTCGTCACCGACCCGGCCAAGCGCTCGCAGGTCATCGGCACGATCGACTTCTCCGACGAGATCGACGCGTCCGCCGTCGCGAAGGTGCTGCGCGCGAACGGCATCGTGGACACCGAGCCGTACCGCAAGCTCGGCCGCAACCAGCTGCGCATCGCGATGTTCCCGGCGATCGACCCGGCGGACGTCGAGGCGCTGACGAAGTGTGTCGACTACGTGATCGAGAAGCTGTAGCCGTTTCGCGTACGACAGTGGGGGCGCCCGGTGAACACCGGGTGCCCCCACTGTCGTTGTTCTGTGTGCCGCGCTGTCTACACGAACTGCTGGAGGAAGGCGTGCCAGCTGTCGCGGGAGACGGTGAGGAGGGGGCTGTCGCCCGGCTGCTTGCTGTCGCGGACGGCTCGGCCGTCGTCGGTTGTAGAAGCCACTTCTACGCAATCGCCTTGCTGTGCGGAGTACGACGACTTTCGAAAGGTGCCCACAACCTCGGCCACGATCACTCTTCCTTCATGCCCCGCAGTACGTCTCGGATGAGTCGTGCGCTCGCCTCCGGCGCCAATGCTGCTGATCGTAGTAGGTCGAACGCATTGCCGTAAGCGGCGAGATCCTTGGGGTCTTCCAGCACGGAGGTGCCTCGCAGGTTCTCCATCGCCACGGCCTCGACGGTGGGTTCGGAGTCGAAGCTGAAGGACGAGAACGCGGGGATCGAACCCACCAGCACTCCCGCGCTGAGCGGCAGAACCTGCACGGTGACGTTCTTCCTCTTCATCGCGGTGAGGATCGCGGACAGTTGCTCCCGGTGAGTGTCGATGCTCACCAGTGGGTGTACGACCGCCACCTCCCAGAAGACAGCGGCGTACGACGCCCCGCCCTCCCCGATCTTCGCCTGCCGCGCTTCCCGGACCTTGACCAACTGCGCCAACACATCCGGAGCGATGTAGTCGGGCCCAGCCGCGATGATCGCCTCAGCGTAGGACGGAGTTTGCAACAGCCCCGGCACCAACGCGGGCTGCCACTGACGGATGTACGTCGCGTCGTCCTCCAACGCGATGTGGTCCAAGTAGTCCGGACGCAGTTGTTCCGCGTGTTCGAGCCACCAGCCCCGGTTCTTCGAGTGCTTGGCCAACTCCTCCAGTTTGGCCCGCTCCACGGGGTCCTTCACGCCGTAGGCGTCCAGTAGCAGCCGCACCTCGATGACGCGGGCCGTGACATGCCCGGTCTCAAGGCGGCTGACCCTGGCCTGACTTGCCGCGATGATCTCGGCAGCCCGGGGCTGATCGATCTTGGCGGCATGGCGGTACTGCCTGAGTGCCGTGCCCAACCGCCTGCTGCGCACGGTCGGTCGTCCACCTGCGGGCATGAGATCTCCCCTCTCCTCCGGCAACGATGCCACACCGGTCGCACTCCCGAGAGTGCATCACTCGATCGGATGAACAAGTGAATGTATTCAGTTGAGCTAGTTGCGGCGGGGCCGCATACGGTCGTAGCTTCCTGGCCATGCCCGCAACCGAGACCTTCCGCTTCCCCAAGCGCAGACAGCACGTCCCCGGCGCTCGTCAGCAGGTACGCAAAGCCCTCGCGAACTGGGGAATCACCGGCGAACTCGCCGATCCCGTCCTCCTGTTGGCGAACGAACTCGTCACCAACGCCGTGACCCACTGCCGTGTCTCCTGCGCCCAGGTCGAGGTGCGGCTCACCCTGCGCGAGGCCCATCTCGTCCTGGAGGTGTCCGACCCGGACAGGGACAGGCTCCCCCGCTTACGCGACTCCGCGCCGGACGAGGAAGGCGGGCGCGGGCTGGCACTCGTGGCGGCCTTGGCCGAGGCGTGGGGAAGCAGGCAGGAGCCGTACACGAAATGCGTGTGGGCCGTGTTCGCGCTCACCGAGCAGCCAGGGAGGCCGCCCCGTGCTCCGTCAACTCCCTGACACGCTCGCCCGCTTGTTCCGCCGCCCGCGCGCCGACGGTCCCCTGTTGGACGACCGGAATCTGGCCCGGGAAGTACGGGCGCCGGATCCGTACGTCTGGCAGCTACCGAACCCGCGCGACGCCCGCTGGCGACGCTGGGCCAGACGCAACCGCGCGGCCGGCCATCGTCTGCCGTTCCCCCGCGACGAGGAGTACTGGACGACGGCCGTCACGCCTGGCGCGCCGCTCTGGGAAGCTGCCGACGACGTCGTACGGCCGTACGTCCTCAGACCTTGAGGTTCCTGCGGACGCGGGCGATCACCTGCTGGGCTTCGGCGCCGAATACGGCCGACTCGGCGAAGGTGTCCCAGACCCGGCGGTAGAGGGCGATCGTTTCTGCGTCGTCCAGCCAGAGTTCGGCGTGCCAGTCCTCGACGGTGACCAGCCGGTCGTCCAGGACCCAGAACCCGTTCGCCGGCGGCAATCGCAACGCGGCGTCCCAGGGCACGATCCCGAGCTGGACCGTATCCATGCCCACCACACCCAGCAGACGGTCCAGTTGGACCGCCAGCACCTCCGGGGGACACGGCTGAGCCCGCAGCGCGCCCTCCCACATGAGCGTCTTCAGCCGATTGCCAGGCTGGTAAAGCCACTCCTGCCGCTTCATGCGGGCGCGCACCGCGTCCTCGGCGTCCCGTGGAGAGCGCCGGAATTCCGCATAGCGCTCAAAGAGGTTCCGTGCGTAGTCGGCAGTCTGAAGCATCCCGTTGACGGCGAAGTTGTCCCACACGTGCAGGGTCCGGGTCTCGCTGATGAGCGTGTTCCAGGACTCCTGTACAGGGGCATGACCTGCCGCGAGTTGACGCCGCCAAGAGCGGATGTGGCTTTCGAAGCCCCGCAGCCGAGACCGGAGTTCAGCGAAGACATCCGGCTGGCCCACCGCCTCGGCCCATGCCCGGAGGTCGTCGTCCGTGGGTGTCTGCCTGCCGTTCTCCAGCTTGCTGACCTTCGACTGCGGCCACCCCAGCCGCTGGGCCAGCTCCGTACCGGTGAGCCGCCCACCAGAGCTGTCGACCCGCAGCTCTTTGAGCCTGCGACCCAGTTCCGCGCGCGCCCTCTGGTAGTCCGTGCTCACCGGTCCCGCTCTAACCCCTACGCGTCGTTGTCCATCTCTGCCGTGAACTTCTGCCACGGTACGGCGTGATGCCAAGCAGCATCCCGCACCATGGAGCAGCGCACCACCTCCGCCGGCTCGGTGATCAGGTCCACGTGCGTGAGTTCGTCGTCGTCATCGAACCGCAGGAGTGCGATGAGGCGGCTGTCGAACAGCCAGAAGTCCTCGGCGGGCAGTTGGAGTCGGTCAGCATCGGCACGCCACAGGATGCGGATGTCCTCGCCCATACCGCTGTTCCGCTTGGCGTTGTCGAGGAGGTAGAGCTGGCCAGTGGTCGGCGGCTGGTCCACGATGCGTACCCGCTCCACCCGCTTGCCCTGGCCGGTCTGCTCACGGATCGTCCGGCAGTACGGGTGGTCGAAGTTCCAGTCCGCCATACCGGTCTCCACGAACTGCCGGTACGTGTCGGTCGCTTCGTCACTCGCGTATCGTCGCCGCGTCTCCAACCGCCAGGCCGTGTGCTCGAACTTCGCGAAGAGGCCGTTGAACTCCTCAAGCCCGATCGTCCGAACCTGCCTCGTGCTCTCCTTCGGAGCCCAGTCCACCAGTAATTCACGCGGCACCACGACCGCGACCTCCCCCTCGGAGAGGTGCCGAAGCTGCGCGACATCTTCCGCATCGGTGAGCGGAGGACCGTGCACGATCACCTCCCCGCTGTCCAGGTCCTCATGCACGGACGGGCATCCGCCAACGTCACTCCCCGTCCCGTTGAACCGCAACCTGCGCGCCATCTACGACCCACCCCTTGAGGCTTGATGATGTTGGTGACCCCAGGATGTCGGTGCCTCTGAGTGAATGTCCATGCATCCAGAGTCACCATGCGAGAATAATCGAGAATATTCGCGCCCGTGCCAGACCGTCCCCTCCTACGGTCACCCCGAGACCAATCACCCGGCCTCAACAGGCCCGACGGGAAGGCACAGCCATGTCCGACAAGAGCGACCTCTACGCACTCGATCTCGCCGCCGTCAGCTTCGTGCAGGCCTGCGGAGGCCCCTGTTCCGACGGATGCGTGGTTCTCGCCCGCATCGGTGAGGACGCCTGGGCCCTCGGTGACAGCAAGCGGCCCGATCTGGAGCCGCTGCGGTTCAGCTCGGAGGAGCTGAGCGCGGCCGGTATCGACCCGACGCGGTTCGGCCTCGCCCTCTGAGCATCTGTCCCCGGGCCGGCCGGTCCTGGCATGCTCCCCGGGGCCGTCAGGACCGACCGCGCCGCGTGAACGGCAACATGGACAAGGACCACCCGTGCATCACCACGGCTTCCTCTGGACCGGCCCCAAGTCCCGCTTCGATCAAGACGCCCTGCGCCGGCCTCCCCACCCCGAGCCGCCCCCAGCCGGAAGCGCGCCGGAGCTGATTCAGCGGTACCGGGAGGTCGCCGCCGGCTTTCCCGTATCCGACCTGCCTCCGCTGGAGACGGCGTACTGGCTCGTCAAGCCGCGCTCCCTCGTGCGGGGCACCTGGGCGGGGCCGGGGGAGGCCGCCGCGTGGCTCGGTGAGCGGCTGGCCGAGTTCGCGGCCCGGTTCGCGTGCGCCGCCCAGCGCGAGGAGCGCCACCGGGCCGGCCTCGTCACCTCCGCGGCCCATCGGCTCGCGGCGGGCCGTGACGTGTCCCTCGGTTTCTATCTCGCGGAGCCCGCATATCTGTCCCTGGCCCTGGTGTCCTGCTCACCGAACCGGGCGAAGCCCGAACTCACCTGCCCGCAGGGCCCATCACCCCCTGGCACGCCGTCACCTCTTACGTCGTAGCCGCCGCAGACCGAACAGCGCGAGCGCCCCCGCGGCGAGGACCACGACGCCCACCTTGACGCTCCCGCCCGTACCCGAGTCCCCGCCCGCCGACGCGGCCGAACTCCCGTCCCCGGAGGGCGATGTGCCGCTGGACGCGCCCCCGGGCGCGTCCTTCGCCTCCACCGCACTGCCCGCGCCCTCGCTGCCGTACATCAGCTTGGAGCCGTCGGCGGAGTAGGAGACGGACTCGCCCTGTCCCTGGAGGGGGACCTCCAGGCGACCGCGCCGTTCGATCTTCCCGCCGTTCCAGTCGTAGTAGATGCCGCCGAAGTACCCGCGGACGGCGAGTTGCCGGCCGTTCGGCGAGAAGGCGGCGTCGGTGGCCCAGAGGTCGACGGTGGCGACGGGACGGAAGATGTTCGAGCCGGAGGGAGACATGTGCGCCGGCCCCTCGAAGAGATGCCCGCCGTTCTCGTTCTTGTCGATGATGTACACGCGTCCGGTCTTCGGGTGCACGATCAGCGACTCGGCGTTGCGGGGCCCGTCGGAGTACTTGACCACGTACTGCGTGGCCCTGACCGTCGCGTCCCGGAGCACCTTCGGCTCGGGCAGCCGGTAGATCCACACGTAGGGCCAGGCGCCGCCGAGGTTGTCGCCGATGTCGCCGACGTAGATCTGGTTGTCCGGGCCGATGGAGATGGCCTCCACGTCGCGCGGGGCCCCGATGCCGCGCAGGGTCAGCGTGGCGACGGTCTTCCCGGTCGCGCTGTCCACGGCGTAGATGTACGGCCCGTCGTCGCTGTCGTTGTGCGTCCAGTAGATGCCCGGGTGCTGATGGGAGGCGGCCAGGCCGCTGGACTCCGCGATTCTCGGGTCCTTGATCGTGAACCCCTGGTCACCAGGACGGTCACTCCCTGTGGCCGAGGCGGGCAGGGCGCAGGCACCCGTGAGCAGGACCCCGGCGAGCAGCAGGACCCCGGCGAGCAGGGCGAACGGTCGGCGCATGGACCAAGACTGCCATCCCGTGAGGGCGTTCACGGCGGCGTGGTGGGCCTCACACCCCCGCGCACCCCACCCGGCTCCGGGATCGTCCATCATGAGCGGATGCTCAGGTTCATGCCCGTCGGTGACTCCATGACGATCGGAAGCGCGGGCGAACACACGTGGCGCTACCGGATGTGGCAGCACCTGCGGGAGACGTACGGCGGCCCGTTCCGGATCGTCGGCCCGCGCGAGACGCTGTACGACAAGGCGACCGACACCCCGACCTCGTACGAGTACGCCGACCCCGGCTTCCCCCGCGCCCACCTGGCCGGCTGGGGCGAGGGCTGGCTGCACATGGTGCCGCTGATCGGCGAGGCCGTACGGGAGCACCGCGCCGACGTCCTGCTCGTCTCCCTCGGCCTGATCGACCTCGGCTTCTACACGAACGCCGAGCAGACGGCGGAGAACGCCCGCGCCTTCGTCGCCGCCGCCCGCGCGGCCAACCCGCGCATCCACATGGTCCTGCTGCCGGTGATCCCCAACGTCCGCGCCGAGGCGGACCCGCCCTTCGCCGAGCAGGTGGCCCGCTTCAACGTCCTGCTCGCCAAGACAGCCGCCGACCTGGACGAACCCCGCTCCCCGATCCTCCTCGCCTCGCCCCCCGAGGCGTACGACATCCACCGCGACACCTACGACGGCACGCATCCCAACGCGAGCGGCGAACACCGCGTCGCGGCGGCCTTCGCCGGGGCGATGTGGGAGGCGTGGGACCTCGGAGGTCCGTACGAGGCCGGAACAGGCTGACCGGTTTCCGGAGTCCCCTGACTACAGTGCGTATCGTTGTACTGCGCGGCTGCACCTGTTCGTGGGGCAGCCGGGGAGGAGCGCCACGATGACCGTCCTTGAAGACAGGATCGCGATGGCCGAGTGCGACAACGAGAGCACGCTCGACGCGATGTTCGACCGGCTCGAGAAGATGCCCGTCCCCGAGGGATACAAGGTCGAGATTGTCGAGGGGACCGTCTACATGTCGCCGCAGCGGGACACTCACTGGGAAATCATCCTGGACATCGTCGAGCAGCTGCGGACCAAGTACCCCCGGAAGCGGGTGAAGTCCGACGTCCGGATCGACTACCCGGGTCACCTCAACGGCTTCACCACCGACGTGACCCTCATCAAGGAGGACGCGACGAAGACGGAGAAGGGTCTCTGGCACTGCGAGGACGTCATGTTCGTCGCCGAAGTCATCTCCACGGGCACCTCGGCCAACGACTACGGCCCGAAGAAGACCGCCTACGCCACGGCCGAAGTCCCCGTTTACGTCATCGTCGACCCGTACAAGGGCACCTGCTACGCCTACACGCAGCCCAAGGAAGGCGACTACATCACGCGGACGACGGTCGACTTCGGCAAAGACATCGACCTGACCGGCACGGTGGTCGACCTCGTCCTCAAGACCGATGAGTTCCCGCGCGACTAGGGGGTGTCGTTTGGATCACCCCGGCGTCGCGGCCCGGCACCGCGACGATCTGGTGCTGCGGGCCGCGCACGCGCTGTACGGGGCGGACCTCACCCTCCCGCTCGCCGGAAGCGGAAGCTGAGCGTCTCTTTCGCGCGTTGGGTTACGATCGCGCAGGTGGCGTCCGGAAGCTCTCCCGTCTTCCCGTCGACGCTGGAAGTGCTGAGGCGTCTGGGCGTCCACTTCGACGGCAGGGAAGAAGCCCAGGGAGGACCTGAGCAGCGGGCCCACGCGGCCAACCTCGTTCGGCTCAACAAGTTGCGTCCGTTGGCATCGGCGGCTGCCGAGCAGAGGGAGCTGCCCGAGGACGAGCGGGAGGTGCCGTGGGAGCCGATCGACCTCTCGGGCACGGACAGGGTGCCGGCCATGGTCCCCCACACAGCTGAGGGGGAACTGTCCCAGGACCAGGTCGATGAACTGTTCCAGTGGATCCGGAACCAGGGCCGACCGACTCGGGGCCAGGTATGGGACGAGGCGGAAAACCGGTGGCCGGGTCAGAACATGAACCAGGCCCTGCTGCACCGTCTGCTGCGCCGCTACACCGCCACCGGTTCAGGGTGCCCTTGTCACTCGATGCCGTTGACGCGTTGCGCAGGGAGTACCACACGTCCTATCTGCCGCAGCGGGCCGCCGCCGCGCACGGCGCCACCGCCACCGCCACCGCCACCGCCACCGCCACCGGCTCCGGGTTGGTCGCGGGAGCGGGTGGGCTGACCTCGGCGGAGCGGAACACGGTCTTCGGACAGGCGGACCTCGCGGGCACACCGGAGATACCCGCGGCGGCCACGACGGACGACGAGGGCCCGTCACTGCCGGCGCAGAGCCGCGCGGCGCTGTTCTCGGCGATGCGCGAAGCAGGCGGGGCGATGACCCTGGGGGACGTGAGCGACCAGGTGGGTGCCCTGTTCGGCGTCCGTCTGTCACGGCCCGCGCTGTACCGGCTGAACCGGCAGTTCACGGCCGAGGAGCGTGCCGGGAACCTGCGGGCGGCGGCCGACGCCTCCCCCGCGAACTCCGAGTACCTGCGCCTGGCGATCGACTACTACATCGACCACGGAGATCTCGACGGCGCGGGCCGGGACCGCGCATACGACCCCGCGGTACGGAACATGCTGACCTGGGCCGAATCCGCCCGGACCGGAATGCTGGACGCCCCCCTGGACCAGGCCTCGGCCACGGTCCTGCGCGGCCTCGGAATCACCCTGCCCGAGCCACCCCGTCCCCCCGAGCCCACGACCCAGCCCCGGACCCGGACTCGCCCCCGCCCCGAACACCCCTCACCCTCCACAACCCCCAACCCACGGCCCACCAAGCGCCGCCGACACCACTCCCCGCAACCACAAGCAGACCCACAGCCGGAACCGAACCCGGAACCGAACCCGGAACCGAGCCCGCAACCAGACCAGCAACCAGTCCCTCAACCAGACCCGCAAGCGGACCCACAGGTGGTACCAGAGCCGGAGCCGGAGCCGGACCTGCTTCGAGACTTCCTGGACGGCGGACTACCTGCCACAGGCAGTGGCCTGGACCCGGCGCTCGTGTCCTCCTGGCTCGACCCCGGTCTCCTGGGCCCGGACTCCACCCTGTGGGGTCCGGCCGACACCACAGGACCTCACCAGCAGACGGAGGCGATGGACTGGCTGGCCGGCCTCACCGGCACGGGCCGGCTCGGAGTGTGGGAACAACTCTCAGCACGCGGACTGACCGTCACGGACACACCACAGGGCACGGACAGCTTCCTGTACGCACTCCTCGCCGGCGCACCACACCTGTGGCCCCAGACACCACAGGACATCACCCCCGCCGCACAGCTACGCTCCCTCCTCGCCGACGCCGCATACCAGGACCTCACCCAGTCACCCCGCACCCTCGACTGGACCCTGATCGACAATCTCGCACAACCAGCACGCCTGGAAGAAGCCGCTCTGTCCCAATATCGGGCAATCTACGGCGAAGACGCACCTGTGGACCCACAAGCCCTGGACTCCTACCGCGTCAGCGCCCGCACCTACCTGACCCTCACCTGGGGCGACTCGCAACGCCTGAACCCGATCACGAATCTGCGCAACGGAACACCGGACCCGTCCCTCGACGCCATCCTCCCGGCCCTGGCCGCGCACTTCTTCGGAATCACCATCGAAGTACTCTCCTCCACCGAGGCCCCCCAGACCTTCCCCAACACCACCAACCCCGGACTCCACACCACCCTCGTCAGACTCGGCCCCACCGACGGCTTCCCCGACACGTGGACCGGAACGCAACCGAACCCGCACCACCACACCTGAGACATCACGATTTCGCTTGCCTAGAGCGCACTTCAGGTCGTTGGCTAGGCAGTCATGGAGTACACGCAGCTAGGACGCACGGGACTCAAGGTCAGCCGACTGGTCCTCGGCACCATGAACTTCGGCCCGCAGACGGACGAGGCCGACTCTCACGCGATCATGGACGCGGCGCTGGACGCGGGCATCAACTTCTTCGACACCGCCAACGTGTACGGCTGGGGTGAGAACAAGGGCCGTACCGAGAAGATCATCGGGAGCTGGTTCGCCAAGGGCGGCGAGCGGCGTGAGAAGGTCGTGCTCGCCACGAAGGTGTACGGCAGCATGAGCCGTGAGGGCGACACCTGGCCCAACTTCGACAAGCTCTCCGCGCTGAACATCCGGCGCGCCGTGGACGCCAGCCTGAAGCGGCTGGGCACGGACTACATCGACCTGTACCAGTTCCACCACGTCGACCGGAACACACCGTTCGACGAGATCTGGCAGGCCGTCGACGTCCTCGTCCAGCAGGGCAAGATCCTCTACGCGGGCTCCTCCAACTTCCCCGGCTACAAGATCGCCCAGGCGAACGAGTCCGCCGCGCGCCGCGGCGGCACCATCGGCCTCGTCAGCGAGCAGTGCCACTACAACCTCGCCGAGCGCCGCGCCGAGATGGAGGTCATCCCGGCCGCGCGGGAGTACGGCCTCGGGGTCATCCCCTGGTCGCCGCTGCACGGCGGTCTGCTCGGCGGAGTGATCAAGAAGGAGGTGCAGGGCGGGCGCCGTACCTCCGGGCGGGCCGCCGACGCCCTGGCCGACCCGGCCGCCCGGCCGCGCTACCAGGCGTACGAGGACCTGTTGGACAAGCACGGTCTGGAGCCCGGCGAAGTGGCCCTCGCGTGGCTGCTGACCCGGCCCGGCGTGACCGGTCCGATCGTCGGCCCCCGCACCGCCGAGCAGCTTCAGTCCGCCCTGCGCGCCGTCGAGCTGAAGCTGAGCGAGGAACTGCTCGCCTCCCTCGACGAGATCTTCCCCGGCCCCGGCCCGTCCCCGGAGGCCTTCGCCTGGTAGTCGTGGTCACTTCGGCGAGGCCCTGAGGGGCAGCGCCCCGGCAGGGGCGCGGGGAACTGCGCGACCGGCCACGGACGGCCCGCAGCCGGACGGCTACGCGCAGTTCCCTCCGTACCCCTGCACCCCCGCACCCCCTACCTGACAGCCGCCGCCACGGCGACGACCACCAGCAGGAGAACAAGCACACCGGCCATGATCCGGTTCCGGGTTTTCGGGTCCACGTGAACGAGCCTAACCGGCGCCGCCGAGCGGCCAGTGGGCGACCGTCTCGTACCGGGGCCGCTCGCCCCGCACCCCGGACCTCGGCAGGTTGCTGCGGACCAGGGCCAGATCGGCGACGGTCCAGGTGGGGCCGGTGTACTCGGCGAGGGCGGCGACGTAGGGGCGCACGTCCACCGAGTCCCGGCTGCGGGCCACCGTCAGGTGGGCCTTGTACCGCCGGTGCTCCCCCATCGGCACCCCCGCCTTCCGGGCCGCCGCCTCCGCGCGGTCGGCGAGCAGGCGCAGGGTCTCCAGGTCGCCGGACGCACCCGCCCACAGGGCCCGCCCGTGCCCGAACTGGCCGCCGCCGGCGACGGCCAGCGGGAAGGCGGGCGTGCGGTGCGCGGCGCGCTCCAGCCGGTCGGACAGGTCGGGTACGAGGGTGTCGTCGACCTCGCCGTAGAAGGCCAGGGTGAAGTGCCAGCCGGGGCGGCCGGTCCAGCGCAGCCCGTCGGCGCCCGGCAGCGCGCGCAGCAGGTCCACCTCGGCGGCGAGCCCGTGCGTCACGTCCTCGGGGGGCACGACGGCGGCGAAGAGTCTCATGGGCCCAGTCTGCCCACCGCGCGCGGCGCGCGTGGGCGGACCGGCCCGGGCCAAGACATCAGGACGCAGGACGTAAGGACACCGGCATCAGGACGTGAGGACACTCACGCCGCCGGCACCAACTCCGGCTCCCTGGACACCACCCGCACCCGCGGGTGCCCGTGATGCCAGCCCACCGCCAGCCGCAGGCCCCCGACGCGGGCCAGGATCAGGCCGACGGTGACGGCCGCGAGTGCCGAGACGGCGCCGCCGAGGGCGAAGCCGACGCGGGGGCCGTAGGTGTCGGTGATCCAGCCGACGACCGGCGCGCCCAGCGGCGTGCCGCCCATGAACACCATCATGAACAGGGACATCACCCGGCCGCGCATGGCCGGGTCGGTGCCCATCTGCACGGCGGTGTTCGTGGTGACGTTGACCGTCAGGCCGAAGATCCCGATCGGGACCATGAGCAGCGCGAACAGCCAGTACGACGGTGTCAGCGCGGCCACGATCTCCAGCGTGCCGAAGGCCAGCGCGGCGCCGACCATGACGCGCAGCCGGGCCGTGCCGCGCCGGGCGGCGAGCAGGGCGCCGCCGAGGGAGCCGAGGGCCATCAGCGTGTTGAAGAAGCTGTAGCCGCCGGCGCCCGCGTGGAAGACGTCGTCGGCGTAGGCGGACAGCCAGACCGGGAAGTTGAAGCCGAAGGTGCCGATGAAGCCGACCAGGACGATCGGCCAGATCAGGTCGGGGCGGCCGGCGACATAGCGCAGGCCCTCTCGCAGCTGGCCCTTGCCGCGCGGGGTCCGTTCGACGACGTGCAGTTCGCGGGCCCGCATGAGGAGCAGGCCGGCGATGGGCGCGACGAAGGACAGGCCGTTGGCGAGGAAGGCCCAGCCGGTGCCCACGCCGGTGATCATGAGGCCGGCGACGGCCGGGCCGATCAGGCGGGCGGACTGGAAGTTCGCGGAGTTGAGGCTGACGGCGTTCTGCAGCTGCTCGGGGCCGACCATCTCGGAGACGAAGGACTGCCGGGCCGGGTTGTCGACGACCGTGGCGAGGCCGACGGCGAAGGCGGCGACGTAGACGTGCCAGACCTGGACGTGTCCGGAGAGGGTCAGGAAGGCGAGGGCGAGTCCGGTGAGCGCCATGGCCGACTGGGTGACCAGCAGCGCGGGCCGCTTGGGCAGCCGGTCCACGAGGACGCCGCCGTAGAGGCCGAACAACAGCATCGGCAGGAACTGCAGGGCGGTCGTGATGCCCACGGCGGCGGAGGAGCCGGTGAGGCTGAGGACGAGCCAGTCCTGGGCGATGCGCTGCATCCAGGTGCCTGTGTTGGAGACGACCTGGCCGATGAAGAACAGACGGTAGTTCCGGACCTTCAGCGAGCTGAACATCGAGGACGCGCGTCTGTTCTGGATCGAGGGGTTGTGGGTGGGTTTCGGTGCGGGGGCGGAAGGTATTCCGGATCCCGTACTCAAAAGGGTTCGCCTCCTCGTTCTTACTGCCAGTGGCTGGCTTGCCAGATGCGCGAGCTGCGGAGAGCTGCAAATAGCCGCAAAGGGCTACAGATGCGCGAGCTTTTCCAGGACCGGGGCGGCGGCGCGCAGCTTGGCCCACTCGTCCTCGTCGAGACCGTCGACCAGGCCGGCCAGGAACGCGTTGCGCTTGCGGCGGCTCTCTTCGAGCATCGCCTCGGCCTGCTCGGTCCTGCTGACGACCTTCTGGCGCCGGTCCTCTGGATGCGGCTCCAGACGGACCAGCCCCTTGGCTTCGAGCAGCGCGACGATGCGGGTCATCGACGGCGGCTGGACGTGCTCCTTGCGGGCGAGTTCGCCCGGTGTGGCCTGGCCGCACCGGGACAGGGTGCCGAGCACCGACATCTCGGTAGGGCTCAGCGACTCGTCGACCCGCTGGTGCTTGAGCCGACGGGACAGCCGCATGACTGCGGAGCGGAGGGAGTTCACGGCGGCAACGTCGTCGCCATGGGTGAGGTCCGGCATGTTCTTTAGCGTAACTCATTACTCAGACTAAAGACCACCGCGACGCGCCCGGATGCCCGTGACGCGGGCCACTGAACCCCTCGATCCGAACCCCTCGATCACCCATATGAGTGAGACGGTTCCGGAAAGTGACACGCCGGGTGGCCTGATATGGCGACCCTCGTACGCATGAGGACCAGTGTGCTCAGCCTGCGGATAGACGGGGAGCTGCTCGAAAGGCTCCGGCACCATGCGGCCAGAAGAGGAATGAGCGTGCAGGACTATGTGGTCCGCACGCTCATTCGGGACGACTTCGACGAACGGTTCCAGACCGCCGTCGAGGAGACGGAGAAGTTCTACGGGGTCACGTGACCCCGGGGGATCCGTGACCCCGGGGGATCAAGGGGACCCAGGGGACCCAGGGGATCAGGTCAGGCCCAGCGCCGGCATCAGGTAGTAGAAGGCGAAGACCGCCGAGACGACGTACATCGCCACCGGGATCTCCTTCGCGCGACCGGCCACCAGGCGCAGCACCACGAAGGTGATGAAGCCCATGCCGATGCCGTTCGTGATCGAGTAGGTGAACGGCATCATCAGCATCGTCACGAAGGCCGGGATGGCGATCGTGTAGTCCGCCCAGTCGATCTCCTTGACGGAGTTCGACAGGATCAGGAAGCCCACCGCGACCAGGGCCGGCGTGGCCGCCTGGGACGGGACCATCGTGGCGATGGGCGTGAGGAAGAGCGACAGGGCGAACAGACCGCCCGTGACGACGTTGGCGAAACCGGTGCGGGCGCCCTCACCGACGCCCGCCGTGGACTCCACGAACGCGGTGGTGGCCGAGGAGGAGCTGGCACCGCCCGCCGCGACGGCGAGGCCGTCCACGAAGAGGACCTTGTTGATGCCCGGCATGTAGCCCTGGGCGTCGGTCAGCTTGGCCTCGTCGCTGACGCCCATGATCGTGCCCATGGCGTCGAAGAAGCAGGACAGCAGCACGGTGAAGACGAAGAGGACGCCGGTCAGCACGCCGACCTTGGAGAAGCCGCCGAAGAGGCTGAAGTGACCGATCAGGCCGAAGTCGGGGGTGGCCACCGGGTTGCCCGGCCACTTCGGGACGGTCAGGCCCCAGGCCGGGATCGTGGCGACGGCGTTGATGATCACCGCGAGGACGGTCATGCCGACGATCGAGATCAGGATCGCGCCCGGCACCTTGCGCACGATGAGGGCGAAGGTGAGCAGCACGCCGAGGATGAAGATCAGCACCGGCCAGCCGTTGAGGTGGCCGCCCACGCCGAGCTGGAGCGGGACGGTGGTCTCGGCGACGTCCGGGATGCGGGTGACGAAGCCGGAGTCGACCAGACCGATCAGCATGATGAACAGGCCGATACCGATGGAGATGGCCTTGCGCAGGCCGAACGGCACCGCGTTCATCACGCGCTCGCGCAGACCCGTGGCGACCAGCGCCATGACCACGAAACCGGCCCAGACGACCATGCCCATGGCGTCCGGCCAGGTCATCCGGGGTGCGAGCTGGAGGGCGACGACCGAGTTCACGCCGAGGCCGGCGGCCATGGCGATCGGGACGTTGCCGATGACACCCATGAGCAGGGTGCTGAACGCCGCCGTCAGCGCGGTCGCCGTGACCAGCTGGCCACCGTTCAGGTGGTGCCCGTACATGTCCTTCGCGCTGCTGAGGACGATCGGGTTCAGCACGATGATGTACGCCATCGCGAAGAAGGTGGCGAGACCGCCGCGGATCTCGCGGGGCAGGGAGCTGCCGCGCTCGGAGATCCGGAAGAAGCGGTCGAGTGCGCCGAAGGCCGGAGCGCCGCCCGGCTGTTCGGGGGCGGGGACCTTGGCGGGTGCCGAGGTGGACATGCGGGACCTCATCACCAGCGGGGCTCCCCCGGGCCGCGTTGGAGTTTCATACGAGCAGAAGTGGTCAAAGACAAACGGTTTCAGTATGAACGTATGAGGCGGGGTTCGCTATCTCCGCGCGTAGACCCCAGGCGCGACAGGCCGAGAAGGGACCCGGGCAGGCCCCTGGGATGGGCCCGGGGACGGGCCTGCCCCTCATCGGCGGTCACCTCGTACGCCGTCCCCGCCGCCTCGTAAGCTGTCCTCCATGACGAAGTGGACCCCCAAGCACGAGGCGCCGGAGCCCCTGGAAGGCCCCGTGGTCGCCACCATCACCGGCGGCACGATCGTGTGGTTCGTCCTCTTCCTGGCCCAGCTGCCGTTCTACGGCTGGTTCCACGACCACGGCCACCTGTGGTGGCTGTGGACCTGCCTGGCCGGGGGCGGGCTCGGGCTGATCGGCATCTGGTACGTCCGCAAGCGGGACGCGGCGATCAAGCGGGCCGCGGCACCGGACCCGGTGAAAAACGCCGGACTGGCCGATTCCTGACCCCTTGGCCCCTCACATCGGTGGGCGGGCGGTCACATCCCCACGTACGGTCGATCCATGAGCCATATGCTCGACCCCGTCCATCCGGTCACCCTCCCCGGGGCAGCCTCGCCGGGCCTGAGCGGTGCGCAGGTCGCCGAGCGGGTCGCGCGGGGGCAGGTCAACGACGTGCCGGTGCGCAGCAGCCGCTCCCTGGGCGAGATCGTGCGCGCCAACGTCTTCACCCGGTTCAACGCGATCATCGGCGTGCTGTGGCTGGTCACGCTGTTCGTGGCGCCGATCCAGGACAGCCTGTTCGGCTTCGTGATCATCGCCAACACCGGTATCGGCATCGTCCAGGAGTGGCGGGCCAAGAAGACCCTGGACTCGCTGGCGGTGATCGGGGAGGCCCGGCCGACGGTACGCCGGGACGGCAGAGCCACCGAGGTCCCCACGAACCGGATCGTCCTCGACGACCTGATCGAGATCGGGCCCGGCGACAAGATCGTCGTGGACGGGGTGTGCGCCGAGGCGGACGGGCTGGAGATCGACGAGTCCCTGCTGACCGGTGAGGCCGACCCGGTCGTCAAGCACGCGGGCGACCCGGTGATGTCCGGCAGCTTCGTGGTCGCCGGCGGCGGCGCGTTCCGGGCGACCAAGGTGGGCCGCGAGGCCTACGCCGCCCAGCTCGCCGAGGAGGCCTCCCGCTTCACCCTCGTCCACTCCGAGCTGCGCACCGGCATCTCCACGATCCTCAAGTACGTGACGTGGATGATGGTCCCGGCCGCGATCGGCCTGGTCGTCACCCAGCTCTTCGTGAAGAACAACGACTTCAAGGACGCCGTCGCCCGCACGATCGGCGGGATCGTCCCGATGGTCCCGGAAGGGCTGGTGCTGCTGACCTCCGTGGCCTTCGCGATAGGCGTCATACGGCTGGGCCGCAAGCAGGTCCTGGTGCAGGAGCTGCCCGCCATCGAGGGGCTCGCCCGTGTCGACACCGTCTGCCTGGACAAGACCGGCACGCTGACCGAGGGCGGCATGGACGTCAGCGACCTCAGGATGCTGGACGGGGCCGAGGAGGGTTACGTACGCCAGGTGCTCGGCGCCCTCGGGGAGTCCGACCCGCGGCCCAACGCCTCGCTCCAGGCGATCATCGCCGCCTATCCGGACAGCGAGGACTGGCGCTGCGTGGAGTCGCTGCCGTTCTCCTCGGCGCGCAAGTACAGCGGCGCCGCGTTCAGCGAGGGCGACGGCGAGACCAGCACGTGGCTGCTCGGCGCGCCCGACGTCCTGCTGGGCGCCGACGACCCCGCCCTGGCCGAGACCGCGCGGCTGAACGAGCAGGGGCTGCGGGTCCTGCTGCTCGCCCGCGCCACCCGCGACCTGGACGGCGCCGAACCGGCCAAGGGCGCCCGCCCCACCGCGCTGGTCGTCCTGGAGCAGCGGCTGCGCCCCGACGCCGCGGACACGCTCCACTACTTCGCCGAGCAGCATGTGCGCGCCAAGGTCATCTCCGGTGACAACGCGGTGTCCGTCGGCGCGGTCGCGGCCAAGCTGGGGCTGTCCGGTACGACGGTGGACGCCCGGCAGTTGCCCACCGGGCAGCGGGAGATGGCGAAGGCGCTGGACGAGGGGACCGTGTTCGGGCGGGTCACACCGCAGCAGAAGCGGGACATGGTCGGGGCGCTGCAGTCCGAGGGGCACGCGGTCGCGATGACCGGGGACGGCGTGAACGACGTGCTCGCGCTGAAGGACGCCGACATCGGTGTCTCGATGGGCTCGGGTTCGGAGGCGACCCGGGCGGTGGCGCAGATCGTGCTGCTCGACAACAGCTTCGCCACGCTGCCCTCGGTGGTCGCCGAGGGGCGCCGGGTCATCGGCAACATCACGCGGGTGGCGACGCTGTTCCTGGTCAAGACCGTGTACTCGGTGCTGCTGGCGGTGCTGGTGGTGTGCTGGCAGGTCGAGTACCCGTTCCTGCCCCGGCATCTGACCCTGCTGTCCACCCTCACCATCGGTGTCCCGGCGTTCTTCCTGGCGCTGGCGCCCAACAAGGAACGCGCCCGCCCGCACTTCGTACGGCGGGTCATGCGGTACGCGATCCCCGGCGGGGTGGTGGCCGGGGCCGCGACGTTCGTGACGTATCTGATCGCCCGGCACCACTACTCGGGCACGGACGCGCTGGGCGCCGAGACGAGCGCGGCGACGCTGACGCTGTTCCTGATCTCCATGTGGGTCCTGGCGATCATCGCCCGCCCCTACACGTGGTGGCGGGTCACACTGGTCGCCGCGATGGGCGCGGCCTTCCTCTTCGTCCTCGCCGTACCGGCCCTGCAGACCTTCTTCGCGCTGAAGCTGGTGGGGGTGGCGATGCCGTGGACGGCGGTAGGAGTGGCGGTGGTGGCGGCGGCCACCCTGGAGTTGCTCTGGAAATGGGTGGACCGCCGCTTTCCCGCTTAGCGCTCAGCACTGGCCGGGGCGCGGGACCGCGCGTCGTCAGCGCACGCCGTCAGCGCACGTCGACGTAGTCGGCCGTCGCGGTGATTCCCGCCGTGCTGGTGCTGCCCGCGTAGCTGTAGCGGTAGTAGCCGTCGGCGGTGGCCCTCACGGTGGTCTTCAGGGCGCCCGTGGAGGACGAGGTGATGGTCTTCAGCGTGGTGTAGGTGGTGGAGCCCGCCTTGCGGTACTGGAGCTTGACGGGCTGGCCGCCGAGGGCGTTCCAGGTGCCGTGCTCCCAGTCGCCGCGCGTGAGCTTGCCGTTGACGGTGAGCGTGGCGCCCTTCTTGACGGGCTCGGGCGTGGCGTCGGTGGTGAGCTTGGTGACGCGCTGCACCAGGCTGGTGCCGGCGCCGCCCTTGTCGGCGAAGCCGACCTTGCTCAGGTCCGGGTTCGTCGTGGACTGGCCGTTGAAGGCGATGGCCTCGACACCCACGCTCCAGCTGCCGGCCTGGGAGTTCTTCAGGGTGTGGTCGGCCAGGTAGATGTCGACGGTGCCGGTGCAGGTCGCGGTGGTCGCCGTGACCGCCGTGCAGGTCGCCGGGTTGTCGCCGTACAGCTCGCCGGACGGGGTGTCGAAGGAGCCCTTGTACAGGTAGGCGTCCGTGAAGAAGTCGGCGGCCTTGATGTTGACGTCGGCGCCGTGGGTCAGCGTGTAGCTGTACTTGGTGGAGACCTTGCCGGTGGGGCCGACCTTGATCGTCTTGGCGATCGTGACGTTCGAGAAGCCGGCGTTCAGCGTGTAGGGCGTGCCGCTGGTCTCGGCCGCCTGCGCGGTCGGCAGGGCGAGGGCGGACAGGGCCAGGGCGCCGGTGACGGCGGCCAGGGTGGCACGAATGCGCATGAGTTTCCCTGTTGGGAGAAGTTTTCGAGGAGTGAGTCGGTCGACTCGCGCGATCAGATCGGCGGGGGAACCGGAAGGTTGTACTCCAAGATCGCTTCCCGGCCATTCTTTGTCGGCCGATTGCCGGTTCATGGCACGGAGGAGAGGAAACGATCCGGCCCCGGAAGCCGGCTTGCCCCCGGGGCCGTCCGTCATGACTCAGCGAACGTCGACGAAGTCACCCGTGGCGTTGACCGCCGGGGTGGTCGTGGTGCCCGCGAAGCTGTAGCGGAAGTAGCCGTCGACCGTGGCCGTGGTGGTGGCCGTCAGGTTGCCCGTGGAGTTGGACTTGACGGTCTTCAGCGTGGTGTAGGTGCTGGAGGTCTGCTTGCGGAACTGCAGCTTCACCGGCTGGACGGTGTAGCCGTGGTACTTGCCGTCGTCCCAGTTGGCACGGGCCAGCTTGCCGGTGACCGTGACGGTCTTGCCCTTCTTCACGGGCTCCGGCGCGGCGTTGACCGTCAGCGTGGAGAAGCGCTGCAGCTTGAAGGCCGCGGCGTTGTCCTTGACGGCGACACCGATCTGGCTCGGGTCGGCCGGGTTCTGCGGGTCCTGGCCGTTGAAGGCGACGGCGAAGGCGGCGGCCTTCCAGGAGCCCGCGTCCTCGTTCAGCAGTTCCATCGGGTCGATGGCGACGGTGGACTTGCAGCTCGCGACGGTGGCGGAGGTGTCCGTGCAGGTCGCTACGTCGCTGTCGAAGAAGTAGATCGGGTTCTCGAAGGACTCGCCGCGGTACAGCTCGACGGCCGAGACGAAGTCGGCGGCGTGGATGTCCACGTCCGCGCCGTGCGTCAGCGTGTAGGAGACGGGGACCTTGACCACTTTGCTGATGCCGACGGCGATGTTCTTGCCGCTGTTCACCTTGACGTTGGAGAAGGTCGCGTTCAGGACGGACGGTATTTCGTCCACGCCGGCGGCGTAGGCCGACTTGCCCGTGGAGTGGCCGGAGTGGGCCGAGTGGGCGGCCTTGCTCGCGGCGGCGGTACCCGCGGGCACCCTCGCGGTCCCGGCGGCCTGCGCGGCCGGGACGGCGAGGGCGGAAAGGGCCAGGGCGCCGGTGACGGCGCCCACGGTGGCACGAGTTCGCATGCGTTCCCCTGTGTGGAGAAGGGTGGACACGAGGTCCAGTGGTGATCGTGGAGTCAGTCGACTCGACCGATGGGACCTGCGTGGAAGTGGAATGGTTGTACGAGGCATCGGGTGAGGACACCTCGAATTCACTGGCGCGTTACTGCACGTCGACGAAGTCACCCGTGGCGTTGACCGCCGAGGTGGTCGAGTTGCCCGCGAAGGAGAAGCGGTAGTAGCCGTCGACCGTCGCGGTCGTGGTGGTCTTCAGGGCACCCGTCGTGCCGGCCTTGATGGTCTTCAACGTGGTGTAGGTGCTGGAGCTCTTCTTGCGGAACTGCAGCTTCACCGACTGCGAGCCGTAGCCGCCGTACTTCAGCGACTCCCAGTTGGCCCGGGACAGCGTGCCGGTGACGGTGAGGGTCTTGCCCTTCTTCACCGGCTCCGGGGCGGCGTTGACGGTGAGCTTGCCCGCGCGCTGGAAGACGAAGGAACCGGCCTTGTCCTTCTGGACGAAGTCGCCGTCCTTGGCGTCGATCCACGCGTCCACGTACCAGGTGCCGGCGTTCTTGTTCACGTAGTAGTCCGTCCTCGGGTCGATCTTCACCGAGGCGGAGCAGGTGGAGGTCGTGGCGTTGACGGCGGTGCAGGTGGGCTTGCCGGTCATCTCGATGCCGTAGCCGGGGCCCGTCAGGAAGAACGACTCGGCTCCCTTGATGCCGGAGTTGTCCGTGGCGGTCACGCTGACCTTGATCGTCACCGGGCTGGAGGTCCCCATGGAGACCTTGTTGTCACCGTCCACGACGACTTTGGTGATCTTGGTGTCGCCGTACCCGCCGTCGGCCTGGGCGGCCGGGACGGCGAGGGCGGTGAGGGCCAGCGCGCCGGTGACGACGGCGGCAGAGGCTCGGATGCGCATGTGTTTTCCCCACGTTGAATGCCTGTGGAGTCTGGTGACTCCACAGGCATGACGTGGGGCGGATGCGAAAGGTTGTACGACTGGTAAAAATTTCGTGTGAAATTTGTAGAGGTCGACCGAGCCCAACTCCGCCTATACCGGGGTCAGTCGAACCAGCGGTCCCGTGCCAGTTCCTCCGTCCGGGACGGGTCCTCCAGCAGGGCGGCGACCTCGAAGCGGCGCGGCCACTGGCCGGCCGCCCAGGCGAGGCCCGCGGCGACGCCCTCCAGGGTGGCCGCGTGCAGCACGCCGTCGTCGGTCAGCCGCCAGTCGATCTCGACGCCGTCCACGACGAGTTCCTCGTGCTCGACGTAGGTGGCGGGCGTCAGCGGTCCGAGCAGCACCCGCACCGGCTCCGGTACGTCGTGCTCGGCACCTTCCGAGTGCACCTCACCGGTGACGGACTCGCTCAGCCGCCGCACCTGGAACAGCTCGGCCAGCTCGGCGGCCCGGGACGGGCGCACCGGCAGCAGCGGGACACCGGCGGTGAACGGCAGCAGGTCGGGCGAGTCGACGACCACCGCGTCGGCGGCGTCCACCACCTCCACCCGCCCGTCCAGCACGGCCCGCACCTCGTCCGGCAGGGTCACCTGCTCCGGGTCCAGCTCCGCCAACGCGCCGTACAGGCCGTGCAGTTGCGCTGACGTGACGGTCCGCTCCGGGTCGGCGAGGCGGTCCAGCAGCTCGGCCGCGCCGCCGGGCTCGTCCAGCAGGGACGCGACCGAGGTGCGCACCCCGAGGGCGCGCAGCACCTGCTCGTCCTCGAACCCGGTCGCGTCGGCCTCGTCGTACAGGCCGCGCAGCAGCGGGTCGCCGCCGGCCGCGAGCAGGCCCGCCGGGCGGCGGCCGTCGAGCACCGGGTTCCCGCGCAACCACCAGGCGGTGTACGGCCGTACGGCCTCGTGGGTGCCGTCGGGCAGCAGGATGCGCACGGGCTGGGTGAGGGCGTCGCGCAGCGGGGGGCGGGCGAGCAGGGTGAGGGCCTCGGGCCAGTGGTCGTCGTCCACGAGGTCCAGGTCGCGCACGGCGACGAGTTCGGTGGCGACCGGGGGTACGGGGCTGTCGGGGAAGCGGTCGAGGATGTCCTCGCACCACACGTCCACCGCGTCGAGCAGCCCGGCGTCGTCGGGTTCGGCGAAGTCGCCCTCTCGGGGCTCCAGTTCGTCCGGGTCGAGGACGACGTCGGTGGCGCGGACCAGCGCGAAGTTCGCGAGGACCCCGCAGGCGGTCAGCGGCTGCTGCCCCCACCTGGCCGCCAGCTCGCCATCGACAGCGGCGAGTTCGTCCTCGCGGATCACGCGGGCGAAGTCGCTGCCGGGGAAGACCAGTTCGCCCGCCGGGGCGAGTTCGCCGTCCTCGTCGGGCAGGGCCAGCGCGCCCAGCCACGGTTCGTCACCGGGTTCCAGGCCCGCGTCCCGCACCAGCGCGAGGACGGTGTCGGCCAGCTCCTCGGCGTCCGGCGCGTCCTCCTCCCACAGCGCCCCGCCGTCGTCCTCAAGGGAGTTGGCGACGGCGGCCCGCACCTGCGGGGTGGTCAGCACCGCGCGCGGGGTCGCGGGCAGCGCGCCCAACTTCTCCAGCAGCGGGTGCACGGCGTCCTCGTGCGCGACCTTGAGCCCGAGCCGGCCCAGGATCTCCGGGTCGAGGGCTCTGCCGTCCGCGGTGGGCAGCAGTACCTGCCGGGGCCCGATCGTCGTGCGGCCATCCGCGAGCGGCACCGGAAGCCCGGAGAGCCGGTCGGGGTCGACCCCGGCGAGGCTGTCGTACAGCCGCCACCACCACTGCGGGTCCTTCTCCAGACCGGCGAGCCGGTCGATGGCGTCGGCGAGCGGGATCCGGGCGACGCCCAGCGTGCGCAGCTCGGCGCGGCGCTCCAGGCCGCCCGGGAGCAGGGTGGGCAGCACCTCGGCGAGCACCCGTACGGTGTCCGCGCCCGCGCCCTCCACGATCTCGGCGTCACGCGGCCGCAGAGCCTCCGGCAGCTCGTGGCCACCCTCGCCCTGGCCCTCGCCATCGCCATAGTCGTCGCCCTGGCCGTCGCCCTGGCCCTCGCCCTTCGGCTCGACGGCCGGGGGCAGGAAGGCGGTGCGCGGCAGCCGCTCCAGGACGGCCTGCCGCAGCGCGCCGTCCAGTTCGCCCTTGCCCAGCGGTCCGGGTACCAGGTCGATGGCGCCCTCGGTCACCGGGCGCCAGTCGGCGAGCAGCTCGGCGTACGCGTCCGCCGCCCGCTCCACCAGGAAGTCGGTCAGCGGGCCCGGGGCCGCGTGCCGCCGGGTGGTGTCCAGCGGGAACGAGGCGATGAGCAGCGCGGGCACACCGAGGGGCTCGTCACTCGGGGTCGGGGCGTGCACGACGGGGCTGGTGCGCGGGCGGACCGGCCGCCCCCGCTCGTCCGCCGGTACGGCCCACGTCACCGACCAGTGCGGGCGCAGCCGCTCCTCCACCGGCCGGTCGGCCAGCAGGTCCGGGGTGAGCGGCCCGTGCGCGGACACGGTGCGCCAGCGGGTCGTCCCGTCCCGCGAGTCCGATACGACGGTGACGGCGCCCTCGGTACGGCGGCGCAGGGTGCGCGGGGCACGGTCCCCGACCTCGATCACGACCTCCTCAAGGCCCGGCAGGGCGAGGAGCAGGGCGTCGTCCACGGCGTCCAGGAGCCGTTCGGCGAGGTCGGCGGCGGCGCTGTCGCGCAGGGGCAGGATGACGGCGGTGTCGTACGGGTCGGGAGCGGTGCCCTCGGCGGCGAAGGGCAGCCTCAGCAGCGGTACGTGCCCGTCACGGCGGCGGACCTCGTCCCCCAGCCCCGGGCTGTGCCGGGCGGTCTCGGAGGCCAGCTCGCGCGCCTCGGCCAGCGACCAGCGGACCCCGCCGTGCCGGCCGACGATCGCGGGCTCGTCCGTGACGGACAGCACGGCCGCGAAGCCGACACCGAACCGCCCGACCGCGCCGTGCGTGTCCTGCTCACCCCGCTTGGCCGAGGCCCGCAGCGTGGACAGCGACTCGACACCGGTCGCGTCCAGCGGGGCGCCGGTGTTCGCGGCGACGAGCACGTTGTCGCGGAGGGTCAGCCGCAGCCGACCCGGCGTGGCGGCATGCGTTGCCGCACGCGTGGCCGCACGCGCGGCGGCGTCGGCGGCGTTCTGGGCCAGCTCCACGACCAGCCGGTCCCGGTACCCGCCGAGGACGAGATCCTCTTCGGCGTTGGCGTCCTCCCGGAACCGGGCGGGACTGGTCGCCCAGGCGTCGAGGACACCGCGCCGCAGCCGGGCCGTCCCGAACGGGTCTGCCCCCTCGGCCGCCGGCCGCACGTACTTGCTCACGTTCGTTCTCCTCTTACCTGTCGGGCGTGAGGAGAAGGTACCGCTCCGGACTGTCAGCCCCCGGCGGCGTACGAGACGAAGCGGAGCCAGGTGGTGGGCGTGACGTTGAGAATGGCTCCGCCGGTCTGCTTGGAGTCGCGGATGTGGATGGTTTCGGGGGTGGGGGCGATCTCGACGCAGGAGTCTCCGTCTGGGCCGCTGCTGTAGCTGCTCTTGAACCAGTCGTGAGCTACTTCCACGCAGGAGTCGATTTCACTGCTGCTGCTGTAGCTGCTCTTGAACCAGGCCAACTCGGAAGCGCCCCCCGCCGGGGTTCTGCGGATCATGTCTCTCCCAGCAACTGCTCGATGAAGGCCAGCGCCTCCCTCGGTGGGAGAGCCTGAGCCCGGATGATGCCATACCGCAGTTCGAGGATACGGAGCTGCCTCGGCTCGGAAACCGGACGGCCGTTGGCAACTCCTGGGGAGCGCCCAACCGCTGACCCATCTTCGAACTTGAGTACCTCGATGCCTCCTTCTGTTCCAGCATGCTCCTCGCGGTGCAACGGCATCACCTGGATTTCCACGTTCCGCAGCTGCCCCAGCTCAAGGAGATAAACGAGCTGCTGACGATGAATCTCCCTACCCCCCAACGGGCGCCGCAGCACCCACTCCTCCTGGACGAAGCTCAGTTCCGGCGCGGACTCTCGCTCGAACACGGCCTTTCGAGCCGCCCTCGCCGCCACCCCGCGCTCGATGTCGTCCATCGAGAACGCAGGCCTCCGCATCATGAACAACGCCCGTGCGTACTCCGGCGTCTGCAGAAGTCCATGGATGTTCAAGGGGTCGTACAGCTGGAGTTCAACCGCCCTGGCCTCCATCTGCGCCAAATCCCGAACCTTCTTCGGGTACCTGACCTTCGCCACGTCCTCCTTCATCGCGGCGATTAAGCCGCCCGCGCGCAGCACTTCGTCCGCCTTGTCCAGGTACTCGGGGCGGGGGATCCGTTTGCCGCTCTCGATCTTGTAGACCATGTCCTCGCCGTAGCCGACCGCACGGCCGAACTCGGCGGCGCTCATCCCGACCGCCTCGCGGCGCAGCCTCAGCTGGCGGCCGACCGTCGCGATGACGGCGACGCCCCAGTCGTCGTCCGGGTCCACCTCCCAACCCGGTTCGTCCTCCTCGGTCTTGAGCCGTACCGCTGCCGCTTCCGCTGTCATCTCCGCGCCCCTCCGTGTCGTACGACCGTCTCGCCGACGTCGCCCTACCCTTGCGCACCTCCGGACACCCCGGACACGACCGGACAAACTCCGGACACTCGCCGCATGCCTCGACCGCCCTCGAAGCCGTCCCGCGGGAATCCGTGCTGCGGTGCGAGGGGCGCCCTTTTAAAGGAACAACCGAGGTGAAAGGACCCCCACCAAACCCCACCCCTCCCTCCCGCGGCGCAAACTCACTCGCGAGGGTGAATATCACCAACTGGGCTGGCGTGGCGCCCTGTTGCGCGCTCTACGCTCAGTGCAACAGCAAAGCCGTCGCAGACATGCATCGGCCCCCGGCCGGGACTAGCGATCCCGATCGGGGGCCTGACCACCAAGGAAGCAAGACCTTCCCAATGGATACTGAAAACCCTAGCGCGCCCTCGCGCGTCCAGTCCGCCGTTGGCGCCAAGAAGCACCCGATTCAGCGGCCCCGGGCCGGGGGGCTGATCCACGAGAACAGCCGTCACACCGCCAACTTCACGGTGATCGGCAACCACTTGGCCCAGCACCCGACCCTCTCGGGGCTGGCCATCGGCCTCGGCGTGTACATCCAGTCGCTTCCGGCCGGTGCCCGCGTGGACATCAAGACGCTCGCCGTCCGCTTCCCCGAGGGAGCGATCCGTGTCGCCCGTGCGCTGCGGGAACTGGAGGCCGAGGGGTACCTGCGGCGCGAGCCGGAACGCGGGCCGGACGGCCGTATCATCACGCGGACGACCTCCTGCAACCAGCCGGGACGCCCCGAGGACGACCACCCGCCGCCGACAGGGGCCGCGCCCTCACGGAAGAAGCAGGCGCCGCGCAGGGAGTTGCCGCCCGTACCGCGCCCGGCCTGTCCCGCTCCCGCACTCATCCGGCGGGCGACCGACCTGCTGGCAGGCCTCTACCGCGAGGACCGGCGCCTGCTGCTCTCCGAGCGCGACACGGAACACCTGGCCCCCGGCGTCGCCGCGTGGCTGGAACGGGACGTGAGTCCCACGGCCGTACGGGAAGCCCTGACCACGGATCTCCCGGCGGAGCCCCTGTGCCGCCCGGCGGCGCTGCTGGCCCATCGCCTCACCACCCGGCTGCCCCCTCCGCCACCGTTCCGGGCCCCGGAGCCACCGCCGCCGGTCCGCCACCCCTTCCAGACCTGCGAATCCTGCGACCGCGCCTTCCGCGCCCCCGAACCAGGCCACTGCCGCGACTGCCGACCCGATCTCTTGGAGGCCGCCTAGCATGAGCGCGCAGCGCGTCTACCGGGCCATGCGGGACGTCGTCCAGTCCATGGACGGCACCGTTCCGGGCAGATTCGAGATCACCGGGAAGGGGATCGTCCACGACCTGACGGCGCCGATCGGTCCGCATGGGCTGACCAGTCTGCGCCTGCGGAAACGCCTCGAAAAAGTCATGCCGGACGAGATCGTCGCGCACACGGGACGACCCGATGTCGAGGACGAGTCCGAGGGCATCATGCGGCGCCCGGACGTGCTGGTGATCGCCGAGGCGGACATGGAGGGGGACGGGGCCTTTGATCCCGGCACGGTCATCGCCGCCGTCGAGATCGTCTCCCGCTCCAACCCGGACAACGACTGGGTGAGCAAGGTCCGCGACCACCCCCTCATGGGGATCCCCCTCTACGCGATCTTCGACCCCCGCACCGGAACCGGCGCCGTCCTCACCGACATCCACCCCACCCCTGACGGGCCGCGCTACGCGACCCGCAAGGACTTCGTGTACGGCGAGGACGTCACCATCGGCGACTGGACGATCCCGACGGACGGGCTGCCGGTCTACGAGTGACCCAGCTCGGCGGTCTCCTCGTCGCCCGCCTCCGGGACCGAGCCCGAGTCGCGGGCGGGGCGCAGCGGGAAGACGTCGACCTTCATCTCGTCGATGACCGGCTCGGCAGGCTGGGGCGGCTTCGGCATGACGGCGGCCTCGGAGTGGGCGCCGCAGCCGTAGGAGAAGGAGACCACGCGGCCGTCGGCCGGGGAGAACTCGTTCGCGCAGACACCGAAGGCCTGGCCGAGCGAGCCGCCGATGGGGCTGAGGAAGCCGCAGGAGGAGCAGGTGGCGGGGGCAGCCTGGGCCATCGCCGTCTTGGGTCCGAAGGCGTCCTCCCAGCGGTCCGCCGCCACGTGGAGGCCGTAACGGGACAGGACGCGGGCGCGCCGCATGCCGAGTTCCTCGGCGACCGCGGCGATCGAGCCGCGGACGGGGGCCATCGGCTGGACCGCGGGCGTGCCGGCGGTGACGTCGGCGTCCTCCGCCTCCGCCAGCTCGGCCATCTCCCCGGAGACGACGGAGTTCGGCGCCGGCTCCTCCTCGCCCGAGTAGCCGGGCTCCAGGCGCAGGTCCTCCTGGTCGGTGGGGAGCAGGTCGCCGGGGCCGAGGTCGCCGGGGCGCAGCCGCTCGCTCCACGGGACCCACTCGGGGGCGAGGAGGGCGTCGGAGCCGGGGAGCAGGACGACCTCGTCCAGGGTCACGATCTTGGCGCGGGAGGCGCGGGCCACCGTCACCGCCCAGCGCCAGCCCCGGTAGCCGGGCTCCTTGGACTCGAAGAAGTGCGTGACGACCCGGTCGCCCTCGGACACCAGGCCGACGTGCTCACCGACCACTCCCGGCGCGGCGACCTCCTCGGCTGCGGCGCGTGCGAGGTCGACGGCCTCGGCGCACAGACGGTCGGGGGTGCGGCTACGCGTTGTCGCTGCGCTCACAGGTATCGCTTCTCTCCTACGCCGTCTCAAAGTGCGGATGCCTCCGGCGGTGAAGCGGTTCAGCGAACGGAGCGGACCTGTGGGCCGCATCGACGTCCGCGTCCGATCGCGCTCGGGCGCACCTCTGCCATCCATTCTGCTTTATGGCTGAGATACGCACGCTACCCCGTTGGCGGTGGTGGGGGACAGTCCGGCGCCCCTTCCCGCCGTCCGGACCGTCCCCCGACCGTCCCCGGACAGCCTCCAGACCGTCCCCGGACAGCCTCCCGACTTGTCACCGGACAGCTTCCCGACTTGTCACCGGACCGTCTCCGGGAGGGCACGGACGGGCGTGTCCGCCGACTCGCTTGGGCGTAAACCGCACTACGGGACGGGTCCGCGGGGCACTATGAACGACGTGGCAGCCGCGGACAGGGGGAGCGGAGGCGGGTCGGGCCGGGTCGGCGGTGTCGTCCGCTCCGTCGGACGTGCCCTGCACTCCCCGGTGACCGGGACGGTCCGCGGAATCCGCAAGGCCACGCACGCGCACGGCGCGGGCGAATCGGGCCTCGGCAAACTGATCGAACTGCACGCGGTGAACGGCGCCGGCGACGTCATGATCACCGTCGCCCTCGCGGCCACCGTGTTCTTCGCCGTCCCCACGGACGAGGCCCGCGGCCGGGTCGCCCTGTACCTGGCCATCACCATGGCCCCCTTCACCGTCCTCGCCCCCGTCATCGGCCCCCTCCTCGACCGGCTCCCGCACGGCCGCCGCGCCGCCATGGCCGCCGCCATGCTCGCCCGCGCGCTGCTCGCGCTGGTCCTCTCCGGGGCCGTGGCGAGCGGCAGCATCCAGCTGTACCCCGCCGCCCTGGGCGTGCTGGTCGCCTCCAGGGCCTACGGCGTGGTGCGCAGCGCCGTCGTACCGCGCCTGCTGCCGCCCGCGTTCTCGCTGGTCAAGGCCAACTCCCGGGTCACCCTCGCCGGGCTCCTGGCCACCGGCGTCGCCGCGCCGATCGCGGCCGGGCTGCACGCCGTCGGGGATCCCTGGCCGCTCTACGGCGCCTTCGTGATCTTCATCGCGGGCATGTTCCTGTCCTTCTCGCTGCCCCCGAAGGTGGACTCCGCCAAGGGCGAGTACGTCGCCCTGCTCGCCGCCGACGAGCAGCATCTGCACGGGCCGCGGCGCAAGGCGCAGAACGGCCGCAAACCGGGCCTGCGGACCGTCGGCCCCGCCGTGACCCACGCGCTCGGCGCCAACGCCGCCCTGCGCTGCCTGTCCGGCTTCCTGATCTTCTTCCTCGCCTTCCTGCTGCGCGAGCAGCCGCTGACCGGGCAGAGCGCGGCCGTCTCCCTGGGGATGGTCGGCGTGGCGGCGGGCGCGGGCAACGCCCTCGGCACGGCCGTGGGCGCCTGGCTGAGGTCGAGGGCGCCGGAGATCATCATCGTGACGGTCGTCGCCGTCGTGCTCGGTGCGGCGATCGTGGCCGCCGTGTTCTTCGGCGCCGTCCTCGTGGCCTGCCTCGCCGCGGTCGCGGGCTTCGCGCAGGCGCTGGCCAAGCTGTCCCTGGACGCGCTGATCCAGCGGGACGTGCCGGAAGCGGTGCGCACGTCGGCGTTCGCGCGCTCCGAGACGCTGCTGCAGATGGCCTGGGTGTTCGGCGGCGCCGTCGGCATCGTGATGCCCCTCAACGGCGCCCTCGGCCTCGCGGTCGCCGCCGTCATCGTGGCCGCCGGATGGGTGACCACCCTGCGCGGCCTTCTCGCCTCCGCCCGGCAGGGGGGACGGCCACGGGCGCGGGTGGCGTGACGAGGCGAGGGGCGCGGCGACTGGCGTAATGCGTGGCGCGGCGAGCGGCGTAGCCCGAGGTGTGGCGAGTGGCGCGGCGAGCGGCGTAGCCCGAGGTGTAGCGGGTGGCGCAGCGACTGGCGTAACGAACCGGGCAAGAACCGGGCACGCCGCACCCCACATGGGCGGACGCCTCCGGGTGCCCGATAGCCTTCGGCCATGACCTCGCTGCAATCCGCCTCGCGACGCCGCCGCGCCGTCGCTGTCGCCGGCGCCGTTTCCGCCGGACTGCTCCTCCTGTCCGCCTGTGAGAAGCCGTCGCCCGTCTCGACGGTCACCGTCGGCGATAGCTCGGTCAACTCCGAGGCCCTCTGCTACAACGACGGCAACGCCCTGGACGCCGCCTCGCTGGCCAAGTGCGTCAAGAAGGCCGGCGACATCAAGTCCATCAAGGTGGACCAGGACGAGACGGTCCGCTTCGGCGTCGACCCGAAGATCGCCGACGAGGGCTGGATCCTCCTGGTGAACGGCCGTCAGTTCACCGACGCCAGCAAGAAGACGTACCGCACGATCCCGGGCAGCGCCTTCTTCAACGCCCAGTACGGCACCCAGGGCGACACCAACACGGTCTCGATCCAGATGGGCGAGAAGACGGCCAAGGGCCTGTGGACCTTCAAGCTCAAGAAGGCCTAGCCCTTCCGGTCGCGGCCTACGCCCGCGTGAACATCCTCGTGGCCACCGCCGTCCCCGCAGAACGGGACGCGGTGGCACGGGCGTTCCCGCACCGGCCCACCACGGAGGTACGGCTGCCGGGCGCGACCGTGCACCGCACGGCCACCGGGCACACGGGGCATGCCGGGCATACGGGGTACGCCGAGTGCGCGGGGCGCACTGGTTGCGTCGGGTACGACCTGCTGGCCGCCGGTGTGGGCCCCGCCCTCGCCGCCGCGTCCACCGCGACCGCCCTCACCGCCGCCGCGCTCGCCGGCACCCCGTACGACCTCGTCGTCTCGGCCGGCATCGGCGGCGGCTTCCAGCCCGGGGCACCGCTCGGCTCGCTCGTCGTCTCCGACGCGATCACCGCGGCCGACCTGGGCGCCGAGACCGCAGACGGCTTCCTCCCGGTCACCGACCTCGGCTTCGGGACCGTCACCCACACGGCCCCGGAATCACTCGTACGAGAAGTGTCCGCGGCCACCGGAGCGCTCCCCGGCACCATCCTGACCGTCTCCACCGTGACCGGCACCGCCGAACGCGCCGCCGCCCTGCGCGCCCGCCACCCCAGGGCCCTCGCCGAGGGCATGGAGGGGTTCGGGGTCGCCGAGGCGGCCACCGCGCACGGGGTGCCCGTGCTGGAGATCCGCGCGGTGTCCAACCCGGTCGGCCCGCGCGACCGCGCCGCCTGGCGCATCGGCGACGCTCTCGCCGCCCTCACCGAGGGCTTCGGGAAGCTCACGCCCGCATTGGAGAGTTGGAACCCGCATGACCACCAGTGAGACCCCCCGCGAGCAGCAGTCCCTGCGGATCGCGTACTCCCCCTGCCCCAACGACACCTTCGTCTTCGACGCCCTCGCCCACGGCCGCGTCCCCGGCGCCCCGAAGCTGGACGTGACGTTCGCCGACATCGACATCACCAACGGGATGGCCGAGCGCGGCGAGTTCGACGTGCTGAAGGTGTCGTACGCCGTCCTGCCGTACGTCCTGGACGAGTACGCGCTGCTGCCGTGCGGCGGCGCGCTGGGCCGCGGCTGCGGGCCGCTGGTGCTCACGCGCGAGCCGGGGGCCGACCTGACGGGCCGCACGGTGGCGGTGCCGAGCGAGAAGTCGACCGCGTACCTGCTGTTCCGCCTGTGGGCCGCCGACACGCTGCCCGGCGGGGTCGGCGAGATCGTCGTCATGCCGTTCCACGAGATCATGCCGGCCGTGCGGGACGGCAAGGTGGACGCCGGACTCGTCATCCACGAGGCCCGCTTCACGTACCAGAACTACGGGCTGCACAAGCTCGCCGACATGGGCGAGCACTGGGAGCGCACGACCGGGCTGCCGATCCCGCTCGGCGCGATCATCGCCAAGCGCTCCCTGGGCGCGGACACGCTGAAGCGGCTCGCCGAGGCCATCCACACGTCGGTGCACAGCGCCTGGGACGACCCCGAGGCCTCCCGCCCCTACGTCATGGCACACGCCCAGGAGATGGACCCGGCCGTCGCCGACCAGCACATCGGTCTGTACGTCAACGAGTTCACCTCCACCCTCGGCGAGGACGGCTACGCCGCGATCCGCGGCCTGCTGACCCGCGCGGCGGCCGAGGGGCTCGTACCGCCCCTCGGCCCGGATGCGCTCGCTTTCCCCTGACGCGCCGTCTCAGACGGCAGGTCCCCTGATGTCCGGGACGTCAGATCCCCTGACGCGCCGTCTCAGACGTCAGATCCCCTGGCGCACCGTCTCAGACGTCCAGCTGGTCGGCGACGGCGCGGAGCAGGCCGGCGATCTTCTTCCCGGCGGTCTTCTCCGGGTACCGGCCCCGCTCCAGCTGCGGGGTGATGTTCTCGAGAAGGGTCGTCAGGTCCTGCACGATCGAGGCCAGCTCGTCCGGCTTCTTGCGCTGCGCGGCGGCGACCGAGGGAGCGGGCTCCAGCACGGTCACGGAGAGCGCCTGGTCACCACGCTGACCGGCGACGACGCCGAACTCCACGCGCTGTCCCGGCTTGAGCACATCAACTCCGGCGGGGAGAACCGAGGAATGGACGAAGACGTCACCGCCGTCGTCACGGGAGAGAAAGCCGAAGCCCTTCTCACTGTTGAACCACTTGACCTTGCCAGTCGGCAAAGCACACACTCCCTCTGTCGCGCTCGGACTGGCCGGACGCCCTGTTGAACTGCCGTTGATACAGCCTACCGGGGCTCTCCCCACCAGGACAGGAGCACAAACGGCGCTACACAGAGGGCTCCTAGGGCTCTGAGACGAAGTAGCCAGTGCCACTGACCACGTACACAACTCCCTCAGTGCGGAGCCTGGCCAGTGCACGGGATGCGGTCGACTGGGAGACGTCGAACTCTGCTGCCAGAGCCACGGTGCCAGGCACGCGCGCACCAGGGGCGTACGTCCCCTCACGGATACGTCGCCTGATCTCCTCTGCCACCTGTGGCCAGTGCGGCTCTGCTCTGTTGATCTCCACCTATTCAGGGTGCGAGAGATTCACCCAACGCGCTATCGAGATAGTCAGATACCCAGCTAGTCTGGGGGGCAGTAAAGGACCCCCGCGACCTGGCGAGAGGTCCGGGGGCGTGGCCACACCTGACGAAAGCAGGGATGACATGGCAGAGCCTATCGACACGGACGGACGTGGCGTTGTCCGGCTGTTGCCTTGGAACGGACCAGAGGGCAAGCGCGCACATCTGATCACTGACGGAACATCAACCCCGGGCGGAATTGGATGACCTGACACCCTGATAGCAGAAATGTGCCGCTGACCTGCGAGGATGCGAGTGTCTAGGTCGTATCCGCTGCAGAAGTCAGGGCACCTTTCTGGTGGTTGAGCGTACAGGCTGGGATCGTCGGCTGTCCGTGGTGGCCGACGGGAAGAGACTGATCGGGCATGCCGGGGCGGTGCTGCTGCGCCGGTGCGCGGACCGGACGGGGCTGACGGACGCGCTGGCCTGGGTGCTGCCGTCCAGCACGGCGGCCGGCTGGCGGGACCGCGCGGGGGTGCTGGTCCAGCTCACGGTCGCAATCGTGCTCGGGGCAGCGAACCTGTCGGAGGCCGAGCAACTGCAGCTGCATCACCGGCTGCTGTTCGGGCCTGCGGCCTCGGACTCCACCGCCCGCCGCACTCTTGCCACGCTCGACGAGACCGCCCTGGCGGCGATCGCCAGGGCGCGGGCGAGGGTGCGTCGCCACGTGTGGAGCCTGCTGCATCTACGGCCGGGCGGCTTCCCGTGGCTGACAGTGGCGGGCATGCGGCTGACCGGCTGGATCGTCATCGATCTCGACGCCACGGTCATCACGGCGACGTCGAAGAAGGCCGGGGCGGCGGTCACCTTCAAGAAGACGTTCGGGTTTCATCCACTGGCCGCATGGTGTGCGAACACCACCGAATCTCTGGCCATGCTGCTGCGGCCGGGGAACGCGGGAGCCAACACGGTGGCCGACCACATCTGCGTGCTCACCGACGCACTTGCGCAGATTCCCGGCTCCTCGGCTGCGAAGATCCTCATCCGGGCGGACGGCGACGGCGCCACCCATGGCCTGCTGGAACACCTCGAAGCGTTGAACACCACGCGGCGCACGGTCCGCTACACCGTCGGCTGGAAGATCACTGAAGACGACGAGCAGGCCATCGCTCAGTTGCCCGAGGCCGCCTGGGAGACCTCGCTGCACCAGGACGGCAGCCTCCAAGAGGGCTACTTCGTCGCCGGGTTGACCGGACTGAACACCCGCGAGGGCTGGCCGGAGGGAATGCGGCTGATCGTGCGCCGGATGCGTCCGACCCGACGGCATCTGAAGAAACTGACCGCCTTCGAGAAGAAGACGGGCTGGCGCTACGGCATCACCGCGACCAACATCGGCCGCATGTGGGGCATCGCCGGCTCAGGTCACGCCCAGTTCCTGGACGTGCTGCACCGCTCGCACGCGTCCGTGGAAGACCGGGTACACACCAACAAGGCCATGGGCTTGGACAACCTGCCCTCCGCATCGTGGGAGGTCAACCGCGGTTGGGTACTCGCCGCGAACCTCGCCGCCGATCTCGACGCGTGGCTGCGGTTGCTGGCACTCCACGACATCGACGATCTGACCGACGCCGAGCCGGACACCATGCGGTTCCGCCTCTACCACCTGCCCGCCCGCCTCGCCGATCACGCCCGCCGCCGCTGGCTGCGTCTCGAGGCGACCTGGCCCTGGGCCCAGGCGTTCACCACCTGCTGGCAACGGCTGAACACCCTCCCGGTCCTCACCTGACGACCAGCCCACCAGCTCCTTGAGACAAGGAAGAAGGACACCCGCGCCGCCTCCGGGAGCCGTGGAACCCCGGCGCAGCCGCAGCGACACGCGAAGCCCCCGCCCGCGATCACGCGGGACAAACGGGGCGAACCGGCAGCACCGTCATGCGCTCACGACCACTGACGAATCGAGGCTAGAGGTAGCGCGGATAGGGGTGCGGTCATGGTCGGCGGCGAGACCGACGAGCTCCTCGCGTTCTACGACTTCTCCGCGGAACACTGGGTGCACCTGCGCACGACAAATCCCATCGAGAGTACTTTCAGCACCGTGAAGTTGCGGACCAAAGTCACCCGTGGGGCCGGCAGTCCCATCGCGGCCCTGACGATGGTGTTCAAGCTCGGCGAGTCCACCCAGACCCGCTGGCGCGCGATCACCGCACCCCACCTCGTCGCTCTCGTCCGCAACGGCGCCCGCTTCAAGAATGGTCACCTGTCTTCCCAGGCCACCGCAAGGATCCCGGATGCGGGCCGATGTGCACCTGTCATCATCTGCGGCCATGTCCCGGGCGGTCGCATGTCGGCCCTTTCCCGGATCGACTGGTGGCCAGTCAGAGCGTGGCGCGGGCAGCCCCACCGCCCCGTGCGATGGTACGGCGCTTCACCGGGTCAGGCACGGCATCGAAGCCGACGGAGCGAGCCTGGTGTGGAGCCGGACACCGAAAGCCCGGCTGACGTCCGGAAAGCAGCGATGCTCGGTATGGCCCGCCTGTACGAACGGGACGCTCTCGCGGCCATAAGTGCATCGTGAAACCATAAATAGGGTCAAAAGCGTACAGGTGTTTCAACCTTGACCTGTGGGCAGGTTGCAGGACGTCAGTGAATAAGCCGATAATGCAGCGCGACATCCGGCAACTTGGCCTGTGGATGAGAATCGAAGGCTATTGAATATGAAGGAGGTGACTGGCATGCGTGGTGGCGTCTGGTAAGTCATTGAGCAGGTAAGGAAAGGGGGTGCTCAAAATCACTTGGCACCCCCTTTGTCATGCCGTGCTGAAGGAAGAGAATTTCACGGTGGAGAAACTTGTCGTTCCGGTGGCGCGAAGTAACTCTAGGTCCTGGCGAGGAAGGATTTCTCAGAAAATCCCCGAGCCTGCACGGGACAGAGTTTTCCGACGATATTGGACTGCGTCAGTCGTCTCCACTGTCGGAGACGGTGTAGCCGTCCTGGCGATACCGCTGGTGGCCACAGTCAGCTTGCGGGCTGGAACATCTCAGGTCAGTCTTCTTGTGGCGCTGACCTGGCTACCGAGCCTCCTTTTCTCCATTCCCGCGGGTAGGTGGGTGGACCGCCTGGGTCGCCCGAAAGAAGTCATGGCCGGCTCAGATTTCGCCCGATTCGTTCTGGCTTGCTCGGTCGCCTTGCTCAATGCGCTTCATGTACTTCAGTTCTGGAACCTCTGTTTCCTTGTTTTTTTGCTGGGCTTCTTCTCTGTGCTCTTTGATGTCAGCGACATTTCTGTATTCGGGTTGCTCGTGCAGCCCGAGGATTATGTGTCGGCGCAGTCGCTTCTCCAGGGGGGACGAGAGGTCGCCTTTCTTCTCGGTCCGACGGTTGGTGGCCTCATCGTCCAGGTTGTCACGGCGCCGTTTGCGCTGCTTTTCGACGGAATTTCCTTTCTGATCTCTGCGGCTCTCCTTCGGGGTGCATTGCCAGCCTCTCCCGGTTCCGATTCGCATGGGGTGCGATATCTTCCGTCAAATGGATTTAATTTTCGTCCGAGGTATCCCATCATTAGATCAATATTGTACGCAACGGCGTGGTGCAATCTGTTCCTTAATGTCATCAACGCGGTTTTCATCGTCTACCTTGTCAGGTCCCTGCATTTGAGTGCATGGGCCATCGGTCTCTACTATAGCGTGACAGCTCTGGGGGGCATCGCTGGGTCGCTGGTACTGAATCGCATGGCTCGTCGCATCGGCGTAGGGCGAACCCTGATTGCAGGGTTCGTCCTTTACTGTACCCCCGGAATTATTATCCCTATGGTCAAAGGGTCTGCCGCTTTCGTCTCGGGTGCAATTCTGCTGCAGGCCCTGGTGTCAGGTGCTGGAATGATCATCAGGGATTCCAGTATTGGTGCTGTATTCACGGCTGTGGTGCCGAATGAAATGCGCGCGAGCGTCCGGGGCGTGTTCCAGACGATTAGCTTCGGGATGCGCCCCGTAGGTGCGCTGGCGGGAGGGCTCATCGCGGCTTCATTTGGTATGAAGTCGACCCTTTGGGTGGGAGCTGCCGGGGCCGCTCTGGGATTCGTGTGGGTGGCTCGTTCATCCCTCGTCCGCCATTTCGATATCGAGGGCCCTTGAATGCACCCACCAGCGCCTTCACAGCGAACAGCTGTACCTACCGCCGTGTGGGGACGCGGCGGTAGGTACAGGTCTGCGGGGTGCCTCAGCGGACTGTGTGGGCCGCCTTGCGACCAAGGGCGCCGCCCAGGCGCGAAAGCGCTTCTTCATCACAGAATTCCTTTCGGACGGATCCGGAAAGAGCAGCTCGGACCGCTGTTCATGGCTTCCACGGGGGAGGGGTGGAGAGCAGACGCGGCAGGGAGCCGAGCCGGCGCCGCGTGACGGTCGGCGCGGGGCTACTTCTGCGCCGAGTGCAGGGTGACCGCGTTTCCCTCGAAGTCGAGCACGAGGGCGAAGAACCCGTTTCCCGGACGTTCCTCGGTCGGGTCGGCGACGCTCCCGCCGTTCGCGGTCACGCGCTCAAGTGCCTCGGACAAGGGTTCGTCGACGTGGAAGTACGGAAGTGCCCCGAGGGTCGACGGCACGAAACCGTCCGTCTGGTTGAGCGAGACGCTCGGCGTGCCCGGCAGGATCGTGATGCGCCGGACTCCCATGTCCACGATCTCGGTGGGCTCGTGCTGAAAGACCGCCTCGTAGAAACGCTTCGCCCGCTTCAGGTCCTCGGCAGGAATCTCGATCCAGATCGTCTGCATGGCAGTTCCGTTCGCATGTAGGGACATCTGCGCAGCGATTCTGGGCCGGAGCCGGCGGATATCTCCAATGAGGCTAATGGTCTTCGGGCGGGTGACAAGACGTCGCCCGGTCGTTCTCTCGCGCAGGGGACTACCCTGGTCCGGTGCGTGACAAAACCCAAACGAATTCCGCCGGGCCCGGTGACCGACTGGTCCGCGCCGGTGTCATCGTCTTCTTCGTCGGAGCCGTGGCCACACTGGTCACCGTGGCCCCGCTGTTCCTCGGTGCGAAGCCCTTCCCCACGTACATGTTCGGGATGAGCATGCTCATGGGCGTCGGCTTCCTCGTCGCCGGTGCCGGCGTGCTGCGGTCGGTCGCGGCCGGGCGGCGTCAGGCGCGGGGCGCCGCGCGGTAGCCGGCCAGCCAGGACGGGAACGCGGCGAGGTCGTCGAGCACGACGTCCGCGCCGGCGGCCCGCAGTTCGTCACCGTCGCACGGCCCCGTCACCACGGCGACCGACAGCGCGCCCGCCATGCGCGCTCCGCGCACGTCACCGACGTGGTCGCCGACGTACACCGCCGCGCCGTGCTCGCGCAGTGCCGCCGCCTTCTGCTCGGCCCACAGGTCGCCCACGACCACGTCGGGCTCGATGCCGAGGTGGTTCAGGTGCAGCTTGGCGTTCGGCTCGTACTTCGCCGTGACCACCATCGTCCGGCCACCGGCCGCACGCACCGCGCCCACCGCCTCCCGCGCACCCTGCATGGCGGGGGTCGCGGCGATGGCGATCGCCGGGTACATCTCCCGGTACAGGTCCGCGATCGCCGGGACCTCGTGCTCCGGGAACCAGTTGATCAACTCCTCCACCAACGGCGGCCCCAGCCGCGTCACCGCGAGATCCGCATCGATGTACGTCCCCGTACGCTCCGCCAGCGCCAGGTAGCACGCCCTGATCCCCGGACGCGAATCAATGAGCGTCATATCCAGATCGAAGCCGACGGTAAGGGTCATGCCCCCCATTCTGCCGTCCCCTCCGGGGGCCTGGCCGACGGGATACGTGGAGGGGGCCGCGCCTACATCACCGAGTGCGGGTCCGCTGTGCCCGTTCGCGCAGTTCCCCGCGCCCCTGGGGGGTGCGGCGGGGTGGCTGAGGCGGGCTCGCTGCAGTGGGGGTGCTGCGGGACGTCGGGTACCGGCTCGTCGCAGCCGGTCGCGCAGTTCCCCGCGCCCCTGGATACGTGCACTCAGGCGTCCTGAAGGAGCACGAGGAACCACCCACACGCGAAAACCGACGCCAACCCCCAACTCCCCAGGGGCGCGGGGAACTGCGCGAACGGCCGTGACGGACCCGCACCCGGAGACCCCGCCCGCCAGAGGCTATTTGCGCTGGGAACGCCACAGCAGGAACACCGCCGACGCCACCGCCGCCCCCCTCACCACCCACGGCCACGTCTCGGCGAGCGCATCGCCCATATGCCCCTGCGCGATCGGATCCCCCCAGCGCCCACTGCCACGCCCCCACAGCCAGAGAAGACCCGAGGCGGCGGAGAGGCCGGGGATGACCAAGACAGCCCACTTGGACTCGGCGGGGCTCAGCCTGCGGGACCCGTACGCGATCAGCCACCCGAGAATCAGCGCGAACCAGTTACCGAGCACCGCACCGACGACCAACGCCGCAGCGGCCAACAGCAGCAGGGGATTGGTCCAGCCGGCCGCAGGACGAGGCAGCAGACGCCGGGCACGGCGCGGGGCGACGACGGGATCAGGATCGGGATCGGGATCCGCCTGCTTCTCCTCACCGCGCTCCCGACCGGGCCCCCGTCCCGCCTCCTCCTTCTCCGCCCCCTCCTCCCCCATCGGTGGCCGCTTGAGCAGGTCCGGAATCTCCACCCCACCGACGAACCCCGGCACATGATCCCCACCCGCCGAACCGAACCCGCTGCCCTCCACCCGCCACCAGTCGGGCTCGACAACGCTGTCCCCGAGTTCATGCGCCGGCGCGAGATGCGGCGGAGACGCACCACCGGCCGGAGCGGGCGGCGCCGGCTCCGCGGGCCGAGGACGCGGAACCACCCTCCGCAGCCCCCTGCGCTTCTCCCCATCCCCCGACTCGGCCCCCGGCCCAGCAGCCTTCGGCTCCCGCTCCCCCGCCGCCGGCTGCACCGGCACCGCCGCGGCCGGCGGCTGAGGCACCCGCACGCCACCAGCACCGGCACCAGCACCGGACCCGGCACCCCCGGCGGAGCCACCCGCCGCCTCCACCACCTCGTCCGGGCTGCCCATCCGGTCGAGAATGCGGCGGACGGCCGCGGGACTGTCCACGGTCACCTTCGCCCGGTGCCGGTCGATCTCGTTCCGCAACTCCGACACCAGCCGCATCCGCGTGGACGACGGCAACTGCCGCTGCTGAGCGATGTCCCCGACACGGCTCAGATACTCGTAGACGACCTGGTCGCTTTCGATCCCCAACGGAACCCCTCCGGGGCGACGGCGGCACAACCCCGTGAGGAAGGTAGCGCAGTCCGGCGCCGCGGAGAGCGCAGTCGCGCGCCGAAGAGAGCGCACGCGGGCGCAGCCCCCGCCCACGGCAACCGCTAACGTGAGTCAGATGAGCACCGAGGAGAAGCCGGCGGCACCCCGGTCCCTCGCGGAAGCACTCCGCGCGCGGGACGACGCCTCGTTGTCCGCGCTCCTGCGCAGCCGACCCGATCTCATCACCCCCGTCCCCACCGACCTCACCCAGCTGGCCACCCGCGCCGGCACCCGCGCCTCCGTCCTGCGCGCCCTCGAACGCCTGGACCGGTTCGCCCTGCAGACCGCGGAGGCCCTGGCCGTCGCCCCGGACCCGGCGTCGTACGACAGCCTGCTCGGCCTGCTGGCCGGGGACGCCCGGGACCGGGCCGTCACCGCCGCGCTGCCCCGCGCCGTCGCCACCCTGCGCGAACAGGCCCTGGTGTGGGGCGACGACGACCGGCTGCGACTGGTGCGCACCGCCCGCGAACTGCTCGCGCCGTCCCCGCAGCACCCCTCCCCGACCGGCCTGGGACCGAGCGTGCAGGAGGCCACTTCGGGCATGTCCCCCGGGCGGATGCAGGAGATCGTCACCACCGCCGGACTGCCCTCGACCCACGACTCGGTCTCCGCCGTCGCCGCGCTCACCGAGTTGTTCACCGACCGCAAGCGGATGGCCGGCCTGCTCGCCGGGGCCTCGGAGGCCTCCCGGGAGGTGCTGTCCCGGCTCATGTGGGGGCCGCCGTACGGGCAGGTCACCGCGGAACCGGCCGCCCACCTGCGCTGGCTGCTGGACCACGGCCTGCTGCTGCCGACCGCGCCGGGCACCGTCGTCCTGCCCCGCGAGGTCGCCCTGCACCTGCGCGAGGGCCGCGCCCACCGGACCCCCGAACCCCTGCCGCCCGCCGTCGAACCGGCCGCCGTGCACGCGGCGCGGATGGTGGACGCGACGGCCGCCGGGCAGGCCTACACCGCCCTCGCCACCGTCGAGGAGCTGCTGAAGGACTGGGACGAGGGCGGTCCCGCCGTGCTGCGGGCCGGCGGACTGAGCGTGCGGGACCTGAAACGGACCGCCGTCGCCCTGGACGTGCCCGAGCCGGTCGCCGTGTTCTGGGTCGAACTGGCCTACGCCGCCGGCCTGCTCGCCTCCGACGGCGAGGCCGACGAGCGGTACGCCGCCACCCCCGCCTACGACGACTGGCTGGAGCGGCCCGCCGCCGAACGCTGGGGCCACCTCGCCGAGACCTGGCTGACCGTCACCCGCACCCCGGGAGTCGTCGGCGGGCGGGACGCGAAGGACCGGGCGCTGTCCGCGCTGGGCCCCGGACTCGACCGCTCGGCCGCGCCCGAGGTACGGCACCGGGTGCTGACCCTGCTCGCCGGGCTCCCGGTCGGCACCGCGCCCTCCGCCGAATCGGTGCTGGCCCGGCTGCGCTGGGAACGGCCGCCGCGCGGCCCCCGGCCCGGCGACGAGGAGGACCTGCGCTCGCGCCTGGCCCGCTGGACCCTGTCGGAGGCGGAGCTGCTGGGCATCACCGGACGCGGGGCGCTGTCCGCCCAGGGCAGGGCACTGCTGGGCGCCCCCGCCCCGGCACCCGCCGACCCCGCACAGCCCACCCACCCCGCACAGCCGACCGGCCCCGGCGACAAACTGCCCGTCCACCATCACCACCATCACCACCACCCCACCCCTGCGGATCCGCCCGCAGAACCCCTCTCCGCCGCCGAACAGACCACGGCCACCGCCGCCGCGGCCCGGCTCCTGGCACCCCTGCTGCCCGAGCCCCTGGACCACGTCCTCCTCCAGGCCGACCTGACCGCGGTCGCCCCCGGCCCGCTGCGACGACCGCTCGCCGCCATGCTCGGCGTGCTCGCGGACGTCGAGTCCAAGGGCGGCGCGACCGTCTACCGCTTCACCCCGGCTTCCGTCCGCCGCGCCCTGGACGTCGGCCGAACCGCCGCCGACCTGCACTCCTTCCTCGCCGCACACTCCCGCACCCCCGTCCCGCAGCCGCTGACCTACCTGATCGACGACGTGGCCCGCAAGCACGGCCATCTGCGGATCGGCGCCGCCTCGGCGTACGTGCGCTGCGACGACGACGCCCTGCTGAACGAGATCCTCGCCGACAAGCGCGCCGCCACCCTGCGCCTGCGCCGCCTCGCCCCGACCGTGCTGGCCGCCCAGGCCGACCCCGGCACCCTGCTGGAGGGCCTGCGCGCGATGGGCTACGCGCCCGCCGCCGAGTCCGCCGAGGGCGACGTCCTGATCACCCGCCCCGACGCCCACCGCACCCCGCCGCGCACCGCACCCGAACCCGTACCGGACGGCCCGCCCCCGCCCGACTCCACCCTCCTCACCGCCGCCATCCGCGCGATCCGGGCCGGCGACCTGGCCGCCACCACCCCGCGCAAGTCCGCCGACACCCCGCTGACCGGCGGCGAACTCCCCCGCACCGGCCCCGCCGAGACCCTGGCCACCATGCAGGCCGCCGTCCTGACCGGCGAGTCCCTGTGGATCGGCTACGTCAACGCCGAGGGCTCCGCCAGCCAGCGCGTCATCGCCCCCATCCGCGTCGAAGGCGGCTTCGTCACCGCCTACGACCACACCGCCGACGAAGTCCGCACCTACCCCCTGCACCGCGTCACGGGCGTCGCCGAACTGGCCGACGACTAGCCCCCGGGACCGCGCGACCGGACCGCGCGACCGGACCGCTCGACCGGACTCAGGCCCGGCGGCGTCAGCCTGCGTCGTTCTGGGACGTCCCGCCGTGCCCGCTCCTCTTCTCCGCTGCCGCCCGGTGCAGGTGCCCTTCCTCACCGAAGTGCACCGACAGCCGCGATGTGTCCAGTTTCTTCCCGCCGCGCCGCGCGGGTGCCACCTCCACGTAGCCACCCGCGTTCAGCAGCAGGTCCCGCTTACCGGCCACGTCCGAGCGCCTCCACTGCTCGGCATGCGTCTCCCCGGTCGGCTCCGCCTTCACACCGCCGGGCTTCGCCGTTCGCTGCTTCTCCCTCAGGGAAGCCAGGCGGTCTTCCAGCCTGGCGTACTGCTCCGCGTACCGCCGCGCACCGCCGCGCACCGTCGTCGCCCTTGAACAGACCCCGGTCGTAGTGGTCCTTCTGCAAGTCGGACAGGGCTTCCTCGGCCTGCCGGATCTGGGGGCGGAAGTCCTCGCCCACCTCCTGGACCATCCGCATCACGGGAAGGTGCCCGTACTTCGCGAGGAACTCCTCGGTGACGTACGCCTCGGTTGTCACCCCGGCCACGGTCGGCCCGTAGCACCTCTCGCCCGGCTTCGCGTCCCCCTTGGCCGTCCGCTGGCGGTACTTCAGCGGACCGATGCACCGGTACCGGAGCTGATCGTCGCGCCCGCTGAAGGTGTACATGCGCTCACCGCAGACTCCGCAGTGCATGATGCCGCGCAGCAGCGATGTCCCCTCACGGCGCTTCTCCGCCGGGTTGGCCCGACGCCGCAGCTCGTCCTGGAGTGCCTGCCAGGTGTCCGTGTCGAGAATCGGCGGGCGGTTGACCAGGGGCAGCCCGTCCGTCCGCAGGATCGGCATTCCGTCCTCGATCACCTGGCCGAGCAGTTGCGGATTGCCCAGGAGCTTGCGCAGCGTCGTCGTGTACCACTGCCTGGAGTCGCTGCGCTTCCCCGAGGTCTGGCGTGAGGTGTGACCGGGCGAGGGAATGCCCTCTTTGTTGAGGTCGTTGATGATCTGCATCAGCGAGTCCTTGGCCAACACCCGCTCCACGATCCCTTTGATCGTCCTGGCCTCGTCCTCGTTGACCGTGAGGACCTTGCCCGCCCCGTTGGGATTGGAGACGACCATGTACCCGTACGGGACCCGGCCGCCGGTGTAGGGGCCCTCGCGGCGCAGGTGCTCATGGGCGCTGGACACCCGCATGCCGATGGTGTCGGACTCCAGCTCCGCGAAGACGGCGATCACCTTGGCCATGGCCCGGCCCATGGACGACGTGAGGTCGAGGGGCTCCGTCGCCGACGCGAGCGCCACGCTCTGGTGCTCGACGAGCCGCATGATCTCCGCGAAGTCGACCGTCGAGCGTGCGAGCCGGTCGATCTTGAAGAACACGATCACGTCCAGCTCGGCGAGCCGGGTCAGGATGCGTTGCAGTCCGGGCCGGTCGAGCCCCCGGGAGAAGCCGGAGACGTCGATGTCCTCCTCGACGGCTATGACGTCCCAGCCACGTGCCTCGCACAGCGCCTCACATGCCGCACGCTGGCGCTCAGGAGAAGTCGTCTCGTCCGTTTCACGGGATAGGCGAACATAGAGAGCGGCGCGCATCCCCGGCGCGCCGGCCGGTACGCCCTTCCGGCGCCGGGCACGGGGCATGGCCCGAGCCGTGGCAGGTGCGCTGTCTGTCACGCTGGAGATCCAATCCGTGGAGGTATGTGTGTCCTGCCTAATCGTCCAGTCCGACAAGACCCTGCTGCTTGAGGTGGATCACGAGCAGGCGGACGACTGTCGTCGGGCCATCGCGCCCTTCGCCGAGCTGGAGCGGGCGCCCGAGCACATCCACACCTATCGGGTCACGCCGCTCGGGCTGTGGAACGCGCGGGCGGCGGGGCACGACGCCGAGCAGGTGGTCGACGCGCTCGTGCAGTACAGCCGGTATCCGGTGCCGCACGCGCTGCTGGTCGACATCGCGGACACGATGGACCGCTACGGGCGGCTGACGCTCAGCAAGCACCCCGCGCACGGGCTCGTCCTCACCACCACCGACCGGCCGGTGCTGGAGGAGGTGCTCAAGTCCAAGCGGATCGCCCCGCTGGTCGGGGCGCGCATCGACCAGGACACCGTGGTCGTGCACCCCTCCGAGCGCGGGCAGATCAAGCAGACCCTGCTGAAGCTGGGCTGGCCCGCCGAGGACCTCGCCGGGTACGTGGACGGTGAGGCGCATCCGATCGAGCTGCTGGAGGACAGCTGGACGCTGCGCCCGTACCAGAAGCAGGCCGTCGAGAACTTCTGGCACGGCGGCAGCGGTGTGGTCGTCCTGCCCTGCGGTGCGGGCAAGACGCTGGTCGGCGCCGGGTCCATGGCGCAGGCCAAGTCGACCACCCTGATCCTCGTCACCAACACCGTCTCGGCGCGGCAGTGGAAGCACGAGCTGGTGAAGCGGACCTCGCTGACCGAGGACGAGATCGGCGAGTACAGCGGGACGAGGAAGGAGATCCGGCCCGTCACGATCGCCACCTACCAGGTGCTGACGACCCGGCGGAAAGGCGTCTACCCGCACCTGGAGCTGTTCGACTCGCGGGACTGGGGTCTGATCGTCTACGACGAGGTGCACCTGCTGCCGGCCCCCGTCTTCAAGTTCACGGCCGACCTCCAGGCGCGGCGCCGGCTGGGGCTGACCGCGACCCTGGTGCGTGAGGACGGCCGCGAGTCGGACGTGTTCTCTCTGATCGGGCCGAAGCGGTTCGACGCGCCCTGGAAGGAGATCGAGGCGCAGGGCTACATCGCGCCCGCCGACTGCGTCGAGGTCCGCGTCACCCTCACGGACTCCGAGCGGCTGGCGTACGCCACCGCCGAGACCGAGGAGAAGTACCGCTTCTGTGCCACCACCGACACCAAGCGGAAGGTGACGGAGGCGATCGTCCGCCGGTTCGCGGGGCAGCAGATCCTCGTCATCGGCCAGTACATCGACCAGCTGGACGAGCTGGGCGAGCATCTGAACGCCCCCGTCATCAAGGGCGAGACGTCCAACGCCCAGCGCGAGAAGCTCTTCGACGCCTTCCGTGAGGGCGAGATCAGCGTGCTGGTCGTCTCCAAGGTCGCCAACTTCTCCATCGACCTGCCCGAGGCCACGGTCGCCATCCAGGTCTCCGGCACCTTCGGCTCCCGCCAGGAGGAGGCCCAGCGCCTCGGCCGCGTGCTGCGTCCGAAGGCCGACGGCCACCAGGCCCACTTCTACTCGGTCGTCGCCCGCGACACCATCGACCAGGACTTCGCCGCACACCGCCAGCGCTTCCTGGCCGAGCAGGGCTACGCCTACCGGATCGTGGACGCGGACGAGATCCTCTCCGAGGGCTGAGCCGCCCCCGCGGGGATCCGCCGCGAGCGCTGGGTGACGAAGGTCGCCGTGCCCAGCAGGGCCAGGCCCAGCAGCGGGTACGGCGACGCCAGGGGCTGCTCCCACCAGGGCAGCCGCAGGTCCCGGTCGCCCTCGTGCGGGACCAGCCACAGGGTGCGGGCGGTGAAGAGGGCCGCGGTCAGGGCCGCGAGGCGGACGCGGTCCTCGGCCAGGAGCACCGCGAGGAACGGCACGCACCACACCCAGTGGTGGGACCAGCTGATCGGGGAGACCAGCAGGGCGGTGAGGGCGGTCAGGAGGACGCCGTACCGCTCGGCGCGGGCGCCCGCGCGGACCGCCAGCCACAGTCCCGCCGTGCCCACGGCCGCCGCCGGCACCGCCCAGGCGAGGCCCGGTGCCGGGTCGTGCAGCGCACGGGCGATCATGCCCTGCAGGGACTGGTTGTCCACGATCCATGCCTTGCCCACCCTTCCGGTGTCGTAGAGGCGTGCGGTCCAGAACTCGGCGGTGGCGGAGGGAAGCAGCACGGCGCCGAGCAGGACCGTGCCGAGGAAGGCGGCCGTCGCCGTGGCCGCCTCCCTTCTGCGTCCGCGCAGGAACAGGTAGGCGATGAAGATCGCCGGTGTGAGCTTGATCCCCGCCGCCAGGCCGAGGGCGAGGCCGGTGGCGCGACCTGTGGGGCGGACTGCGGGGCGGGTGCGGGGTGGGCGGGTCAGGTCCCAGAGGACCAGGCAGGTGACGGCGAGGTTGATCTGGCCGAACAGGAGCGTCTGGAAGACCGGTTCGAGCCAGACGGCGAGGGCGGTGGCCGTGCACAGGACGGGCAGGGGGAGGGTGCGGGAGGCCAGGCGCGCGGAGAGGGCGACGAGGCCGGTGAGCAGGAGCGCGTTGACCGCGAGGAACGCCGCTTTCAGGGCCGGGACCGGGATCCACGTCGTGGGGACGAACAGAACCGCCGCGAAGGGCGGGTAGGTCGCCGGCAGCCGCCACTCGGTGACCGTGAAGCCGTACAGGTCACTGCCGTGGGACACCGCGGTGCCCTCGGCCCGGTAGACCAGCAGGTCGGCCATCGGGGCCCGTTGCAGCACGCACAGGGCGGCGAAGGAACAGAAGGAGACGGCGAGCAGGGGGACCGCGAGCAAGGGGAGGGACATCACCGACCGTTTCGGCACGGGGACGACCCTATGCGGTCACTTGTGGCGTATGCCCGCCTCCTCGCCGTACTCACCGAGGATCACGACACGCAACGCGGCCTCCACGTAGACCTTGATCGCACGCAGGGCGTTGCCCAGTGGGTGGTGGCGGGGGCCGTCCATGGCCGTGGCGCCGGTCGGTGGTCGGGTCGGGGCTGGGGAAATGGTTGCTGCGCTCATGTCTCCATAGTGGAACTTCGCCCATCGATCCGGCATCGGTCTCCGGGTCCAATTCTGGAGGCCTCCGGCTCGCCCCCCGGGTGGACCTCTCCCCTACACCCGACGGCCCCTGTCCCCTAGGGGCACACGGGAAAGGGCGCGAGGGAGGGCGTGGGGGGGAGGGCGCGCGGGAAAGCGCGGGGGCGCAAGGGAAAGGGCGCGGGAAAACCGACACGGAATCGGCGGCAGGAAAATCCATTGGCCCTGTGACCGTCGCCCGCCTAGAATCTCCGCTCTTGCCCGCCTCCCCCACGGAGTGCCGTCGTCCGGCCGGAAACCGGACGGCACAGGTCGTACCGGAAGCCGGACGGCACGCGTCGTACCCGAACCGGACGGCGTTCGTCGTACCGGAAACCGGACGGCACACGTCGTAGCCGCGTACCGCACGCATCAGGCCCACCACCCGGAGGCACTCCCTTGTCCACGCCCGCCCGCGACCACCTCGGCGACCCCCTCGATGCCCCCGCGAGCGACCCCCTCGGCGACCCTCTCGACGCCCCCGTGAGCGACCCGCTCGCGCGAGAGCGGTCCCACCTCGCCGGCTCCCGCGCCGCCCTGCGCGCCATGCGCGAGGACGTCGAGGCGCTGGACATCAAGGACGTCACCGCGAACTGGGTCAACGCGGCCGTGCTCGCCCGCCAGATCGACGACCGCATCAAGGCGCTGGCCGACCTCAGCGACACCCCCCTCTTCTTCGGGCGGCTCGACTACCTGCACGCCCCGGGCGCGTCGCAGGCCGAAGGGGCCGAGGGCGAGCAGTTCTACATCGGGCGGCGGCATGTGCACGACGCCGACGGCGACCCCATGGTCATCGACTGGCGCGCCCCGGTCTCGCAGCCGTTCTACCGGGCCTCGAAGAAGGACCCGATGGACGTCGGGCTGCGCCGGCGGTTCGGCTACACCGGCGGCGACCTGACCGCGTACGAGGACGAGCACCTCTCCGACCCCGCCGAGACCGCCGCCACCAGCAAGCTGCTCCAGCAGGAGATCGAACGGCCGCGCGTCGGCCCCATGCGGGACATCGTCGCCACCATCCAGCCCGAGCAGGACGAGATCGTCCGCTCCGGGCTGTCCGGCACGGTCTGCGTCCAGGGAGGACCCGGCACCGGCAAGACCGCCGTCGGCCTGCACCGCGTCGCCTATCTGCTGTACGCCCACCGGGATCGGCTCGCCCGCACCGGCACGCTCGTCATCGGGCCGAACCGGTCCTTCCTCCACTACATCGAGCAGGTCCTGCCGGCGCTCGGCGAGCTGAGCGTGCAGCAGGCGACCGTGGACGACCTGGTCTCCCACGTGGAGGTGCGCGGTACGGACGACGCGCCCGCCGCGATCATCAAGGGCGACGCCCGGACGGCCGAGGTGCTGCGCCGGGCCCTGTACTCCCATGTGACCCTGCCCACCGAGCCGGTCGTCGTGGTGCGCGGATCACGGCGCTGGCGTGTTCCGTCGTACGAACTGGAGGAACTCGTACGGGAGTTGCTCGCACGGGACATCCGCTACGGCGCCGCCCGCGAGGCCCTGCCGCAGCGGATCGCGCACGCGGTGCTGGTGCAGATGGAGCGGGCCGGCGAGGCGCCGGACGACCGGGTGCAGGACGCGGTCGCCCGCAACAGCGCGGTGAAGGCGGCCGTCAAGGTGTGCTGGCCGGTGGTCGACCCGGCGAAGCTGGTGCTGCGGCTGCTGACCGACGCGGACTTCCTCGCCGAGCACGCCGCCGGGATCCTGGACGAGGACGAGCAGAAGACGATCCTGTGGGCGAAGCCCGTGCGCAGCGTGAAGTCGGCCAAGTGGTCGGCGGCGGACGCGGTGTTGGTCGACGAGGCGACCGACCTGATCCAGCGCACGCACTCGCTCGGCCATGTCGTCCTGGACGAGGCGCAGGACCTGTCCCCCATGCAGTACCGGGCCGTCGGCCGACGCTGCACCACCGGCAGCGCGACCGTCCTCGGCGACCTCGCGCAGGGCACCACGCCCTGGGCGACGCGGAGTTGGGACGAGGCGCTGGCCCATCTCGGCAAGCGCGAGGGCGTCATCGAGGAGCTGACGGCCGGTTTCCGCGTCCCCACGGACGTGATCACGTACGCCTCCCGCCTCCTCCCGCACATCGCCCCCGGCCTCACCCCGGTGGCCTCCGTCCGTGAGAACCCCGGCTTCTTCGAGGTCCGTACGGCGGAGAAGACGGCCGAAGTGATCGCCGCCTGCGAGGAGTTGCTGGGCAACGAGGGCTCGACCGGTCTGATCGCGGCCGACGCGCGCGTTCCGGCCCTCGCCGAGGCGCTGACCGCGGCCGGGATCGCCTACCTGGCCCCGGGCGAGGAGACCACCCGCGAGACCCGGCTGACCCTCGTCCCGGCCTCCCTCGCCAAGGGCCTGGAGTACGACTACGTCGTCCTGGACGAGCCGCAGGCGGTGGTCGACGGCGAACCCGACGAGCGAACGGGCTTGCGCCGCCTGTACGTTGCTCTGACCCGAGCGGTGTCGGGCCTGATCGTCACGCACGCGGCGCCGCTGCCTCCGCAGCTCACGCAGGGCGCGCAGGGCGCACAGGTCGCGCAGGTCGCGCAGGTCGCACAGTGAGGCACGGGGCCGTTCAGTAGGGTGCTGTGCCGTCCCGGCATGTTCCCCTGGAAAGGCCTCCGTTGACCACGCCGCCGCCGTCACGTCCCGTGTATCCGCAGCACCCTGGTCCGTACCCGCACTCGTACTCGAACCCGACCCCTGCCCCGTACCCGTACCCGTACCCGTACCCGGCCCCTGCCCCGTACCCATCCCCGGCAGCGACGGCGTGTCACGTGTGCGGGGCCTCGCCGGCCGCGCCGATGCTGATCCGCGGCCACCAGGGCATGGTGCTGGTGATGCGGTTCCTGCGGCGGGAGGGGATGTTCTGCCGTACCTGCGCGCTGGCCTCGTTCCGGGACATGCAGGCGGACACCATGCTCTTGGGCTGGTGGGGGCCATTGTCGGTCTTCTTCACGCCCCTCACCCTGCTGGCCAACCTTCGCGTTCTCTCCGCCATCGGGCGCATGCCGGCACCGGTCGCGCCCGGGTGGCGGCCTCCGCTGGACCCGGGCAAGCCGATCTTCAGGCGGCCGGCCGGAAACTCGCCCTGATACCGCTGTGCCTGGCCGGGCTGGTGGCGGCTGCCGTCCCGGTCCTGATCCTCATCGGTCTCACGACCGGCGGCTCCGACGACAGCCGGCCGACCCTGACGGTCGGATCGTGCGCCCGCAACAGCGCCACGTGGCCCGAGCAGGATCTCCAAGCCGTGAACTGCGGCTCCACCGAGGCACAGTTCAAGGTCACCGAGCCGCCGGGCGGCACGTGCGCGGACGGGGACTACATCGCCTACCCCGAGTACAGCAAGGACGGCGACATCTCCTTGTGCCTGCATCCCCTCCGGTGAGCCCGTGCCAGTCGGCTGAGCGCATACGAGTCGGCTGAGCCCGTGTCAGTCGGTCCCCGCGTCCAGCACCGCCCGCCACCGCGCGACCGCCTCCGCCGAGACCGGCCCCTCCCAGCCCGCCGGCCGGGCGGCGCCGCCGATGTGGACGGCGTCGAGGCCGGCGCGGCGGAGGGCGGGGAGGTGTTCGAGGCGGAGGCCGCCGCCGACGAGCAGGGTCTGGCCGTAACCGGGTTCGCCTCGGCGGCCCGCTTCGGCGAAGAGAGTGTGCAGGCCGTCGTCCACGCCGGTGGCGGAACCGGCGGTCAGGTAGGTGTCCAGGCCGGGCAGGTCGGCGAGCTGCTTGCGCAGGGCGCCGCGGTCGGCGGCCCGGTCGATCGCCCGGTGGAAGGTCCAGCGGCAGCCGCCGAGCGCACCGACGACGCGCTCCACCGCGGCCAGGTCGACACCCCCGTGGGTGTCGAGGAACCCGAGCACGAACTGATCCGCGCCCGCGCCCCGCATCTCGCCGGCGACCTCCACCAGGCGGTCCACGTCACCGGCCGCGAAACCGTCCGCCAGCCGCAGCATCACGCGCAGGTCGATGTCGACGGCGGCCCTGATCGCGGCGACCGTCGCCGGCGCGGGGGTGAGCCCGTCGGCCGCCATCTCGGTGACCAGCTCCAGGCGGTCCGCGCCTCCGGCCTGGGCGGCGACCGCGTCCTCGACGTCGAGGGCGATCACCTCCAGGACTGCACGCTTGCTCATGGCACCCCATTCATCGGCGGGCTACAGGTCTAGTCCAATTCAAGAGTACGCCCGCACCCCGCCCGCCCGAGCCCCTCTCACCTGAAGATGTTCAGCTCCCTCCCCACCACCGCCACCACCCCCACCGGCCCCACCGGCCCCACCAGCTGGTACCACCATCAGCGGTGACACCCTCTTCGTGGACCAGCGTCCAGGCCCGCGTCAAGGCAGCGTCGGTGAACTCCTCACCCACGACAGCGCATCGGTCGGCTTGTGGACCTCTTTCGCCGATCTCCTGGAACAGACAGCCCATGCCCTGGAATCCGGCGAGGAGACAGCGGAATGCACGGCCGTTGCACGCGACGACGGCTCACTCGGCTGGGAGTAGGCCACGGTGCGCCAGCACCCCAGCCGTCATGAAAGCAGCCGCACCGCTCCACGCCACGGAAGCAGCCGCACCACTCCACGCCACGGAAGAATGAGAGACATGCTGCATCCCACGGCCGACCTCGGCGCTCTGCGTCTCCGTTTCGCCCGCGCTCTGGAAGGCGCCCGTGCCCCCGGCGCCGGGCCCGACCCGGCCCCCTACGCCGACAATCTCCTCGCCCGCTGGCAGGAGCCCCAGCGGCACTACCACACGCTGGCCCACCTCACCGCGGTCCTCGATCACATCGACACGCTGGAGGCGTACGCCGCCGACCCGGACGTCGTACGTCTGGCCGCCTGGTTCCACGACGCGGTCTACGCACCGGAGCGTTCCGAGAACGAGGAGCGGTCGGCCCACCTGGCCGAGCGCGCCCTGCCCGAGGCGGGCGTCCCGGCGGCCAGGACGGCCGAGGTCGCCCGGCTGGTCCGCCTCACCACCACCCACGCCCCCACCGCCGACGACCGCGACGGCCAGGTCCTCTGCGACGCCGACCTCGCCATCCTCGCCGCACCCCCCTCCGCCTACGCCGCCTACACCGCCGAAGTCCGTGAGGAATACCACTTCATCCCCACCGCCACCTTCCGCGAGGGCCGCTCGGCGATCCTCCGCCAACTCCTCGCCCTGCCGAGCCTGTTCCGCACCCCCTACGGCCGGGAACACTGGGAGGCCACGGCCCGCTACAACCTGACCTCCGAACTGGAAATGCTGTCGACCTGACGCACCCGCCCCCCTAGGGTTCGCCCCATGCGAGCGATGGACGGGGATATGGGCGGGGTTATGGGCGGAGATCATGTGACCGAGGCCGTGGCGGGTTGTGCCGCGGTGTTGCGGGGGGCGGCGGAACAGGACTGGGGGGCGGTCAAGGCCGGGCGGCTGGAGTGGGACTGCCGGGCCACGGCGTTCCACATCGCGGAGGATCTCATCGCGTACGCCGCCAACCTGGCCGGGCGGGCGCAGGACGCGTACGTTCCGTTCGAGATCACCCTCGACGAGGGCGCCGACAACGCGGCCCTGGTGCACGTCATCGAGTCGACCGGCGCCCTGCTCGCCGCGGCCGTGCGGACCGCACCGCCCGGTGTCCGCGCCTTCCACCCGTACCCGTTCCGCAGCGCGGACCGCGAGGGCTTCGCGGCGATGGGGGTCGCCGAGGTCCTGCTGCACACGCATGACGTCGCCGAGGGGCTCGGGGTCGCCTACGCGCCGTCGGAGGAGCTTGCCGAGGCCGTCCTGGGCCTGCTCTTCCCGCACGTCCAGCCCGGTCCCGCGCCGTGGCCGACCCTGCTGTGGGCGACCGGCCGCGGCGAACTGCCCGGCCGCACGCCGGTGACCGAGTGGCGCTGGTCCAACAACCTGGTCCTGCCCGCCGAACGCCTCACGCTCACCGGCGTCCGCCCGGCCGCCGCCCGCGATCTCCGCCTCGGCGGCGACGGCGGCTTCACGTGGATCGAGGGCGGGCCGTACGAGGGGACGCGGGAGGCGGCCGGCTTCCTGGTGAAGGCGTACGAAGCGGGCGTGCACCGGCCCGAGTTCGGGGTCTTCACCCTCGTCCGGCACGAGGACGGCCGCGCGATCGGCGGCATCGGCTTCCACGGCGTGCCCGACGAGGAGCGCCGCGTGGAGATCGGTTACGACCTCGTCGAGGGCGCCCGCGGCCAGGGCTACGCCACCGAGGCCGTCCGCACGCTGACGCGGTGGGCGCTGGCCCGGGACGACGTCGACACGGTGATCGCGACCGTCGAGTCGGCCAACCTCCCCTCGCAGCACGTCCTCGGCCGGGCGGGGTTCACCCGGGCGACCGTGGAGGAGGAGCGGACGGCGCACGAGGAACACGGCGCGGACAGCGGGCTCCAGCTCTACTACCGCCGGGCCTGAGTCCCCCTCCGCAACCGGTTCCTCCCTCTACCGCCCCTTCCCTTCACCGCCCCTTCCCTTTACCGCCCCTTCCCTTTACCGCCGGGCCTGAGTTCTCTTCCTCCTGCGCAGGCCCGCCGCCGTCAGCAGCCGCACCACCTCGCGGCTGCTGACCTCCACCGCGCCGGCCGCCACCGCGTCCGTGTACCGGTGGGACGGGATGTCGTAGTGGTCGCGTTCGAAGGCCCGGCGGGGTACGTCCAACGTCTCGGCGAACGTGTGCAGTTCGTCGTACGACACATCGCTGACCAGGTGCGACCACATGCGGCCGTGGCCCGGCCAGGCGGGCGGGTCGATGTAGACCGTCACGGGTGCCGCCTCACGAGGACGACATCCCGCCGGTCGCCCGGCCGAGTCCGCCGACGGAGGCGACCTTCACGCCCGCCTTGTGGCACACCCAGTAGGGGTCGGGGCCCAGCTCCGGTTCGACGTCGAGCGCGTGCGGGTCGCCGGAGCCGCACACCGGGCACAGCGGCCAGCGGCCGTGGCGCTCCAGCAGGGCGTCCTGTACGTCCTGGGCGACGAGCCCGGCCACGTAGGCGATGCCCTCCGGCCACTGCTCGACCCACCAGCGGCGCTGCGCGAGGGAGTCCTCCACCAGCGATACCACGTCGGCTTGGGCGACTTGTCCGGCGACCAGATCCGCGAGCACCAGGGCGCGGGCCGCGTGCAACGCCTGTTCAAGGGGGCTGATGGGGTCCATGCCCCCATTGTGCGCACTCTTGACCACGACACCGAACCGAAAATATCTTTCATGTGTGACCCAGGACGTGAAGGAAATTTTCGGCATGCCGGGTGGCTCGCTCGCCGCGAAGGTGCGCACCCTCGCCCCGTCCATGACCCGGTCCATGCAGCGCGTCGCCGAGGCCGTCGCGGGCGACCCGGCCGGCTGCGCCGCCCTCACGGTCACCGGCCTCGCCGAACTCACCGGCACCAGCGAGGCGACGGTCGTCCGCACCGCCCGGCTGCTCGGCTACCCCGGCTACCGCGATCTGCGGCTCGCTCTCGCGGGCCTCGCCGCCCAGCAGGAGTCGGGCCGCGCGCCCGCGATCACGACGGACATCGCGGTGGACGACCCGATCGCCGACGTCGTCACGAAGTTGGCGTACGAGGAGCAGCAGACCCTCGCGGACACGGCCGCCGGACTCGACACCGTCCAACTGGGCGCGGCCGTCACCGCGCTGGCCGGAGCCCGCCGCACCGACGTGTACGGCATAGGGGCGTCGGGGCTCGTCGCGCAGGACCTCACGCAGAAGCTGCTCCGCATAGGGGTGATAGCCCACGCGCACAGCGATCCGCATCTCGCGGTGACCAACGCGGTGCAGCTCCGTTCGGGTGACGTGGCGATCGCGATCACGCACTCGGGGTCGACGGGGGACGTCATCGAACCGCTCCGGGTCGCCTTCGAGCGCGGGGCCACGACCGTGGCCATCACCGGCCGGCCCGACTCGCCGGTCACCCAGTACGCCGACCACGTGCTGACCACGTCCACCTCACGGGAGACCGAACTGCGCCCGGCCGCGATGTCCTCGCGGACCAGTCAACTGCTCGTGGTGGACTGCCTGTTCGTGGGCGTTGCGCAGCGGACGTACGAGACGGCAGCGCCCGCGCTGGCCGCTTCGTACGAGGCACTCGCCCACCGGCATCGCACCAGCCCCCGGTGACGACCGGCCGCGAATCGGTACCCGAACCCGAGAGAGCCGCCCCCATGACCGCCGAAGACCTGCGCGAGCAACTGGCGGACGGCGAGGTGAGGAACGCGGTCCTGGCCGTCCTCGACGGCGTCGACGCCCCGACGGCCGCCCGCCTCCTGGAGGAGTCCGGCGGCCAGCTGCGCGCCGGGGTGCGCCCCGCGTGACGCACCCTCCGGGCGTTCGTTTCCCCGGTCATGATGAAGAAGCTCCTGACCACCGCCGCCCTCACCGCCACCGCGGCCCTCACCGCCACCGCCCCCGCACTGGCCGCCCCCTCCCCCGCCCAACCCCACACCGGCGACCACGACGGCCGCTGGACGGCCACCGGCACCACCAGGTGCGCCGCCGACCTCACCGTCGTCCCCGTGGTCAAGGCCGTCTCCCCGCTGCCCCTGAACGAGAGCGCCCCCGCGTGCGGCGAGGGAAGCCTGCTCCACCACGGCGGCTGACCCCGGCAGCCGCGGGTGAGAAGCTGGGAGGCATGAACCACGCCCAGTTGACGGCGCTCGGGCGGGCACTGCGGGTGCTCGGGGAGCACGGGGAGGCGCTGACCGCCGACACCCCGGACGGACGGCTGCACGAGATCAAGGCCGATCTGCGCAGGGCGCTCGATCTGCTGGACGAGAGTGTCGCCACCAGCGCGCCCAGCACCCGGTGCCCGGAGCATCCGAACGGGCCGGTCGACGAGAGCGCGCCCGATCTGTGCCTGCTGTGCGAGACCCGGCGCCGGGCGGCGCGGCGCGCGGAGTACGGGGGTGGGGGCGGGCGCGGGCAGGGCGCGGAGGCGCCGGCGAGCGCGCCCTCCCGGTACGGCGTGCGCGCCGACCGGCCGCAGCCCCAGCAGCGCTGGCTGCCGGAGGCGTGGAACGGCCGGGAGTGGCACCTGTGCGGCACGCCCCGGCGGGACCGGCACGAGGCCGAGGCGTATCTGGCCGCTCAGCGGCGCGGGTCCCGGCCCGCCATGGCGTACCGGCTCGTGCACGAGTTCACGGACTACGAGGTGCTGCGGGTGTGGGGGACGCCCGTGTACGTCGACATCGAGCCGATGGGCAACCTGTAGGCGCCACGGCGCGCCCCCACGTTCACCTGGTTCACCTGGTTCACCAGTTCACCTGTTGGCTTGTTCACCAGTTCACCAGTTCACCTGCTCACATCCGCCTCAGCTGAGCGTCTTCACCGCGGCAGCGTCGTACGGCTTCAGCGTGTCGACGCGGTCGCTGAGCACCTTGGCGGCCCACTCGGGGTCCTGGAGCAGCGCGCGGCCGACGGCGACCATGTCGTACTCCTCGCTCTCCAGCCGGTCGAGGAGGTCGTCGATGCCCTTGACCGGGGAGCCCTCGCCGCGGAACGCGTTGACGAAGTCGCCGTCGAGGCCGACCGAGCCGACGGTGATGACCGGCTTGCCGGTGAGCTTCTTGGTCCAGCCCGCGAGGTTGAGGTCGGAGCCCTCGAACTCGGGGAGCCAGTAGCGGCGGGTGGAGGCGTGGAAGACGTCGACGCCGGCGGCGGCCAGCGGGGTGAGGATCGCCTCCAGCTCCTCGGGGGTCTCGGCGAGACGCGCGGAGTAGTCCTGCTGCTTCCACTGCGAGAAGCGGAAGATGACCGGGAAGTCGGGGGAGACGGCCTTGCGGACCGCCGCGACGATCTCGGCCGCGAACGTGGTGCGGGCCACCGGGTCGCCGCCGTAGGCGTCCGTGCGGCGGTTGGTGCCCGCCCACAGGAACTGGTCCACGAGGTAGCCGTGGGCGCCGTGGAGTTCGACGCCGTCGAAGCCGATGCGCTCGGCGTCGGCCGCGGCCTGGGCGAACGCGTTGACGACGTCGTCCAGGTCCTCCTGGGTCATGGCCTTGCCCGTGAGCTCGGCGCCCTCGGTGACCAGGCCGGACGGGCCGACCGCGGGAGCGTCCGCGAACGGCGGCTCGCCCTGCTTGCGGACCATGCCGATGTGCCACAGCTGCGGCACGATCGTGCCGCCCGCCGCGTGCACGGCCTCGGCGACCTTCGCCCAGCCCGCGAGCTGCTCCTCGCCGTGGAACCGGGGCACACGGTCGCTCTGGCCGGCCGACGCGTGACCGACGTACGTGCCCTCGGTGACGATCAGGCCGACACCGGCGGCGGCACGGCGGGCGTAGTACGACACCACGTCCTCGCCGGGGATGCCGCCCGGGGAGAACATCCGGGTCATCGGCGCCATCACGATCCGGTTGGGCACGGTCAGCCCGCCCAGCCGGATCGGGCGGGACAGGATCTGGGCGGCGCGGGAGGCGGCGGGCGCGGTGCCGGGTGCCGAGCCGGGCGCGGTGTCGATCGCGGTGTCGGGCGTCGTGGCGGTCACGTAGGGGGCTCCTCGTGAGTAGCAGTATTGACCGGTCAGTATGTGCACGCGCATTGGTGCATATTCTTAAGTGAACGAGAGTACGGCCCCCGGTATTCCGCCCGCCCCCGGGCCTGTTGTGATCCCGGACACGCCCGAGGGCGGCACCCCCTGTCGCAGACAGGAAGTGCCGCCCTCGGTAAGGACGTCGATCAACCAGAGGCCGATCAGAAGTCCATGTCACCGCCCGGCATGCCGCCCGGAGCAGCCGCGGCGGCCTTCTCCGGCTTGTCGGCGATGACGGCCTCGGTGGTGAGGAACAGCGCGGCGATGGAGGCGGCGTTCTGCAGCGCGGAACGGGTCACCTTCGCCGGGTCGATGATGCCCTCGGCGACCAGGTCGACGTACTCGCCGGTCGCGGCGTTCAGGCCGTGGCCCGGGGTCAGGTTGCGCACCTTCTCCACCACGACACCGCCCTCAAGGCCGGCGTTGACGGCGATCTGCTTCAGCGGGGCCTCAAGGGCGAGCTTCACGGCGTTGGCGCCGGTCGCCTCGTCACCCTCCAGCTCCAGCTTCTCGAAGACACCGGTGGTCTGCAGCAGGGCCACGCCACCACCGGCGACGATGCCCTCCTCGACGGCGGCCTTCGCGTTGCGGACGGCGTCCTCGATGCGGTGCTTGCGCTCCTTGAGCTCCACCTCGGTGGCGGCACCGGCCTTGATGACCGCGACACCGCCGGCGAGCTTCGCCAGGCGCTCCTGCAGCTTCTCGCGGTCGTAGTCCGAGTCGCTGTTCTCGATCTCGACGCGGATCTGGTTCACGCGACCGCCGACCTGCTCCGAGGAGCCGGCGCCGTCGACGATGGTGGTCTCGTCCTTGGTGATGACGACCTTGCGGGCGCGGCCCAGGAGGTCCAGGGTCGCGTTCTCCAGCTTGAGGCCGACCTCCTCGGAGATGACCTCGCCGCCCGTGAGGATGGCGATGTCGCCGAGCATGGCCTTGCGGCGGTCACCGAAGCCCGGGGCCTTGACGGCGACGGACTTGAAGGTGCCGCGGATCTTGTTGACGACCAGGGTCGACAGGGCCTCGCCCTCGACGTCCTCGGCGATGATCAGCAGCGGCTTGCCCGACTGCATGACCTTCTCCAGCAGCGGGAGCAGGTCCTTGACCGAGGAGATCTTGGAGTTGGCGATGAGGATGTAGGGGTCCTCGAGCGACGCCTCCATGCGCTCCATGTCGGTCGCGAAGTACGCCGAGATGTAGCCCTTGTCGAAGCGCATGCCCTCGGTGAGCTCAAGCTCCAGACCGAAGGTGTTGCTCTCCTCGACGGTGATGACGCCTTCCTTGCCGACCTTGTCCATGGCCTCGGCGATCAGCTCGCCGATCTGGGTGTCGGCGGCGGAGATGGACGCGGTGGAGGCGATCTGCTCCTTGGTCTCGACGTCCTTCGCCTGCTCCAGCAGGGCGGCGGAGACGGCCTCGACGGCCTTCTCGATACCGCGCTTCAGAGCCATCGGGTTGGCACCGGCGGCGACGTTGCGCAGGCCTTCCTTGACCAGGGCCTGGGCGAGAACGGTCGCGGTGGTCGTACCGTCACCGGCGACGTCGTCCGTCTTCTTGGCGACTTCCTTGACCAGCTCGGCGCCGATCTTCTCGTACGGGTCCTCGAGCTCGATCTCCTTGGCGATGGATACACCATCGTTGGTGATCGTGGGGGCGCCCCACTTCTTCTCGAGGACGACGTTGCGGCCCTTGGGGCCGAGCGTCACCTTGACGGCGTCCGCGAGCTGGTTCATGCCGCGCTCGAGGCCGCGCCGCGCCTCCTCGTCGAACGCGATGATCTTGGCCATGTGAAGTGGTCCCTCCAGGACTGGGGGTGATTCCTTCGGACCGCGCCCGCGCCCGCGACGGACGGCTCGCCGGCCTGTGGTTCCTTGCCCCACGTGGCCTGCGGGCCTCACCGACCCGGTCCTTTTTTGTCACTCTCACCTTCAGAGTGCTAACGCCAATGATTAGCACTCGGCATGGTCGAGTGCAAGCGGCTCACGGGATGTGGGAGGTGGCGTCAGCCGCGCGCGAACAGGGCGACGAGGACGCGCCCGGGGCACGGCCAGGTCACGTCCGGGCACGCCGAAGGGCCCGTGCCCCAGGAGGCACGGGCCCTTCGAAGAAGAACGTCGTTTTCAGTCGACGCGTGCTTCAGCCGGTCGCCAGCCGGACCATGTCCGCCTGCGGGCCCTTCTGGCCCTGCGAGATCTCGAAGTCGACCCGCTGCCCCTCTTCCAGGGTGCGGTATCCGTCCATCTGAATCGCGCTGTAGTGGACGAAAACATCCGCACCACCGTCGACCGCGATGAAGCCGTACCCCTTCTCCGCGTTGAACCACTTGACGGTGCCCTGAGCCATGCCCAACTCCCCTATTACTGGCCCTTGCACAGATCCGCACTTCGCGGATCCGGGTCAGACCTCACCCCCCAATCGGTCGGGGGCGTGCGCCGGAACGCGTCGACCGCGGCTGAATGTATCTGTCCAACTGCCGTCTGCAACAGGTCAATCGGACGAGAAATCTGGACGTGACCGGTCCGGAATGTGGCGAGAAGTCGCCCGAAGGCAGGGCAAGTCGGGCCCCGCAAAAACCACAAATGCCGCATATAACCCGAGCCTTTTGGCTATTTCTTATCGGGTGCGCGGCATCTTTTCAGGGCCCCCACCCCGTCCGGGCGGGAACGCGTTCCCCAACTGTACCGCGCTCAATCACACAGAATGACCCCCTCCGCTTCTCTCACGGAGGGGGCCATTCGATGAACAGTCCGTAGCTGTCGTCGCCTTGGGGAATTCTCAGCCGCCGGCGACGGCCGGAATGATCGAGACGCCGGCCCCGTCCGGGACGGCCGTCTCCAGGCCCTGCTCGAAGCGGACGTCGTCGTCGTTCACGTACACGTTGACGAAGCGGCGCAGCTTGCCCTGGTCGTCCAGGACGCGGGCGGCGATCCCGGTGTGGTTCTTCTCCAGGTCCGCGATGACCTCGGAGAGGGTCCCGCCCTCGGCGGGGACCTCGGCCTGACCGCCGGTGTAGGTGCGCAGGATCGTGGGAATGCGAACGGTCACGCTCATGATGCGAGGCCAGCCTCTCGGAAGGAGTCCAGGGTCGGGCGGATGGTCGCGGTCAGGCCGGTGCCGGCCACCGCGTCCAGGGTCTTGAGGCCGTCACCGGTGTTCAGGACGACCGTGGTGAGCGTCGGGTCCAGGACGCCGTTCTCGATCAGCTTCTTCGTGACGCCGACCGTCACACCGCCCGCCGTCTCGGCGAACACGCCCTCGGTGCGGGCCAGCAGCTTGATGGCGTCGACGACCTGCTCGTCCGTCACGTCCTCCACGGCACCGCCGGTGCGGCGCGCGATGTCGAGGACGTACGGCCCGTCGGCCGGGTTGCCGATGGCCAGCGACTTGGCGATGGTGTCCGGCTTCTGCGGGCGGACCACGTCGTGCCCGGCCTTGAACGCGGTCGACACCGGCGAGCAGCCCTCGGCCTGGGCGCCGAAGATCTTGTACGGCCGGTCCTCGACCAGACCGAGCTTGATCAGCTCCTGAAGACCCTTGTCGATCTTCGTGAGCTGGGAGCCGGAGGCGATCGGGATCACGAGCTGGTCCGGCAGCCGCCAGCCGAGCTGCTCGCAGATCTCGTACGCCAGGGTCTTGGAACCCTCGGCGTAGTACGGCCGCAGGTTGACGTTGACGAAGCCCCAGCCCTCGCCGGCCGAGTCGCCGATCAGCTCGGAGCAGAAACGGTTCACGTCGTCGTAGTTGCCCTCGATGCCGACGAGTTCACCGCCGTAGACCGCGGCCATGACGATCTTGCCCTGCTCCAGGTCGTGCGGGATGAACACGCAGGAACGGAAGCCGGCGCGGGCGGCGGCGGCGCCGACGGCGCCGGCCAGGTTGCCGGTGGAGGAGCAGGAGAGCGTGGTGAAGCCGAAGGCGCGCGCGGCCTCCAGGGCCTGGGCGACGACACGGTCCTTGAAGGAGTGCGTCGGGTTGCCGGAGTCGTCCTTCACGTACAGGCCGCCGGTGACGCCCAGCTCGCGCGCCAGGTTGTCGGCCTTGACGAGCCTGGTCCAGCCGGGGTTGATGTTCGGCTTGTCGGCCACGTCGGCCGGGACCGGAAGCAGCGGGGCGTAACGCCAGATGTTCGCGGGGCCGGCCTCGATCCGCTTGCGCAGTTCCTCGGGCTCGTAGGCCGAGAAGTCGTACGCGATCTCCAGCGGGCCGAAACACTCCTCGCAGGCGAAGACCGGTCCGAGGGGTACCCGGTGACCGCACTCGCGACAGCTCAACGCCGCGGCGGGGCCGAGGTCGACGGTGGGATTTCCGGTGCTTGCAACTGTCTGCACAGCCATGGAGGCGAGGCCCTTTCTCCTCATCTTCCTCACGACGCACTTCGCCGCGAGACGGATTTGGCACCTTCCCTAGCCGGGAGCCTCGCGTGAACGAGTGACCGACTGGAGGGTTGCCGGGGCTTCATCGGGCCGTATCCCTCTGCCCCTCTGGATGAGCGGTATTCGGTTGTGAACGCGGGCGACCCCCGACAGGCGGTGGTCATCGGCGTTGTTCAAGACTGTAACCGAAGGCCAGGACAGTTGAGAGAGTCGTCCGAACCGCGAGATGGATCATCCACCGGGTGATCACGACAGTGAGGAGCCGCAGACCGTGCTGGAAGAAGTCGAGCGCTGGCTGGCCACCCGCTCCTGGTCCATGGCCGACCGACCGCTGCACCGGGTGCTGGCCGCGAAGCAGCGCACCGGCCAGTCCGTCTCCGTCGTCCTGCCCGCGCTCAACGAGGAGGAGACCGTCGGCGACATCGTCGCGGCGATCCGCCGCGACCTCATGGGACGGGCCGGGCAGATCCCGCTGGTCGACGAGATCGTCGTCGTCGACTCCGGATCCACCGACCGCACCTCCGAGGCGGCGGCCACCGCCGGCGCGCGGGTCGTCCACCGCGACAGCATCCTGCCGCGCATCCCGGCCGTGCCCGGCAAGGGCGAGGTGCTGTGGCGCTCCCTGCTGGTCACCAGCGGCGACATCGTCTGCTTCGTCGACGCCGACCTGCGGGAGTTCTCCAGCGACTTCGTCCTCGGCATCGTCGGACCGCTGCTCACCGACCCGGACGTCCACCTGGTCAAGGCGATGTACGACCGCCCGCTCACGGTGTCCGACGACGGGCTCCCCCCCGCCGCCGGCGCCGCCGGGCAGGGCGGCCGGGTCACCGAACTGATGGCCCGCCCGCTGCTGAACATGCACTGGCCGCAGCTGGCCGGCTTCGTGCAGCCGCTGGGCGGCGAGTACGCGGCCCGCCGCTCCCTGCTGGAGCAGCTGCCGTTCCCGGTCGGGTACGGGGTGGAGCTGGGCATGCTGGTCGACGCGCTGCACCTGGTGGGCCTGGACGCGCTGGCCCAGGTCGACGTGGGCGTGCGCAGGCACCGGCACCAGGACGGGCAGGCGCTGGGCCGGATGGCCGCCGCCATCTACCGCACGGCACAGCTCCGGCTCGCCCGCGGGCACCTCGTGCGGCCCTCCCTCACCCAGTTCGAACGGGGCGAGGACGGGTTCGAGCCGCGCACCTACTCGGTGGACACCGAGGAACGGCCGCCGATGGCGGAGATCGCGGAGTACGCGGCGCGCAGGGTGGCGTGAGGGGCGCGCGCGGAAGCGGTCGGCGGCTGGGCCCGGCTTGGCGCGGCTGTGCGCGGCTGTGCCCGGCTGTATTCGGCCGTGTCTGGCTGTGATCGGCTGTATCCGGCTGTATCCGGCTGTATACAGCCCCCTTCCGGGGCAGACCGTGCGTTTGAGCGTTTCCGGGCCGGGCTAGGTTCAGTCTTATGGCTTCCACCCACGGTGCTGAGGTGCTGGTCGCGTCCAACCGCGGCCCGGTTTCGTACGAGGTCCGCGAGGACGGTTCGCTGCACGCCAAGCGGGGCGGCGGGGGGCTGGTCTCGGGGCTGTCGGCGATCGGGCCGGAGGCCGGCGCGGTGTGGGTGTGCGCGGCGCTCGGCGCGGGCGACCGCGAGGCCGTACGGCGCGCGGGCGGCGGGCCGCTGCCGGACGAGGACACCGGCGGGCAGCGGGTGCGGATGCTCGGCATCGACCCGGAGGTGTTCGCGGGCGCCTACAACGGCATCGCCAACTCGGTGCTCTGGTTCGTCCACCACATGCTCTACCAGACCCCGCTGGAGCCGGTCTTCGACGCGGAGTTCCGGCGGCAGTGGGAGGCCTACCGGGCCTACAACCACGCCTTCGCCGAGGCGCTGGCCGAGGAGGCGGCCGAGGGCGCGGCGGTCCTGATCCAGGACTACCACCTGGCGCTCGCCCCCCGGATGCTCCGCCAGCTCCGCCCGGACCTGCGCATCGGCCACTTCTCGCACACCCCCTGGGCGCCCCTGGACTACTTCCGCCTCCTGCCCGACGACATCGCGGCCGAGCTGCTCACCGGCATCCTCGGCGCGGACCGGGCGGCGTTCCTGACCCGGCGGTGGGCGGACGCGTTCACCGACTGCTGCCACGCGATCCTGGGCCCCGGTATCCCGTCCGGGACCCGGATCGGGGTGCACGGGCTCGGGGCGGACGCGGACTTCCTGCGCGAGCGGGCGCGGCGGCCGGACGTGTCCGAGCGGATGGCGACGCTGCGGGAGGAGATCGGCGAGGGGCGCCGGACGATCGTCCGGGTGGACCGGACGGAGCTGTCGAAGAACATCGTGCGCGGACTGCTGGCGTACCGGCGGCTGCTGACCGACCACCCCGAGTGGCGCGAGCGGGTGGTGCATCTGGCCTTCGCGTATCCGTCCCGGCAGGACCTCGCCGTGTACCGGGACTACACGGCCGAGGTGCGGCGGGTCGCACAGGAGATCAACGGGGAGTTCGGCACGCCCGGCTGGACGCCGGTGGTGCTCCATGTGAAGGACGACTTCGCGCGGTCGCTGGCCGCGTACCGGCTCGCGGACGTCGCGCTGGTCAACCCGATCCGGGACGGCATGAACCTGGTCGCCAAGGAGGTGCCGGTCGTGACGGACGGGGGGTGCGCGCTGGTGCTGTCGCGGGAGGCGGGGGCGTACGAGGAGCTGGGCGAGGACGCGGTCGTCGTGAACCCGTACGACATCGGGGGGACGGCGCGGGCGCTGCACGAGGCGCTCGGCATGCCGGCGGACGAGCGGGCGGAACGGTCGAAGAGGCTGGCGGCGGCGGGGACGGCGTTGCCGCCGGCGCGGTGGTTCCTGGACCAGCTGGACGCGTTGGGCTGATCGCTGGTTGTTGGTGGCTGGTTGCCTGCGGCTGGCCGCGCGGCTGGCGGCCGGCGGCTGGTGGCTGGCGGCTGGCGGCCGGCGGCCGGCGGCCGGCGGCTGGTGGCTGGCGGCTGGCGGCCGGCGGCCGGCGGCTGGCGGCCGGCGGCTGGTGGCTGGTGGCTGGCCGCGCGGCCGGCGGCTGGTGGCTGGCGGCCGGTGGCTGGCGGCCGGCGGCTGGTGGCTGGTTCAGCCCAGCCGCGCGGCCAGGTTCCGCAGGAGGGTGACGACGCCCCCCGGGCCGTCGACCACCAGGTCGGCGCGTTCCGCCAGTTCGGTGACCTCGGTGCTGCCGCTGCACACCAGCAGACCGGGGACGCCGTCGGAGCGGAGTTTGTCGATGGCGGCGTAGGCGGGGAGGTCGCCGAGGTCGTCACCGGCGTAGAGGACGGACTCGGCGCCGATGGCCCGGATGTGGTCGAGGAGGGCGACGCCCTTGTCCATGCCGGGCGGGCGCAGTTCGAGGACCATCCGGCCGGGCTCGACGATCAGGCCGTGCCGGGTGGCGAGGTCGGTGAGGGGGCCGCGCAGGGCGTCGAAGGCGGCCTGGGGGTCCTCCGCGCGACGGGTGTGCACGGCGACGGCCCGCCCCTTCTCCTCGACCCACGTACCGTGCCAGGCACCGACGCTGTCCAGGACGCCCGGCAGCTCGGCGCGGGCGGCGGCGACGCCGGGGTGCGGGGGCGGGGCGGTGACCGTGCCGGTCACGGCGTCCCAGCGTTCGGCGCCGTAGTGGCCGAGGACGGTCAGGTGGTCCAGGCCGGGGACGCCCGCGAAGCCGCCGTAGCGGACCGCGACACCGGCGGGCCTGCCGGTGACCACGGCGACGGAGGCGACTTTCGGGGCGAGGGCGGCGAGGGCGGGTACGGCGCCGGGGTGGGCGCGGGCCTGCTCGGGGTCGGCGACGATGGGGGCGAGTGTGCCGTCGAAGTCGAGAGCGACGACCGCCGCGGTGGGCCTTGCGAGCAGCGCATCGAGTCCGTCCCGGCCGGCCTGCGTCACCGGGATCGGCAGAAGGTCCTCCATACCCCGACCCTATCCAGCCCGACCACCACTCACTCCTGACCTCCACCCCCGGCTCCGATTCGCCCCACCCCCACCCGACTCGGCCGGCCGAAACCCGCAACAACCCACACCCCGGCCCCCGGCCCGCCCCCTCAGCGTTCCCCCGGCACCCGGCACCCGGTACCGGGCACCCGGCCCTCGGCCCGTCCCGTCTACCCGCCCCGTCGGCCCGGCCCCTCGACCCGCCCCCTCAGCGTTCCCCGGCACCCCGTACCGGGCACCCGGCCCGCCCCGTCGGCCCGGCCCTCAGCGTTCCCGCAGCACTCAGCCCCTCGCCCCGCCCCCTCTGCGTCCCCCCAGCACCCGGCCCTCGGCCCGTCCCCTCAGCCCGCCCCGCCGACTCAGCCCCGAGCCCGACCCTCAGCCTTCCCGCCACACTCAGCCCCTCGACGCAGCCCCTCAACCCGCCCCGTCGGCTCGGCCCCTCGCCCCGCCCCCTCTGCGTCCCCCAGCACCCGGCCCTCGGCCCGTCCCGTCTACCCGCCCTGTCGACTCGGCCCCCAGCCTTCCCGCCGCACTCAGCCCCGCGACTCAGCCCCTCAACCCGCCCCGTCGGCTCGGCCCCTCGCCCCGCCCCCTCTGCGTCCCCCAGCACCCGGTCCTCGGCCCGTCCCGTCTACCCGCCCTGTCGACTCGGCCCCCAGCCTTCCCGCCGCACTCAGCCCCGCGACTCAGCCCCTCAACCCGCCCCGCGGCGCTCAGCGCCTCACCCGCCCCGCCTGCCCGCCCCCTCGACCCGCCCCCTCAGCGTTCCCGCAGCACTCGGCCCCTCGACCCGCCCCTCAGGGTCCCCCCAGCACCCGACCCTAGGCCCGGCCCGTCTACCCACCCCTTCGACTCAGCCCCCAGCCCGCCCTCTCCGCGTTGCCCGCTGCTCGTCCGATTCTCGTTCAGCGGTCTTGTCGGCGGGATTCGCGGAGGCGGCGGAGGCGGTTGATGGTGATCGGGTCGTGGGCGAGGGCGTGGGGGTCGTCGAGGAGGGCGTTGAGGAGTTGGTAGTAGCGGACCGGGGGGAGGCGCAGTTCCTCGCGGATCGCGCGTTCCTTGGCGCCGGGGCCGGAGAAGCTCCGGCGTTCCAGCGCGAGGATGGCCTTCTCGCGGGTGCCCAGTTCCATGGGGGTCACGGTAGCGCCGGGCACCGACAGCGGGTCAGTTCGCGGCGGCGGTGTCCGCGTCCGTGGCCTTCGTCTGCAGGCGGCCGAGGACGCCGGCGGGGTCGGCGCCGGGGGCGACGGCCTGGCCGATGTCCTTCTTCACGGCCGCGCTGACCGCCGCCCACGACGTCTTGCCGACGGGGTACTGCTCGGAGGTCGGCAGCTGGTCGAGGAAGGGGTGCAGGGCCTGGTCGGGGGCCGCGTCCGAGGCGCTCATGGCGGTGGAGGCGGAGCCGGTGACGGGCAGCAGGCCGTATGCGCGGGAGAAGGCGAGGACGTTCTTCTTCGCGTACACGAAGTCGAGGAAGTCGCCTATCTGCTCGGCGTGCCCGTTCTGCTTGAAGCCCGTCATCCAGTCGGTGACGCCCATCGCGGCCCCGGCCCCGCCGGTGCGTCCGGGCATCGGCACCATGCCGAACTTCACGCCCTTCCTGGCCGCCTGCTGGATCAGCGTGGGGTGCCCGTTGAGCATGCCGACCTTGCCGTCGGCGAAGGCCGCGAAGGCGTCCGCGCGGTTGAGGCTGCCCGGGGCGACGGGACCGGTCAGCCCCTTGCCGACCAGCTCGTCCTTGAGCCAGGTGAAGGTCCTGGTGTTCTCGGCGGAGTCGAGGGTGTAGGTGCCGATGTCGTCGGTGTAGGCACCGCCGCCGCTGAGCATCCACTGCATGGTCTCGGCCTGCGCCTCCTCGTGGCCGAGCGGCAGCGCGAACGGGTACTCCACGCCCTCCGCCTTGAGCGCGGCGGCGTCGGAGGCCAGCTCGGCCCAGGTGGTGGGCGGGGTGATGGCGGCCTTGGCGAACAGGTCCTCGTTGTAGAAGAGGACCCGGGTGGAGGCGGCGAAGGGGATGCCGTACTGGAGGTGGTTCCACTGGCCCGCGTCGGAGAGCTGGGGGAGGAAGTCGGCCTGGGTGCCGATGGAGAGCAGGTCGGAGGTCTGGTACAGCTTGCCCGCGGCGGCGTAGTCGGCGTAGGCGCCGATCTGGGCCAGGTCGGGGGCGTGTCCGGCGTCGACCATCTCCTGGACCTTGCGGTCGACGTCGTTCCAGGAGTAGACGCTGACCTGGATCTTCACGCCGGGGTGCGTGGACTCGTACGCGTCGGCCAGGCCGTCCCAGTACGTCCGGGAACTGTTGGCCGCCGAGTCCCCGTAGTCGGCCGCGACCAGCTTGAGGGTCACGTCCGAGTCCCCCGTGATCCCGCAGCCACCGAGGACCGCTGTCATGCCCAGTACGGACACCACCGCGATCGTTCCCGCCCTGCCCCGACGCACCCTCAAAACCCCAACCCCGCTGTCTGGCCGTCCGTTGACCGGCCGTTCCGATATGTGGACCCATAAGGTCTACACCACGCGAGTGGACTAGACCTCTCGCGGGTCGGAGGGCCACACTAGGCCGCGTGAGACATGTCATCGCCCTGGACGTGGGCGGTACCGGGATGAAGGCCGCCCTCGTCGGTGACGACGGCGCACTCCTGCACCGCGCCCGCCGGGCCACCGGCCGCGAGCGCGGGCCCGACGCGGTGGTCGAGAACATCCTCGGCTTCGCCGCCGAGCTGCGCGCCCACGGGATCGAGCAGTACGGCGAACCGGCCGCAGCGGCCGGCCTCGCGGTCCCCGGCATCGTCGACGAGGAGCGCGGCATCGCCGCCTACGCCGCCAACCTCGGCTGGAAGGACGTGCCCCTGCGCGCCCTGCTCGCCGAGCGGCTCGGCGTCCCCGTCGCCCTCGGCCACGACGTGCGCACCGGCGGCCTCGCCGAGGGCCGGATCGGCGCGGGCCGGGGCGCCGACCGCTTCCTGTTCGTGCCGCTCGGCACCGGCATCGCCGGCGCGATCGGCCTCGACGGCCGGGTGGAGGCCGGCGCGCACGGCTTCGCCGGCGAGATCGGGCACATCGTCGTACGACCCGGCGGCACCCCCTGCCCGTGCGGGCAGCGCGGCTGCCTGGAGCGGTACGCCTCCGCGTCCGCCGTCAGCGAGGCCTGGGCGACGGCCCAGGGAAGACCCGGCGCCGACGCCGCCGACTGCGCGACGGCGGTCGCGGCCGGCGACCCGGACGCCGTCCGGGTGTGGCGGGAGGCGGTGGACGCCCTCGCCGACGGCCTGGTCACCGCCCTCACCCTGCTGGACCCGCGCACCCTGATCATCGGTGGCGGCCTGGCCGAGGCCGGGGAAGTGTTGTTCCAGCCCCTGCGGGACGCCGTCCGGCAGCGGGTCACCTTCCAGAAACTCCCGGCCATCGTCCCCGCCGCCCTGGGCGACTCGGCGGGCTGCCTGGGCGCGGGCCTTCTCGCTCGGGATCTCCTCAACCACACCAACCGTACGGAGGTAACCCCCTGATGGCAGCCGACCCAGGGGCGCGGGACGCGTCGACAAGCGGCTCCGCCGCGTGGGCGCGACCGGCCACCACCCACCCGCAGCCCGCGACGGCCGGAACGCCCCTGGTGCTGTCCGGCGCCAACGTGGTCCTCCCCACCGGAACCGTCAAAGACGGCCAGGTGAACGTCGACGGCACCCGCATCACCCGCACGGCCCCGGCAGACGCCCAGGTCATCGACGTACGAAACCACTGGGTGATCCCCGGCTTCGTCGACATCCACAACCACGGCGGCGGCGGAGCCTCCTTCTCCGGCACACCCGACGAGATCATGAAAGCCGTCCGCACGCACCGCACCCACGGCACCACCACCCTCGTCGCCTCCACCGTCACCGACGAGATGGACCTGCTGGTCCGGCAGGCCGGGCTGCTGAGCGAGCTGGCCGAACAGGGCGAGATCGCCGGCATCCACTTCGAGGGCCCGTTCATCTCCCCGTGCCGCAAGGGCGCGCACTCCGAGGAGCTGCTGCGCGACCCCGAGCCCGCCGAGGTGCGCAAGCTGATCGACGCGGCGCGCGGCAGGGCGAAGATGGTCACGCTCGCCGCCGAACTGCCGGGCGGTGTCGACTCCGTACGGCTGCTCGCGGAGCACGGGGTGATCGCCGCGGTCGGGCACACGGACGCGACCTACGAGCAGACGGTCGAGGCCATCGACGCGGGCGCCACGGTCGCCACCCACCTCTTCAACGCCATGCCCGCCCTGGGCCACCGCTCCCCCGGCCCGGTCGCCGCCCTGCTGGAGGACGAGCGGGTGACGGTCGAGCTGATCAACGACGGCACGCATCTGCACCCGGCCGCGCTGGAGCTGGCGTTCCACCACGCGGGCGCGGCCCGGGTCGCGTTCATCACGGACGCGATGGACGCCGCCGGCACCGGCGACGGCCGCTACATGCTCGGCCCGCTGGAGGTCGAGGTCAGCGAGGGGGTGGCCCGGCTGGTGCAGGGCGGCTCGATCGCCGGCTCCACGCTCACCATGGACCGCGCGTTCAAGCGGGCGGTGACCGTCGACCGGCTGCCGGTCGGGGACGCCGTCGCCGCCCTGTCCGTGAACCCGGCCCGGCTGCTCGGCATGTCCGACCGGATCGGCTCGCTGGAGCCCGGCAAGGACGCCGACCTGGTGGTGCTGGACGCGAACTTCGACCTGAAGGGCGTGATGCGGCAGGGCGAATGGGTCGTAGCACCCCGACTGCCCTGATCCGTACCGCACTTCCCGCGACGGGGGCCGGTCCGGCCACTGGGCCGGTCGCCGTCCGTTTGGCATGATCGAGCCCCCCGGAAACCGAAGACGTGCCAACTTCGAGGGAGGTCGGACCGGGTGCTCCTCACGGTCACACTGAACACCGCTCTCGACATCACCTATCGCGTACGGTCCCTGCGGCCGCACGCCTCGCACCGCGTCTCGGACGTCATCGAACGGCCGGGCGGCAAGGGCGTGAACGTGGCCCGGGTGCTGTCCGCGCTCGGGCACGAGGTGACGGTCACCGGGTTCGCGGGCGGCGGCACGGGGCGGGCGGTGCGCGAACGGCTCACCGGGACACCCGGGTTGACCGACGCGCTGGTGCCGGTGGCGGGGGCGACCCGGCGCACGATCGCCGTCGTGGACGAACTCTCCGGTGACACGACCCAGTTGAACGAGCCGGGCCCGCAGATAGCACCGGCCGAGTGGGGCGCCTTTCTGGACCGGTACGAGGAACTGCTGGGCGCCGCCTCGGCGGTGGCCCTGTCCGGGAGCCTCCCGCCCGGGGTGCCGGTCGGCGCGTACGCGACCCTGGTCCGCTCGGCGCGCTCCGCCGGGGTCCCGGTGCTGCTGGACACCAGCGGGGAGCCGCTGCGCCGCGGGGTCGCGGCCCGCCCGGACATCGTCAAGCCGAACGCCGGGGAACTGGCCGAACTCACCGGCTCCCACGAGCCGTCACGCGCCACCCAGGACGCCCGCCGCCGGGGCGCCCACGCGGTCGTGGCCTCCCTCGGCGCGGAGGGCCTGTTCGCGCTCACCCCGGAGGGCCGCTGGCGCGCCGCCCCGCCCGCCCGCGTCCACGGCAACCCGACCGGCGCCGGCGACTCGGCGGTCGCCGGCCTGCTGTCCGGCCTGGTCGAACGCCTCCCCTGGCCCGACCGCCTCGCCCGTGCGGTCGCCCTGTCGGCGGCCACCGTACGGGCACCCGCCGCAGGCGAGTTCGACCAGGCGGCCTACGAGCAGCTGCGCGAACGGGTCACGGTGACAAGGGTGTTCAACGCGGCCTAGGACCGACCTGACTGCCTGGCTCTCGGGCAGGACACCCGGTCCTCGGGACAGGCCGCCCGGTCCTCAGGGCAGGCCGCCCGGTCCTCAGGGCAGGCCGCCCGGTCCTCAGGGCAGGCCGCCCGGTCCTCAGGGCAGGCCGCCCTAGCTGTCCCGCTTGACCTGGCCCTTCTTCAGCCACAACTGGTCCAGCAGGACGTTGCACTTGTCGCCGGCCTGGCAGGAGATGGAGATCGTGTTGTCGCCCTTGTTCAGGGTCGGCCACACGTACGTGGTCGTCCAGCCCTTGGCGAAGTCGCCCTCGGGGGCCTTCGCGTAGTTCTGCAGGCTCAGCTTGCTGCCGAACTCCTTGCCGTTGACGGTGACCGTCATCGACTGCGGATCGGCGCTGGGGGCGCTGTAGTTCACGAAGAGGGTGTACGGGCCGTCCTCGGGGACGGTCGCCGTCCAGGTCGCCGAGGCGCCGACCGTGCTCAGGCCGCCCACGTAGACGCCGCCATCCGACTTGGCGCCCTCGACACCCGTGGTCTTGGCGGCGCCGCCCGCCAGCTGAAGGGCCTGGGCGTCCGACTTCGGCAGCTCGCCCGCCGGGGCGGAGCCGGTCTTGGACGGGGTCGGCTCGCCGGTCTGGGACTGGGCCGGGGGACTGGTGGGGTCGTTGCCGGCCGAGTCGTCCGAGTTGCCGTTGATCATCGCGACACTGATGCCGATGACGACGGCGGCGACCACCGCGATCGCGCCGATCAGCAGGCCCTTGGTGTTCGGGCCGCCACGGCCGCCACCGGTGGGCGCGGGCCGGCGGCCGGCCGGGGCGCCGCCGGGAAGGGTCTCGGGGGCCTGGTAGTGGGCGTTCGGCTGGCCGTAGCCACCCTGCTGCTGCGGAACCGTGGCCTGGGGCTGGCCGTACTGAGCCTGAGGCTGGCCGTACGGGGCCTGGGACTGGCCGTACTGGCGCTCGCCGACCGCGCGCACCCTGTTGACCGAGTTCGGGTAGCCGTAACCGCCGGACGGCGGCTGGGCTCCTCTGGCCTGGCCATCGGCGTAGAGGTAGCCGAACGGGTCCTCGTCCTCGGGCGTGCTCGCGCCGTTGTCGCCGGGCGTCATCCCTAGGTACTCCTCAACAGGTGCGGGCGGATGCGAAACAGGGCTGGAAAGGCGAGCCTACCTGGTCCGGTTGCTCCGAACGGGTGACTCAGACCGCACCGATTCCCTGACCTGCGGATCAGCCGGCACGTCGATGTTGTTTGGGACGAGATCGTTTCTCTACGTACATCCGCTCGTCGGCCGACTTCAACACTTCGTCCGCAGTCATGCCGCAGTGTGCCCAGCCGATGCCGAAGCTCGCGCCCACCCGGACGGCCCGGCCCTCGGCGCGGATCGGCTGGATGATCTCGTTGCGCAGGCGTACGGCCAGGTCCTGGGCGTCGGCCTTGCCGAGGCCGTCGGCGAGGATCACGAACTCGTCGCCGCCGAGCCGGGCGACCGTGTCACCGTCGCGCACGCCCCGGGACAGGCGCCGCGCGACCTCGATGAGGACCGCGTCGCCCGCGTTGTGACCGAACCGGTCGTTGATCGACTTGAAGCCGTCCAGGTCGCAGAAGAGGACCGCGAGGCCCTTGGTGCCGTCGTCGCCGCCGTCCTCGGGGGTGGCGGTGTGGACGTGGTGGTCGAAGCCGTCGTACGACTGCGGCGCGGGCAGGTAGTCGAAGCCGTGGCCGGGGCTGTCGAAGGCGGGATGACCGAAGGCGGGATGGCTGAAGGCCGCGTCCGTGGACTGCAGGCCGTCGCCGGAGTGGGCCGGGCGCTGGCACAGCCGCGACGAGAGGCGGGAGCGCAGCTCGGCGGAGTTCGGCAGCCCGGTCAGGGAGTCGTGGGAGGCGCGGTGGGCGAGCTGGAGCTCGCGGCGCTTGCGCTCCTCTATGTCCTCGACGTGGGTGAGCAGGAAGCGGGGGCCGTCGGCGGCGTCCGCGACGACGGAGTTGCGCAGGGACACCCAGACGTAGCTGCCGTCGCGGCGGCCCAGGCGCAGCTCGGCGCGGCCACCCTCGGCGGAGGTGCGCAGGAGGGTGCCGATGTCCTCGGGGTGGACGAGGTCGGAGAAGGAGTAGCGGCGCATCGCGGAGGCGGGGCGGCCCAGCAGGCGGCACAGGGCGTCGTTCGTCCGCAGGATGCGGCCGTGCTGGTCGCCGCCCAGCTCGGCGATGGCCATGCCGGAAGGGGCGTACTCGAAGGCCTGCCGGAAGCTCTCCTCGCTGGCCCGCAGCGCCTGCTGCTCGCGCTCCAGGCGGACCAGGGCGCGCTGCATGTTCGCACGTAGACGCGCATTGCTGATGGCGATGGCGGCCTGGAAGGCGTACATCTGCAGGGCCTCGCGGCCCCAGGCGCCGGGGTGCCGGCCGTTGCGCGGGCGGTCGACCGATATGACCCCGAGCAGCTCGCCGCAGGTGCCGCCCTGCACGCCGGGCGTGTACATCGGCGCGAAGAGCCGGTCGGAGGGGTGCCACTCGTCCTCGAAGCGCGGGGCGGGCCCGTCCGTGAACCACTGCGGGACGTCGTCGTCGTCCAGCACCCAGCCCTCGGTGTGCGGGATGAACACCAGGTCGCCCCACTGCTCACCCATGGTCAGCCGCCGCTCCCAGGCCTCGCGGGAGCCGACCCGGCCGCTGATCAGGGCCTCGGCGGCGGAGTTCCCGGAGAAGGCGGCGACGACGAGGTCGCCGTCCTGGCGGACGAGGTTCACGCACGCCATCTCGTACCCGAGGGCGCCGACCACGCCGTCGGAGACGGTCTGCAGGGTGTCCGCCAGGCTGCGTGCCGTGTTCATGTCGGCCATGACCTGGTGCAGCTGACGGAGGGACGCAAGGCGGACATACGGTTCCGACTCGGTTTCCATACTCGCCCTCCCCCCGAGACCTCGCGGCGAATCAAGGGTCATCTCAGCTTCCCCGCCACTGAATCACAGCGCGCTGCTCACTCGGTACTCAGGGTCAACAATTCCTGCCCCTTGTGACTCAAGTCACAGGCAAAGGTGAGTAATTGAGTCGGGTTTCTGCGTCTTCCCCTTGCGTTGCCGACCGGTAAGCGTCGTGACGGTGCGCACATGATGCACGAACGGTTGCGATGTGCGGGCCGCTCAGTCGCCCGGTCCGCGTCCGTTCAGTCGCCCCGGCCGCTGGTCCGCTGGTCCTAGGACCTGGCTCGGGCCGGGGCCCGATGCGGGGCGTACGAGGCGGACACTAGCGTTTCCGGTGTGCTGAAGACCCCCTCCCTCACCGCCACCCCAGCTTCCGGGCATGCTGAGGGGGTGAGCAACGACGAGTTCCGGGCCGCGATGTCCCGGCTGGCCGCGGGCGTGGTCCTGGTGACCGCGCAGGAGCCGCCACTGGACCCCGACGACCCGAACGCGCCGGCCATGGAGGACGTCGGCATGACCGCCACCGCCTTCATGTCGGTCTCCCTGGACCCGCCGCTGGTCCTGGTCAGCCTGCGCGAGGGCTCCCGCATGGACGACCTGCTCGACGAACAGCCGCTGTGGGCGGTCTCGGTGCTCTCCGAGAGCCAGCGGCACATCGCGGGCCGCTTCGCGATGAAGGGCCGTATCAGCGACCGGCTTTTGTTCGACGACATCCCCTACCTGCGCGGGGAGGCCACCGGCGCCCCCGTGGTGGGCGGCGCGCTCGCCACCCTGGAGTGCCGCACGGAGCAGCGGGTGCCGGCCGGCGACCACACCCTCGTCATCGGCCGCGTCCTGACCGCCCACGTACCGAGCGCGGACGGCGGCCCCCTGCTGTACTTCCGGGGCCGGTACCGGCAGTTGGGCTGAGCCGAAGACGGGCCGGACCCGCCCGGAATTCCCTGGCCCGGACGGCGGGACCCTGCCTACCGTGCGCGGATGACACCTCGCCTGGAAAAGCTGACCCCCCGGAATCTCGACGCCGCGCTCGCCGTCCGTGTGCGCCCCGACCAGGAGCACGCCGTCACGCCCGTCGCGGAGTCCCTCGCCGAGGCGTACGTCCGCCCGGCCGGTGTCGCCTGGCCCCGCCTGATCGTGGACGGCGACCGCCCGGTCGGCTTTCTGATGGCCTTCCTCGACATCGACTGGCACGGCGACGCCAGCGTGATCCGCTCCGGGCTGTGGCGGCTGAACATCGACGCCGGGGAACAGGGCAACGGGTACGGCCGGTTCGCCGTCGGCTCCGTCGCCGGGGAGCTGCGGCGCCGGGGCACCAAGGAGTTGTACGTCACCTGGCATCCCGGCCCGGACGGCCCCGAGGAGTTCTACCTCCGGCTGGGCTTTCGCACGAACGGGGAGACGAGCGGCGGCCAGACGGTCGGCGTGCTGGACCTGTGAGACCAGGTGGCCGGGTTGACAGGTGGCCGGCAGCCGGGCAGGTGGCTAGGTGGCCGAGTGGCTAGGTGGCCCAGCGGCTAGGTCGGCTCGGTCTCGATGGTGAGGTCGGCCACCCGCTCCGGGTCGGTCACGATCTCCACGACGGCGATGCGGTCGCGGACGACGGTGAAGCGCAGGGCCCGCTCCGGGCGGCCCTCGGAGTCCAGGACCACCGCTCCGGGCAGGCCGTCGACCACCGCGAAGGCGGCGGCGTCGCCGAAGCTCGCATAGGTCACCGCGCCGGAGGCCACCATCCTCGCGCCGGTCGCCACGCCGGCCTCGCTGCGGGCCACCACGTCCGGGTCGAGCACGGCGAGCAGCCCCTCGAAGTCGCCGTCCCGGGCGGCGGCCAGGAAGGCGGTGACGAGTGCGCGCTGCCGGCCCGGACCGCTGTCCGAGGCCTCCGCGCCCCGCACCCGCCGGCGGGCCCGGCTGGCGAGCTGGCGGGCGGCGGCCGGTTGCCGGCCGAGGACCCCGGCGACCTCGTCGAAGGGCACGGCGAACAGGTCGTGCAGGACGAACGCCAGCCGCTCGGCGGGGGTGAGGGTGTCGAGCACGACGAGAAGGGCGACCCCGACCGAGTCGGCGAGCAGGGCGTCCTGGGCGGGGTCGGGCTCCGAGGACGGTGCGGGGCGCCAGGTGTCGAGGGGATCCTCGGCGCGGGTCCCGCGGGAGCGGAGCATGTCCAGGCAGACCCGGCCGACGACCGTGGTCAGCCAGGCCGCGAGATTCTCCACCCGCGTGGCGTCGGTCCTGCTCAGCCGGAACCACGCCTCCTGGACCGCGTCCTCGGCCTCGGCGGCCGACCCCAGCATGCGGTGGGCGACGGCACGGAGACGGGTGCGGTGCGCCTCGAAACGCCGGGCCAGCTCGGCGAGGTCCTCGCCGCCCCTCAAGGGCCCACTCGTGGGCTCGCTCATGGGCTCACTCATGGGCTTGTCCGCCTCTCCGTCCCGTTCTCTTCGTGCCGTCGGTGGGATGACGGACGGGCGGAGGAAATGTGACAGCCGTGGCCGGGCGCGAGGCTACGTCCAGTCGCGGCCCGAGCGGCCCCGCTTGGTCTCGGAGCGCTGCTTCTTCACCCGCAGGCGGCGTTCGTTGATGCCGCGCGGGATGCGGGTGGGGCGGCGGGGTCTGGGGGGCGGGGCGGTGGCCTCGGCGAGGAGGGAGGTGAGGCGTACGGCGGCGGCCTCGCGGTTGCGCCACTGGGAGCGGTGCTCGGAGGACCGTACGACGACGACCCCGTCGACCAGGCGCCCGGCCAGCCGCTCCAGCGCCCGCTGCTTCCACACCGGGGGCAACGCCTCGGTGGCCGCCAGGTCGAAGCGCAGCTCCACCTGCGAGTCGCTGGTGTTGACGTGCTGCCCGCCGGGCCCCGACGACCTTGAGAAACGCCACGTCAGCTCGGCCTCGGGAAGCGAGACCGAGCCACGGATGATGTAGGGCCCGGACATGTGTCCCATGGTCCCGGTTTCACCCGTCCCGCGTCACCCGGTTTTCGAGAGTAAAAAGAGTAAAGAGATCAGGAACCACCGCGACCCCCTCGACGTTCTTCTCGGTGACGGTAGCTTCGTCGGCACAGATTCCTAACGGGAAGGACTCCCACATCATGGCTGTAAGCCTGTCCAAGGGTGGCAACGTCTCGCTCTCCAAGGAGGCTCCGGGCCTGACCGCCGTCACCGTGGGGCTCGGCTGGGACGTCCGCACCACCACCGGCACGGACTTCGACCTGGACGCCTCCGCCATCGCGGTGAACGGGCAGGGCAAGGTCTACTCCGACGGCCACTTCGTGTTCTTCAACAACAAGCAGACCCCGGACAACACGATCGTCCACACCGGTGACAACCGCACCGGCGAGGGCTCCGGCGACGACGAGGCCATCAACGTCAACCTGGCCGCCCTCCCGGCCGACATCGACAAGATCGTCTTCCCGGTCTCCATCTACGACGCCGAGAACCGCGGCCAGAACTTCGGCCAGGTCCGCAACGCCTACATCCGCATCGTGAACCAGGCCGGCGGCGCTGAGATCGCCCGCTACGACCTCTCCGAGGACGCCGCCACCGAGACGGCCATGGTCTTCGGCGAGCTGTACCGCAACGGCGCGGAGTGGAAGTTCCGCGCGGTGGGCCAGGGGTACGCCTCGGGCCTGGTGGGCATCGCCCAGGACTTCGGCGTCAACGTCTGATCTGCGATCACGGTGATCTCCGATCACGGGATCACGGTCGCACTCGCCGGCCTCTGATCGGCCTCACACCCGGCGGGGCCGGGGCCACGGCACACGCACGCCGTGGCCCCGGCCCTCGCTCCCGCGTTACCGTGCCCGCGTGATCCTTCAGCCCCTGCCGCCGGGCCGTGACATCCCGGCCCCGCTGCTCACCGAACTGACGGCGCTGTACGCCTCGAACCGCGAGTTCCACGCGCTCAGCGGGGACTTCCCGGATCCGGACGACGTACGCCCCGAGCAGGTGGCCGTCGCCCTGGCCGACGAACTGGCCCACCCCGACGCCGAGGTGCTGCTCGCGCGCGCCGAGGGCCTGCTCGTCGCCGTCGTGATCACGCTCGCCCGCCACCCCGACCCGGCCGACCCCGACCCGTGGATCGGGCTGCTGATGGTCCGCGCGAGCGAGCAGAGCAAGGGGTACGGCCGACGCGCGGCAGCCCTTGTCGAGGACCGTTTCCGTGCCGTCGGCCACCGGGCCGTACGGCTCGCCGTCCTCGACAACAACCCGAAGGGCCTGGCCTTCTGGACCGCCCTGGGCTACCGCGTCATCGATCAGCGCACCGACCACGCCCTCGGCCGCCCCTGCGCCGTGCTGCGCAAGGAACTCGCGGCCGGCGTCCAGTAGCTGTCCGCCGCCGGTCGCCTGCGGCGGGCCAGCGGTCGGTCGAAGACGCGCATCACAAGGCCGATCGGCGTGATCAGCAGGGTGTACACGAGGAAGAGCAGCACGGTGCGCATGACGGATACGTCCTTCCTTCCAGGGGGCCTTCAGGCGGCTCACGGGTGATTTCAGGCAGCTCAAGGGTGCCTTCGGGAGGCTCAAGGGTGCCTTCGGGCGGCGTCAGTCCAGGGGGATGTCCTCGCGCCAGTCGCCTTCCTCGCGCCACGCAGGCTGCTCGCGCTTCTCCAGCAGGAAGCCGCCGAGGACGAGCACATCGATGCCGGTCCGCATGAAGCAGGTGTAGGCCTGCTCGGGGGACTCGACGATCGGTTCACCGCGCACGTTGAACGACGTGTTGATCAGCACCGGGCAGCCGGTCGCCTCCTTGAACGCGGACAGCAGCCGGTGGTAGGCGGGGTTGACGTCCTCGCCGACCGTCTGCACCCGGGCCGAGCGGTCGACATGGGTGACCGCGGGGATGGTGGATCTGGGTACCCGGAGCAGGTCGAGCCCCGTGACGCCGTCCGTCGTCCCGCTCTCCGTCAGCTGGCCGTCGGCGATCTGGCTGACCACCAGCATGTACGGGCTGTCCTGGCGCACCGCGAAGTAGTCCTTGGCCTCCGTGGCGAGCACCGCCGGCGCGAACGGCCGGAAGGACTCCCGAAACTTGATCTTCAGGTTCATCTCGGACTGCATGGAGGGATTGCGGGGGTCGCCGAGGATCGACCGGGCGCCGAGGGCCCGCGGACCGAACTCCATCCTTCCCTGGAACCAGCCGACGACGGCTCCTTCGGCGAGACGACCGGCGACGTCATGGGCGAGACGGTCGGGTTCGAGGCGCGTGCACGGGATCGACCGGTCCTTGAGGAACGCCTCGATCTCGTCGTCGGAATAGGACGGGCCGAGCAGCGAGCCCGACATGGCGTCCTTGCCGCTGCCCAACCGGACGCGCTCCGCGCCGCGTTCCGCGGCGACGCTCAGAGCGGCTCCGAGCGCGCCTCCCGCGTCACCCGCGGCGGGCTGGATCCACACCTCGTCGAAGATCTGCTCGTCGATGATCCTGCCGTTGGCCACACAGTTGAGCGCCACGCCGCCGGCCAGGCAGAGCCGGCTCTCCCCCGTCACCCGCCGGGCGGTGCGGGCGAGCCGGAGCATCACTTCCTCGGTGACTTCCTGCACGGAGGCCGCCAGGTCGAATTCCCGCTCGGTGAGGGGGGCTTCGGGCTGTCGGCGGGGGCCGTCGAAGAGCCGCTCGAAGGCGGCTCCCGTCATGACCTGTCCCCGCAGGTAGGAGAAGTACCGTACGTTCAGGCGGAACGAGCCGTCGGGCTTGATGTCGATCAGCTTCTCGCGGATCAGCGCGGCGTAGCGGGGGACGCCGTAGGGGGCGAGGCCCATGAGTTTGTACTCGCCCGAGTCGACCTTGAAGCCGCAGAAGTAGGTGAAGGCGGAGTACAGCAGCCCGAGCGAGTGGGGGAACTTCAACTCGGCGACGCTGCGCAGATCGTTTCCCTGGCCGTGCCACAGGGTGGTGGTGGCCCACTCCCCCACCCCGTCGACGCACAGGACGGCCGCGGATTCGTACGGGCTGGGGAGGAACGCCGAGGCCGCGTGCGACTCGTGGTGGCGGCGGTGCTCGATCGCGGGCACCGGTCCCAGGCCGAGTCCGCCGAGTTCTCGCCGCACGGTCCTGGCGACGTCGAGCTTCCAGTCGAGCCAGGCCGGCACGGTGTCCCGGAAGGAGGCGAAGCCGAACGGAGCCGACCCCAGGTGCGTCGCCATGACCCGGCGGAACTTCAGCGCGGAGTCCTCGTAGTAGGCCACCGCCGACACACCTCGCAGATCCGTTCCGGCCTCGCGCAGGCAGTATTCGACGGCCTTCGCGGGGAAGGAAGGGTCGTGACGGCGTCGGCTGAAACGCTCCTCCTGCGCGGCCGCGACAATGCGGCCGTCCGCGACGAGCGCGGCGGCGCTGTCGTGGTAAAAGGCCGAGATGCCCAGTATCAGGTCGCCCATGAATCCACTCCTTTCGCTGATCGTGAACTTCAGGAGTACCGTCTGAGGCGCCCGGACCAGTGCGCCAGAATTCCGCTCGGGGGATTCAGCGACCGGTATCCGGTGCGGATCCGGTCCCAGGCCTTTCGCCGGACGTCGTCCGGGCCGGAGCGGGGAAGCGTGGACATGTAGGCGTCGACGGCGTCGGCGGCCCACGCCGAATGGCCGGTCTCGACGTTGTCGATCGTGTTGTGGATGTCCACGAAGCGGGTGCTGAACCCGTGCGCCTTCAGCGCGATGTGGCCCCGCCGGTACGAACCGCCCACTCCGGAGAGTTCCATGGCGAGATTCAGCCCGAGGATCTCCGGTTGGAACGACCTCGGGAACCGGCCGATGCTCAGCCAGTACACCGGCAGCTCGAACGAGGAATTCCTGAATCCGGGCCATTCGGAGAATTCACGGGTGCCGGTCAGTGGCACTCTCACGTCCATCTGGTCCAGGATCTCCCGGTAGATGAGCGGATGGTTCAGCTTCATCTCGCCGTTTCCGAGCTCGTCCCAGTACGTCTCGAAGAGGAAGTGCCCGACGTCGGACGACGCGTACTCGTAGTCCGTGAATCCCCTGAGCCAGCTGCCGTCGATCAGGGTCAGCGGGGCCAGTTGCACCGTGGAGTCGATCAGTTCCTCGCGTGAGGGCAGCGGGAAGTCCGTCGACTCCTCGAACTCGGCGCTGTGGCGGTCGTGCTGTTCCAGCAGCCAGGGGCGCAGCCCCTCGTCGGCCCACCGGTCCGGCAACGGCAGGGCACACCGGTCGATCCCCTGGCGTGACCTGCCGAGCCGGCGGCGCACGTACCCGGCGGCGAAGCGGCGCAGCGCCTCGGTGCCGTCGCGGCTCTGCAGTTGGTGGTACGCCTCCCTCAGCCCGGACGGTGCGGTCCCCTCCGGACCGGTCCCCGGCGGGGACGGGCAGGGGGACTCGACGTCCTGCCTCGGGGGTTTCGCGCCGCCGCCAGGGGCAGCGGGCAGCGAGGCGATCCAGCGGCGGACGACGGCCAGATCCTCCGGGCTGAACACGCGGAACATCGGCCCGTTCTCGCCGACCAGCGCGTTGACCAGGGGACTCGACTGGGGCTTGCCCGGTCTGACCAGGCGGCTGGTGGCGAGGACGTCCAGCAGGGGGCCCGGATCGGTACGGCACTCCCGCAGCCAGTCCGACAGAGGACGGCCCTCTAGTTCGAAGCGGCGGTGGTAGACACCGGCGGCGCGGGCACGCCGCCGCAGGAGTTCACGCATGTCGTGAGCGGGGTCCAGGGAGGCGGTGAGTTCTTCGTGCAGAGCCTCACTCCACCGGCGCACCGTGGCCAGGGCCCAGGAGAATCCCCGCCCAATCCGGTCCTCGGCGCCAGGACCCTTCTCGGCGATCAGCGCCTCGGCCGCGTCCCGGCAGAGACTTCGGGCCGACTGCTTTTCCCGCCGTGCCGTGCTCGGGTCGACGGCGCTCCAGTCGGTCCCGCCGCCCAGCACGTCCCGCACGAAGCCGAGCGCAGGCAGCAGTCCCACGGAGCGCAGACACAGGTCGGCACCGAGGATCTCCTCCCGGAACTCGTCGGGATGGCGGCTCGCCGCCAGCAGCAGGGCCGGCAGGCGGAAGTCCCGGTCCTTGACGCGGCGTTCGAGGGCGAGCCGGGTGACCGGCACCGCGTGGTCACACAGTTCGAGCCGGCGTAGCAGTTCCCCGTAGGCGCTGCCCCGCGACGCCCGCGGATGGCCGACACCGACGTCGCCCGCGTACAGGGTGAGGACGCGCAGTGCGTGCGCGCTGTCCGCGTTCCCCGGATCGCTCAGCCACTGCAGCCAGGCACCGGAGACCAGCGCCAGCGGTGCGCAGGCCAGGACCGCCCTGTCCACGAGGACCTGCCGTGCGTCGCCGGGGGCCGAGTCGTACAGGACCCGGTACCGCCGGGCCTCCTCGGCGGACCAGGCGGCGGCCTGCCGTTCACCTGCGTCGAGCCCCTCGGGGGCCGGTGACAGGCGTGCCACCCGGTCCAGCTCGTGCCGGAGTTCCGTGACGAAGTTCCCGGGCGGGAAACGTCCTTCCGGATCGGACGCGTACGCGTAGAGCGTCCGGGCTCCGTCGGGTGAATCGGAGCCACGGCTCACGCCTGTGGCCGGCGACGTCACCATGTGTGCACCTCGTGCCTCCTGTCCGCGCTCTCGGGACATGGGGGTGTTCAGAACATGGGGTATATGGACGCGTCCTGCTTCTTTCCGCGGCCCCGCCTGCGTCCGAACAACCGGGCCAGGATCTTCCGTATGGTCGCCACGATGGCCTCCCTCGCTTCCTGCGGTTCTCCGAGCGGGTTTTCCAGGGATTCAGCGCAGGTCCAGGCGCTCGGCGAGAAGCCGTGCGACCAGGTCGTAGCCGTGGTCGGTGCAGTGCGCGCGGTCCACATAGAGCCAGTCCTGGGCCGTGGCGGCCTCGGCCAGTACCGGATTGAGGTCGAGGAAGGACACGTTCTGCTTCTCGCAGGCGACTCGCAGCGCCTCGGCGTACGCGCGACCGTTCTCCATGGTCACCGTGTCGCCGAAGAGGTCCTCGAAAATGCCGAGCTTGGACATCTTGTCGAGTTCCTTGAACAGGGTCGCTTCCTGCGGGGCGTGCTCTTCCCGCACCCAGGTCGCCAGGGGCTGCAGAACGAAGGAGACCCGCGCGCCGGTGGCGGCGGCGAGCCGGCGCCACACCGCCAGGTGGCGGGCGGTCAGTTCGACGGCCCGGGAGATCAGTTCCGGTGTGTCGGGAACGGTGGAGTCGTCCTCGTCCTCAGCCGTCGGCGACTTGCGGCCGGTGAGGCGTCCGAGGCCGGGCCGGACCTTGCTGTGGCGCCGGCGCAGCTCCGCCATCTGCTCGTAGTACTCACCGCAGAAGAAGAACGCGCCGTGCTCGCCCTGCTGGCCGGCGGGCAGCCGGCTGAGGGCCAGGTTGTTGAAGCCGGACATGATCACGATTTCCTCGACCGGCGGCAACAGGTGCAGGTGGAGAGTGAAGAGCATCAGCTCCTGGGTGGAGTTGTAGCTGCGTCCACCGAAGTTGAGCCAGGGGACCGACGGCGCGTAACGGGTCCACAGCCGGGAGGAGATGGTCGCGGCGTCGCTGGTGGCCCCGATGCCGAACGCGGTGGAACTGCCGACGAACAGCTTGACCGGACCCTGTGACGGCTGCTGAGCGACCGACGCGTTCTCGGTGGCCCCGTACGAGATCCGGAACCCCAGCCGGTCGGTGTTCAGGACGTCGGAGTGGTAGTCGGTGCGGTGGAAGTACATGAGGTAGGGCAGGTAATGCGCCATCCCGCGGTCGTCGAAATCGTCGTACTGCTGCATCTGCGGGGTGAGTTCGTAACGGCGAAGTCTCACGGGGCGTCTCCTGTCGGCGTGTTCGTCCGTCTGACCGCGGTAGCGGTGGCGCCCTGCCGGGTGCGTTCGAGTTCGTCGTGGAGTGCCTGGCGGGCGGCCAGGGATTCCTGTTTCCGGGCCAGGGGCTCGGGCAGGACCCGTATCTCCGCGAACACCTCGGTGGTGAGCCGGCCGTTCTGCCGGAAGGACACGGTGAACGCGATGCTCTCGCCGAACGGGCCGGGGTCCCTCTCCCTCAGCAGGAACTCCACGGTCGCCGGCAGCGGGAAGAGATAGCGGTGGTACACCGCTCTGATCTCACGGACCTCGCTGATCACGTACCGCGTCCGCCGCTCGGCGTCGAGCAGGTACTGATCGGTCACCAGGTTCCATGTCTGCCGGGCCGCTTCGAGCAGGGTGATGCCCGAGATGTGCTGGCTGCTCAAGCGGTCCTGCAGCGGATCGATCCGCTCGTCGAGCAGCAGGGGAGCGACGAAGTGCCCTTCGGCGACGCGCTCCACCGGTCCGAGCAGGGCGGTCCGGGGGTGCCGCGGGCGGACGACCCGGTGCTCCGCGGGTTCGGGCACGTCGTCCTGGTGGAGGACGAGCGGGCCGCGCCCGGGGGCGGCGTAGGTCTTCAGTTCGGCGAGCTGCCCCGCGAGCAGCCCCTGTCCGACGGACACGTGCAGCGGATACGGAACGGCTTGTGCACGTAACCGTTCAAGAAGCTCCGACGCGCTCACCGTGCCGCGGTTGGTCCGGAAATCCGCGAACTGGTTTCCCACGACCACCAGGACGTCTTGGGACATGGCGAAGTGGTTCCTTACGTTCAGGACGCGACGGAGCCGTCGATCGTCTGCCGGTAGGCGGAGATCAGCTCATCCACGGTGCGGATGTCCGAGACGACGAACTTCTCCTCGAAAGGATCGGCGTCGAAGACGGTTTCCAGGTGGATGATCAGCCGTGCGAGCAGGAGAGAGGTGAAACCGAGATCGGCGAGCCTCTCCGAACCGGTGAATTCCATGGGATCGACGTCGGCGTCACGCAGGATCTCGTTGATCGTCTCGTGGACCGAGGCGGTGATGTCGCCGGTCGTGTTCAGCATGTGATGCCTCCGTCGACTATGAGCGTCTGGCCGGTGATGAAGGATGATCGGGGCGAGACGAGAAAGGAGATGGCGTCGACGATCTCCTCCATGTCCGCCAGGCGGCCGAGCGGGGTCCGCCGTCTGATCCGCTCCCGGCTTTCGTCCGTGACGACGGTCGTCATGTCGCTTTCGAAATAGCCGGGCACGATCGAATTGACGCGGATGCCCAGGGGGCCGAGTTCACGTGCCAGGCTCCGGCTGAAGCCGTCGAGTCCGGCCTTGGCCGCCGCGTACACCGCGGCGCCGCGGTAGCCCCGTACCGCGTTGACCGAGGAGACGTTCAGGATCGTTCCGCTGTTCTGGCGGGCCATCACCTTGGCGCACGCCTGGGTCAGGACGATCGGCCCGGTCAGGTTCGCGGCGATGAGTTCCTGGGTGCGGCTGACCGCGGTGGTCAGGAGCAGTTCCTGCCTGCCGAGCAGGCCGGCGTTGTTGAGCAGCAGGTCGATCCGGCCGAACCGCTTGGCCGCCCCGGACGCGAAGTCCCGCGTGCGCCGGGGGTCGGCGAGGTCGACGGACTGCCACCAGAAGCGGTCCGGATGCGCGGCGAGCGTGTCCTCGACGAACGCGTTCGTCGACCGGCTGAAGGCCGCGACCCGCCAGCCCTCGCCGAGAAGCCGCTCGACCACGAGCCTGCCCAGGCCCCGGCTGCCACCGCTGACGACCGCCACCGCACCGCCGGATTCCTCCGGGCGGGTCATGAGGACGCCCCTCGGATCTTCTTGTAGCGGTCGGAGTGGTGGTGTGCCGTGGACACCTCCACCAGGGCGGGCACCTTGAACGGCTCCAGCCGCTGCCCGCAGTATTCACGCACCCGCCGGACGACCGTGCGTTCGTCCTCCTCCCGGGCGAGCAGCACGGTCGCCTTCACCACCATGCCGGTCACCGGGCTCCGACGACCGCTGACCGTGGCCTCGGCCACGTTGGGGATCTCCAGCAGTACGTTCTCGACCTCGCTCGGGTACACCTTCTCGCCGCCCACGTTGATGATCTCCGAGCGGCGTCCGAGAACCCGGACCCATTCCCCGTCGCACACCACGACGTCCTGGGTGTTGAAGAACCCTTCGGCGTCGACGGGCGAGGGTGCGTTCAGATACCCGAGCATGGCCATGTCCGAGCGGATCCACAGCACGTCATCGACGATCTTGCAGTCGAATCCCGGTCCCCCGAGTTTCAGCCACAGTTCCCCGTCGCTTCTGGACCTGGTGGGGAGAATGCCGAGTTCGGACAGACCGTACGTCTGCTTGAGACGTACGTGGGGGAATTCTCGCCGAAGTCGTTCGAGAGTCCTTTGCGGCATGGGTTCCGTGCCGTATGTGATCAGACTCAGCGAGGGTGTCTCGTATCGCCCGGCGACATCGGCGATCAAGGCCATGTTGAGAAAGGTGGGCGTGGTGGGCAGTACCTCGGCCCCGTGCGCCGCTATCGCGGAGAACACCGCGTCCGGAGCACGCTCCTGGACACAGACCAGGGTGCCTCCGGTGCTGAGCGTGTGCAGCACGGTGTTGACGCCGCCGATGTGGTCCACACTCAGGAAAGAGACGATTCTCCGGGCCGTTCCTCCCGCCCTGTACCGGCCGAGCATCTTCCCTATGTCCAGTACGGATCCCTTGCTGCGTCCGGTGGTTCCCGAACTGAACAGCACCAGGCCCGCGCGGCCGTCTTCGCGCAGCCGGTCATAGAGTTCGTTTTCCGCCGCCCGGCCCGTGCGGTCCGCCCGAATGCCGCCGTCCGCACCGACTCTTACGGTCACCTCGGCCTCGGAGACCGTGAGGTACTCCGCCCTCTTGAGGTCGGTCGGCTCACGTAACGGGACCACGATCACAGCGCGTTCGGCCAGGGCGAGCAGGCCGGCGACGACCTGCGGAGAACAGTCTCCTTCCAGGGTCACCACCTCTCCCCCGCGGACCTCGTGGAAATCCAGGAAAAGGCGCCATTCTTCGATGAATTGCAGAATGTCCCGGTAGCTGTACGTCCGGTTCCTGTGCACCATTGCGTCGGTGTCACCCAGATCCACCATTTTCGCCAGCAGGCGAGGTATCACGGCACCCTCCGAGGGCGTGGCCGAATCTCACTCCGCCCCAAGGGTTTCCCTGCGCTTCCTGGCGACACACCGGCCGAGAGGTTGTATGAACCTTCAGGCAACGGGCGAGGCCTACGGGCAGCGAAGGAACGTGAAGGGTTTGGAACCGGCCAAAGTCCGGTGCCCTGCCGCGGCGCCCGAAGCGCCGGGCGGCAGGGCCCGGACCACTCAACTCCCGTTGGGTATCGGACAGATCACTCGGGCGCCGGCGGGGTCATGCCGGCGGGGGTCATGCCGACGGGGTCATGCCGGCGGGGGTCATGCCGACGGGGTCATGCCGGCGGGGGTCGTCCCGACCGCCGTCAGCTGTCGCAGGAGCACGGGCAGCAGGTCTGGACGCGGACGTCGTCGATGACCGGTCCGTAGGCCCCGGGCACGGTGCTGGCGAATCCGATGGTCGTGGAGGCGGCGCCCGCGACGAAGGTGACCTGGCGTGTCACGTAGCCCATGGCGGCGCGAGTCTTACCGGTGGAGTCGAAGGAGAAGTCCTGGATGTTCTGCCCGTCCAGCAGGACGCGCCCGGTCTTCACCGCGGGCCCGCCCGCCGGATTCGCGGCGAGTGAATACGTCACGGTGTACGTCCGGCCCGGTGTCGTGGCGAAGGTCTGCGCCACCGCTCCGGCCTCGGTGGCGTTGAGGTCGACGGACTGGTCGCCCTCGGCGGCTTGCCAGAAGCCGGCGCCGATCAGATCCACCGCGCCGCTCGTGACCTTCCACGGTCCGATGGACTGCCCCGCGGCGAGGGTGGAGAAGGCGTTCGCCGGTGCCGCGGGGTACTCGAAGCTGCCGTCGTCGAACCGGCTCACCGCCGCCGTGGGTGCGGCGAGAGCGAAGCCGGAGCCGGCGGAGAGGAGAGCCGCGGCGGCGACAGCGACGAGGGTCGTACGGGCAACTGCCATGTGTTCCTCCTGGAGGACGAGAGCCGGTTGAGCAGTGCCAACTGTCCTGATCGTCATCCGGCGCACACAAGGATCACGAAGCGGTGCGCGGAGGCGTATGCCGGCCGAAACGACCGCTGTCATACCTCCCGCACCACCGGAAGCCGTTTGGCGTCCGGAACCGGGCTCTCGACGTGACACCATCTCCTGCGTGCTCGACATCGGCTACGCCCTCTCCAACCGCTTCCCCGACCCGCCGCAGACCGACTACCGGACCGCGGACGTCCACGCCCTGCGGTACGACCTGTTCTGCGGGGACGTCTATCTCGCGGACACGAAGACGGACCGGGAGCTGTCCACAGCCTGGGGATGGGTGCCGGTGCTGGACTTCGCGTGGGCGCTGTGCGACATCGCGGAGGAGCTGGACCGGGACCCCATGGGCTCCCGGGCCTCCCGGCCGCAGCACGCGGAACTGGACTTCACCGAGTCCACCGACCGCATGCTCTTCGAGCGCCGCTTCGGTTGGGTCGACATCGCCTCCGACTGGCTGCCGGCCGAGGAGTCACCGCTCAGCTTCTCGCACGCCGAACTGCGGCGCGAGGCACGGGACTTCCTGCACGATCTGATCGCCGACCTGACCGACCTCCACGAGGACCTCGCGGAGAACCCGGCGATCTGGACGCTGCAGGCCCGCTTCCCCCGGGTGTCATGACCCCACCGGCTTCACTCCACCCCGAACGCACCTCACTCCACCCCGAACGCGCCTCACTCCACCCCGAACGCACTTCACCCCACCCCGAACGCGCCTCACCCCACCCCGAACGCGCCTCGCTCCACCTCGAACGCGCCTCACTCCACCCTGATCCCCAGCTCCGCCGCCAGCACCGGGGCCAGATCAAGTAGTTGCCCCGTACTGATCACCGCCCCGGACAGCCGGTCCAGCCCCCGGACGATCTCCAGCGGTGCGGCCCCGCGCAGGTCCACGTCCTTCAGACTCGCCCCGCCGAAGTCGGCCCCCTTCACGGCGCAGTCGACGAACTCGACCCGCTCCAGACGGGCGCCGGCGAAGTCCGGCTCGACCAGGACGCAGGACTCGAAGACGACGTCCTTCAGGCGGGCCTCGCGGAGGTTGAGGTAGTCGATCTTTCCACCCCGGATCAGCACTCTCTCCAGGACGGCGCCGTGCATCTGCGTGCCGCCGAGCCGGGCGTCGTACACCTCGACGTCACGGAAGGTGGACTCGGCGAGGTGCGTGCCGACCCCTCGCGGACCGGTGAGGACGGAGTCGAGAAACCGGGCCCGGCCCAGCGCCGTCTCGCCCAGCGCGCAGTCGGCCAGCGAGCAGTCCATGAAGCGGGCGCCCGCGCCGTCGTGCCCGGACAGGTCGACCGCGGCGAACTCCAGCCCGTCGTAGTCACCGTCCGGCTCCAGCTCCCCGCCCGGCCAGGGTCTCAGGGGTGGCAGCCGCACCTCCGGACTCCGTGCGCCCTTCGGCCCCGCCCCGCGTGTGCCCGTCGCTCTCCTCGCCATGCCCCCATGCTGCACCCCGCCACTGACAATCCTCTGCCACGACCTCCCCCGGCACACCGTCTCCCACCTCGGCGATGTCACATTCCGGTGCGCTCGGTCCGTCTCACTCACGGACGTCGACCGACGGACACCCGGCAGCGGATGTCCGGCAGACCGGACAAGCCGCGCACCCAGGGGGCCAAGCAGCATGCATCGCCATCGCATCACCGTCGTCGGCAACGTCACCGCGGTGTCCCTGATCCTCGGCCGGCCCGTCCTTGACCTCAAGCATGCTTGAGGTCGAAGAGTGGGCCCCGGAAACGGACATCACGACGAGTGGGGGACCCATGCGCGCCGTGCGCCTGCACGCCTTCGGACCGGCCGAGAACCTGACCTACGAGAAGACCGAGGACCCGGTCCCGGGCCCCGGTGAGGTACGGATCGCCGTGGCCGCGGCCGGGGTCCACCTGCTCGACACCGCCCTGCGGGAGGGGCAGCGCGGACCGTTGCCCGAACTGCCGGCCCTGCCGACGGTCCCGGGCCGCGAGGTCGCCGGTGTCGTGGACGCCCTCGGCGACGGCGTGGACGGGGCGTGGCTCGGCAAGCGGGTCGTCGCGCACCTGGGCTTCGCGCCCGGGGGCTACGCCGAACTGGTGGTCACCGGCGCCGACCGCCTCCACGAGGTCCCGGAGGGGCTCGGCTTCGCCGAGGCGGTCGCGATGATCGGCACGGGGCGTACGGCGCTGGGGATCGTGGGGTTCGCCGAGCCGGGGCCGGACGACGTGGTCGTCGTACCGGCGGCAGCGGGCGGCATCGGCACCCTGCTCGTGCAGTACGCCAAGAACGCCGGAGCCACCGTGGTGGGCCTCGCGGGCGGGGCCCGCAAGACCGCCCTGGTCCGCGCCGAGGGCGCCGACGTCGCGGTCGACTACACCGCCCCCGGCTGGCCCGCCGAGGTCCGCGCCCACCTGCGGGGCAGGCCCGCCACGATCGTCTACGACGGCGTCGGCGGCGACGTCGCCCGGGAGGCGGTCGCCCTGCTCGGGCCCGGCGGCCGGCACCTGGTCTTCGGCTGGTCCGCCGAGGGCACCGGCACGGACCGGCAGGACCACCACGCCAAGGGCACCGGCACGAACCAGCCGGGCCACTTCACCGAGGGCACCGGCACGAACCAGCCAGGCCACCACGCCAAGGGCACCGGCACGGACCAGCCGGGCCACTTCACCGAGGGCGTCTCAGAGTCCGTGCTCGGCCCGGCGATGCTCCGCAAGGCAGGCGGCCTGCGCGCGCTCGAACTGCGCGCCCTCGCCGAGGCCGCCGAGGGCCGGCTGCGCCCGGCCGTCACCCGTTTCCCGCTCGCCGAGGCGGCGTCCGCGCACCGGGCGCTCCAGACGCGCGGCACGACAGGAAAGGTGGTGCTGGAGCCGTGAGGCGACAGCGAGAACAGCCCCCGGACGCGGATGCGACACGTCCTGATTCATGGTCTTCTGGGCGAATGGACATCGGCCGAACGGGTGAGTCCCGTCCGGTGAGAACCGGAACCGAGGCCACCGATCCCCGCCGGTGGTGGGGCCTGGTCGTCATCGCCCTCGCCCAGCTGATGGTGGTCCTGGACGCGACGATCGTGAACATCGCGCTCCCCTCGGCACAACACGCCCTGCACATGTCCGACGGCAACCGGCAATGGGTGATCACCGCGTACACCCTCGCCTTCGGCGGCCTCCTGCTGCTGGGCGGCCGTGTCGCCGACCTCGCCGGACGAAAACGCACCTTCGTCATCGGCCTGATCGGCTTCGCCGGCGCCTCCGCGATCGGCGGCGCGGCGACCGGGCCCGGCATGCTCTTCGGCGCCCGCGCCCTCCAGGGCGCCTTCGCCGCCGTCCTCGCGCCCTCCGCGCTGTCCCTGCTGACCACGACCTTCACCGACCCCCGGGAACGCGGCAAGGCGTTCGGCATCTACGGCGCCCTGGCCGGCAGCGGCTCGGCGATCGGGTTCATCGTCGGCGGTCTGCTCACCGAGTACCTGAACTGGCGCTGGTGCCTGTACGTCAACGTGCCCATCGCGATCATCGCGGTCGTCGGCGCCGCCACCCTGCTGCGCGACCGCCCCCGCCGCGACGACGCCCGGCTCGACGTGCCCGGGGTACTGCTCGGCTGCGGCGGCCTGGTGGCCATCGTCTACGGCTTCAGCGAGGCCCAGCCGCGCGGCTGGACCGACCCGCTGGTCCTGACCCTGTTCACGGGCGGTGCGGCGCTGCTCGTCGCCTTCGTCCAGTGGCAGAACCGGGCGCCCAGCCCGCTGCTGCCGCTGCGCATCCTGCGGGACCGCGACCGCGCGGGGTCGATCCTGACGATGATGCTCGCGGTGATCGGCATGTTCGGGCTGTTCCTGTTCATGACCTACTACCTGCAGATCATCCTCGGCTACTCGCCGGTCCGGGCCGGCCTGGCCTTCCTGCCGCTGACGGCGGCGATCATCACCGGCTCCACGCAGATAGCGGCCCGACTGCTGGTCCGCGTGCCGCCGCGCCTGCTCATGGTGCCCGGCATGCTCCTGGCCTCCGCCGGCCTGATGCTGCTGACCCGGCTGCGGGTCGGCTCCTCCTACGGCACCGAGATCCTGCCCTCCCTGCTGCTGATGGGGCTCGGCATGGGCCTGACCTTCATGCCGGTCTTCTCCACCGCGACCGCCGGCGTCGCCCCCCGCGACTCCGGCGTCACCTCGGCGACCGTCAACAGCGCCCAGCAGATCGGCGGTTCGATCGGCACGGCCCTGCTCAACACCATCGCCACCACCAGCAGCGCGGCCTACGTCACCGCCCACCTGCACAACCCCGCCGACAAGGCCTCCGTCGTCGCGGCGGGCGTGGTGCACGGCTACACGGTCGCCATCTGGTGGGCCGCCGGCGCCACCCTGCTGGCCGCCCTGACCGCGGGCCTACTGGTGACAGCCAGATCCCCCCGCCAGGAGGTGACCGCCAAAACCCCGGTGACGGAATCGGTGAGCTGAACCGCCCGCCCGGCCGGGAGTCCGAGGCGTTGCGAACCTGATCCGTCGCAGCTGAGCGTCGGCCCCCCGTCGTCGTACCTGCGTCGTCGTACCTATCGCCCCGCGCCCAGCCCCGTCAGCGCCCCGTCCGTCAGGCGGTAGACCGTCCATTCGGTCTGTGGGCGGGCGCCCAGGGTTTCGTAGAAGCCGATCGCGGGGCGGTTCCAGTTCAGGACCGACCACTCCAGGCGCTCGTAGCCGCGCTCGACGCAGATCCGGGCCAGTTCGGTCAGCAGGGCGCGGCCGTGGCCGGTGCCGCGGGCGGCGGGGCGGACGTAGAGGTCTTCCAGGTAGATGCCGTGGACGCCGCGCCAGGTGGAGAAGTTCAGGAACCAGAGGGCGAATCCGACCGGCTCGCCGGTCGTGTCGTCCACGGCCATGTGGGCGAAGGCCGCCGGGCGGTCGCCGAACAGGGCCTCCCGTAGCTGTTCCTCGCTCGCCCGTGCTTCCTCCGGTGCCTTCTCGTACTCGGCCAGTTCGCGGATGAGGGTGTGGATGACGGGGACGTCGGCCGGGGTCGCGGTGCGAATCATGGGGGGAGGGTAGCCAGTGGCGCCGTACGGCGGGCTCGCCGCCCTCCCCTGAATCCTCGCCCCGGTTTCAGTGGCGGCCCGCGACCCGGTCCGCCACCTGGGCGAGGCGGGAGGAGCCGGTGCCCGGGTGGAGGCGTTCGCGCTGGTCGGCGGCGCGGTAGGTGGCGTACATGCCCTGGACGCCGAGCCAGCGGAAGGGTTCGGGTTCCCACTTGCGGACCTTGTGGTTCACCCAGGGCAGCTCGGTCAGGTCGGTGCGGCCCGCCTGCCCGGAGTCCTGCTGGACGAGGTCGCACAGGGTGCGGGCGGCCAGGTTGGCGGTGGCGACGCCCGAGCCGACGTAACCGCCGGCCCAGCCGAGCCCGGTGGCCCGGTCGAGGGTGACCGTGGCGCACCAGTCGCGCGGTACGCCGAGGACGCCGGACCAGGCGTGCGCGATCCGGACCCCGGCGAGGGCCGGGAAGAACCGGGTGAGGATCTCGCCGAGGGCCTCGATCGTCGCGTCCTGGGTGCGGCCGTCGTTGTCGGTGCGCGAGCCGAAGCGGTAGGGCACCCCGCGCCCGCCGAGCGCGATCCGGCCGTCGGCGGTGCGCTGCGCGTACATGTAGGCGTGCGCCATGTCGCCGAGCGTCTCGCGGCCGTCCCAGCCGATCGCCGCCCACTGCTCCTCGGTGAGCGGCTCGGTGGCGATCATCGAGGAGTTCATCGGCAGCCAGGTGCGTCGCTGGCCCTTGAGGGACGCGGTGAAGCCCTCGGTGCAGCGCAGGACGTAGGGGGCGCGGACGGTGCCGTAGGGGGTGACGGCGTGCTTGGCGCTGATCTCCGTGACCGGCGTGGACTCGTGGATGGTCACGCCGAGCGCCTCTACGGCGGCGGCGAGGCCCTTGACCAGCTTCACCGGGTGCAGCCGTGCCCCGTGCGGGGTCCAGGACGAGCCGACGGCGTCGGCGACCCTGATCCGCTCGGCGGTCTCCCGGGCGCCGTACAGCTCCCGGTCCTTCTCGCCGTACGACAGCTCGTGCTCGTGGAAGGCCTTCAGCCGGGCCAGCTGGGCGGGCGTGGTCGCCACTTCCAGCACCCCGCCCTTGTGCAGGTCGGCGTCGATGTCCTCGGCCTCGGCGACGGCGATCACCTCGTCGACGGTGTCGTTCATCGCCTTCTGGAGGCGGACCGCCGCTTCGTGACCGTGCAGTTTCGCGTAGCGGTCGCGGCCCGCGATGCCGTTGTACAGCCAGCCGCCGTTGCGGCCGGAGGCGCCGTAGCCGCAGAACTTCTGCTCCAGGACGGTGATCCGCAGGAAGGGGGCCGCCTTCTTCAGGTAGTAGGCGGTCCACAGTCCCGTGTAGCCGCCGCCGACGATGACGACGTCGGCGGACGCGTCCTCGGACAGCGGCTCCCGGGCCGTCGGGATGCCGTCCTGCGCGTACCAGAAGGAGATGCCGCCGTTGACGGCATGCGTTGCCGAGCTGCTCATGCGCGGACGTTAACCTCTGAGTGCGGCCAGTGTCTCCTTCGGATTCCATGCTTTTCCGCGGCCCCTGACCAGCGGATGGCAGGCGAGCCCGATCAGGACCGACACGAGATGCCCGAAATCGGTGAAGGTGCGGCCGGTGACGAGCGGGATGCCGTAGACGGCGGCCAGGGCCACCAGGTACGGGTACCGCCAGGGCGGGGCGAGCCGGTACGTGAGCACCGCCGCCACCCCGGCCAGTGCGTAACTCACGCCGATGTCCAGGGTGTTGACCGCCGCCTGCGGGGCGTGCCCGTCGTGGATCGCCTTCAGCAGCGCCGACTCGCTGATCAGCGTCGCCAGTACGTGCGCGGCCACGCACACCGCGAACCAGCGCAGGGTGCCGAGCCAGCGTTCGGCCTGGGCGTGGAAGACGGTGTACAGGGCGGCGTACGGCACCCAGTGCCCGCCGTCGATCCACATCGCGCTGGTGATCAGCACCCGTACGGGGTTGTGCGACAGCTCGTGGATGTTGGTGGAGCGCTGGCGCAGGAAGTCCTGCTCGAAGTCCGGCGACATGTGGTGCAGGGCGACGGTGGTGAGGAACAGGATCAGCAGCCACACGTAGGTCCCCGGCGCGCTGCGGACGTACGCCGCGACCGCCCGGAGCCCTCGCCGCGTTCCGCCGACCCGATTCACAGACGTCAGTATGGTCGGCACGGTGATCGGGGCGCTTGGCGGGCCTGCCGCTCGACGGGCCTGCCGCTCGCCAGGAGAAAACGGGCGGCGCCGGACACGCCGCCGGACGGCCTATCCGGGCACAGTCCGATTAATCGGTCATACCGTACGCGATATGAAGAAATGCCATCTCGCTTATCTCGCGTGCGCGGCCGCGCTGGCCACCACGGGTCTCGGTGCGGCGCCCGCCGCGGCGACCCACACGACCCTGCTGGTCCGCCCCGGCGAGTCGATCCAGAAGGCGGTGAACGCCGCGCAGCCCGGCGACACCGTCCTCGTCCTGCCCGGCACCTACCACGAGAGCGTCACCATCAAGACGCCCCGGGTGACGCTGACCGGCACGGGCCTCCGGACGGTCATCGAGCCCGGCGCCACGAAGACGGCCCCGCAGACCACCGCGAAGGCCGCGGAGGAGGCCGCCGCGAAGGCCGCGGAGAAGACCACCGCGAAGGGCGCCGCGAAGACCACCGCGAAGGCCGGCCGCGGCACCGCCCCCCGTACCCCGAAGAGCTGCGCCGAGGACGGCAACGGCATCTGTGTGCTCGGCACCAAGACGAAGAACGTCGAGGGCGTCACCGTCTCCGACCTGACCGTGACCGGCTTCAGCCGCGCCGGCGTCTTCGGCATGGCCACCGACACCATGACCGTGCGCCACGTCAACGCCTTCAAGAACGGCGTGTGGGGCATCGCCCAGGAGCGCTCCGTGCACGGCGTCATCGAGCACAACCGCGCCCACGAGAACGGCGACGCCGGGGTGTTCCTCGCCAACACCATCACGGAGGAGGCGGGCGCCTACGACGCCGGCGCGACGCTCGTGCGGCACAACCGGCTAGACGACAACCGCATCGGCATCACCCTGCGCCGCCTGCGCAACCTCACCGTCGAGCGCAACGGCATCACCGGCAACTGCGCCGGCGTGTTCGTCATCGGCGACGAGAACAAGCCGAAGGCCGGCCACCTGACCGTGACCCGCAACGTCGTCACCCGGAACAACAAGTTCTGCGCGAAGACCGAGCGGCTGCCCGCCCTGCAGGGCGCCGGCATCGTCCTCACCGGCACCGAGCAGACCCGCGTGAGCGACAACGTGGTCACCCACCACTCCGGCACGTCCGTGTTCTCCGGCGGCGTCGTGCTCTTCAAGAGCTTCGTCGGCGTCACCAGCGACAAGAACAGCGTCGAGGGCAACCTGCTGTCGGACAACTCCCCCGCGGACCTCGTGAACGCGGCCACGGGCAAGGGCAACACCTTCCAGCGCAACTCCTGCCGGGCCTCGAAGCCCGCGGGCCTGTGCTGACCGCCCGCCCGCTGCCCCTGAACGACCGGCGAAGGCCGAAGACCAAGAAGCCGAAGAACGAGAAAGGGCGGCAGATGACGACCGCTGAACAAGCCCCACCGCCCCCGATGCGGCTCCGCGAGCTGGTGTTCGGGGCGGCCTGCTCCGCCGCCGTCCGGGCCGCCGCCCGGCTCGGCGTCCCCGACGCCCTCGACCGCGAGCCGATGGCCGTCGAGGACCTCGCGGCCGCGGTGAAGACCGAACCGGGTCCGCTGCGCCGGCTGCTGCGGGCCCTGTCCTGCTACGGCGTCTTCGCCGAGCGGCCCGACGGCACCTTCGCGCACACCGACATGTCCCGGCTGCTGCGCGAGGACGACCCGAACAGCCTGCGCGCCATCGCCCTGTGGTGCACCGAGCCGTGGACCTGGGACGCCTGGCCCAGGCTGGACGAGGCCGTGCGCACCAACCACAACGTCGTGGAGGACCTCTACGGCAAGGAGTTCTTCACCTACCTCAACGAGGACGCCCCGCAGTCCGCCGACGTCTTCAACCGCGCCATGACCCGCTCCAGCGAGCAGTCCGCCCGGGAGGTCGCGGCCCTGCTGGACCTGTCCGGCGCGACGTCGGTCGCGGACATCGGCGGCGGCCAGGGGCACGTGGTGGCCTGCCTGCTGGACAAGTACCCGGCGATGCGGGGCAGCCTCCTCGACCTGCCCCGGGTCGTCGAGAACGCCCTGCCGAGGCTGCGCGAGGGCGGCGACCTCGCCGGCCGCGCCCACATCGTCCCCGGCGACGTCCGCACCGCGATCCCGGTCCGGGCCGACGTCTACGTCATCAAGAACATCCTGGAGTGGGACGACGAGAGCACGGCCCGCACCCTGCGCAACGTCGCCGCGGCCGGCGGCCCCGGCGCCCGGGTCGTCGTCATCGAGAACCTCGTGGACGACACCCCCTCGATGCGCTTCAGCACCGCCATGGACCTGCTGCTGCTCCTCAACGTCGGCGGTGCCAAGCACACCACCGACAGCATGGTCTCCCGGCTGACCGCGGCCGGACTCGTCGTGGACGACATCAGCCCGGTCAACCCCTACCTGCACGCCTTCGACTGCCACGTCACCGGCTGACCCCGCAGACACCCGCACGTACAGCAGACACACATGGCACCGGCCGCCGGGCCCGCGACACCGCGGGCCCGACGGCCGGTGGCCGTCCGCAACTGCCGTACGGCTCAGTCCCGCTCCCACACGTAGAAGCGCTGCGCCATCGCGTCCTTCGGCGACCGCCACGTCTCGGGGTCGTACGCGCTGACGTACGACGTCAGCCGCTCGCTGATGCCCCGGAACTCGGGGTGGTTCGTCACCTTGGCGATGGCCGGCCCCGGGTCCCGCTCCGACTCGACGAGGTGCATGTACACATCGCCGAACTGGAAGAGGCTGCGGCGGCGCACCCCGACGAGGTGCGGCAGCTCGCCCCGGTCCGACTCCGCGAAGATCTTCGCGATGTCCTGGGCCGATCCCGGTGCCATCCGGGCGACGATCAGTGCCTGGTGCATGGACGTGCTCCCTGCTCGGTTCAGCCGGCCGCGGCCGGGGCGGGCCGGTGTCCGGCGGCGGCCTTCTCGATCTTGTCCCGGATGAGGGCCATCTGGACCTTGGAGTTCTTGTTGATGTTGTCGGTCATCCAGTCGTCGTCGACCGGAGCCTCCGGCTTCATCGCGAAGTCCTGCGTCCAGACCATCCGCGTGCCCTCGGGCACCTGCTCGTACGCCCAGTGGATGTTCATGTGGGCGAAGGGCCCCGTCTCGACCCGGCGGGCCCTGACCGTGCGGGAGGAGGGGTCGGGCTCGCGCTCCGAGACCCAGCTCCACACGGTGCCGTTCTCGTCCGGGTGCATGGTCAGCCGGAACGTCGTCCGGCGGCCCTCCCGCTCCAGGACCTCGACCGACGCGTACTCGCTGAACAGCCGCGGCCAGTTCTCCAGGTCGTTGGTCATGTCCCAGACCAGGTCGAACGGAGCGGCGATGGTGATCTCGTTCTGGGTGTGTCCTGCCATGTCAGGCTCCTGCCATCAGGGTGGTGTTGACGAGGTCGAGGAACTGACGGGGCGTCTTGCAGCGCTCCGCGTCGGGCGGCATCGGCGTACCGTGCCGGTTCTCCAGCTCCCCGACGATGCCGAGCAGACCGAGCGAGTCGACGCCCAGCGCGTCGAAACCGGTGCCCGACTGCGCCTCCAGCGTCTCCGGCGACACGGTGATGCCGGCGGACTTCTGCATCAGCCCGGCCAGCTCTTCCACGGTGATCTGGGTCATGCGCTTTCTCCTTTGCTGTTCGCCTGCTGGTGCTGTTCGCCTACTGGGCGCCGTGCCGCAGCACCAGCGCCGAGTTCGACCCCATGAGTCCCCGGCTGAGGACCAGCGCCGTACGCAGCTCGGCGGGCCGAGCGCGACCGGTCACGAGGTCGAGGTCGTGGCAGACGTCGAAGACGTTCGGCGTCGGCGGGATCAGCCCGTGCTCCATCGCGAGCACCGCGGCCGCGCAGTCCAGCACCGGAGCCGCGCAGTAGCCCCGGCCGATCCCGGTCTTCGGTGCCGTCACCGGCACCCGGGCGCCGTGCGCGCCGAGCGCGTCCCCGAGCGCCAGCGCCTCGGCACGGTCCGCCTCCGGAACGCCGAGGGCGTCCGCGAAGACGACGTCGACCTCCTCCGGAGCACAGTCCGCCTCCTTGAGCGCCGCCCGGATCGCCTGCGCAAGACCCTCGCGGGACTCCGTCCAGCGGGACGCCCCGGTGAAGGTCGCCGCGTGTCCCGCGACGAACGCCCGGACCTCGGCGCCCCGTTCGCGGGCGGCCCGCTCCGCCTCCACGACGAGCATCGCGCCGCCCTCGGCGGGCACGAACCCGCTCGCCGCGCCGGTGAACGGGAGATAGGCGCGGGCCGGATCCTGCTCCCGGCTCAGCTCCTCGTACCCGAGCTGGCACACCATCGAGTACGGCGCCAGCGGCGCCTCCGTCGAGCCGGCCACGATCGCGTCCGTGCCCCGCCCGACCGCACGCGCCGCGTGCGCCAGCGCGTCCAGCCCGCCGGCCTCGTCCGAGGCGACCACCGAACACGGGCCCTTGAGACCGCGCCGGATCGAGATCTGACCGGTGCTCGCCGCGTAGAACCAGGCGATGGACTGGTACGGCCCGACGAACCGGCTCCCCTTGCCCCACAACTGCTGGAGCTCGCGCTGACCGAACTCGCCACCGCCGGAACCGGCGGCCGTGACCACCCCGATGGAGAAGGGGTCCGCACCGGTGTCGCCCTGGCCCAGCCGGGCGTCCTCCAGCGCGAGGTCCGCCGCGACCATGGCGAAGTGGGTGAACCGGTCGGTCTGCACGAGGAACCGTCCCTCGACCGCCGCCGGATCGAACGCGCGGACCTCACCGGCCACCTTCAGCGGAAGGTGCTCACAGCCCTCGCGGGTGATCTCGCCGAGGACACTGAGCCCCTCCTGCGTGGCCTTCCAGAAGGCGTCCGTACTGGTGCCGTTGGGGGCGACCACACCGATTCCGGTGACGGCCGCACGCCGTTCATGCGCTGCGCTCATCGAGTCCTCACTCCCTCGGCCGGGTCAGGATCACCGCGGACTGGAATCCGCCGAACCCACTGCCGACCGACAGCACGCCGGACAGCTTCCGCTCCCGGGCCACGCGCGGGACGTAGTCCAGGTCGCACTCCGGGTCCGGCGTCTCGTAGTTCGCTGTCGGGGGTATCGCCTGCTTGGCCATCGCCAGCACGCAGGCCACCACCTCGATCGCCCCGATCGCCCCCAGCGAGTGCCCCACCATCGACTTGATGGAGCTCATCGGGGTGTCGTAGGCGTGGGGCCCCAGCGCCCGCTTCACGGCCGCCGTCTCATGACGGTCGTTCTGCCGGGTGCCCGAGCCGTGCGCGTTCACGTAGTCGATGGCCGTCGGGTCGAGCCGGGCCTGGTCGAGGGCCGTCTCGATCGCACGGGCCATCTCCACGCCCTCGCTGGTCAGACCCGTCATGTGGTACGCGTTGCCGAACGTGGCGTAACCGCTCAGCTCGCAGTACACGTGCGCACCCCGGGCCCGTGCGTGCTCCAGCTCCTCCAGGACGAGCACCGCTCCGCCCTCGCCCATGACGAACCCGTCACGGTTGTTGTCGAAGGGCCGCGAGGCGTGCGCGGGATCGTCGTTGTTCGGGGACGTCGCCTTGATCGCGTCGAAGCACGCCATCGTGATCGGCGAGATCGGCGAGTCGGAGGCCCCGGCCAGGCATATGTCCGCCCGGCCCTCCTGCACGGTGTGGAAGGCGTACCCCACCGCGTCCAGACCCGAGGTGCAGCCCGTCGACACGGTCTGCACCGGCCCCTGGGCCCCGAACCGCTCCGCCACCGACGAGGCCACCGTGCTGGGCGAGAACGCCCGGTGCAACTGCGGCTCCGCCCGCTGGTGATCGACGTCCCAGCGCTCACCACCATGGCTGACCAGCACATAGTCGTGCTCCAGCCGGGTCGTGCCGCCGACCGCGGTGCCCACCGACACCCCGACCCGCCACGGGTCCTCCCGCGCGAGGTCGAGACCCGAGTCCCGCACCGCCTCGTCGCCGGCCACCAGCGCGAACTGTATGTACCGGTCCGCCCGCTCCACCTGCTCCGCGTCCAGACCGTGCGCCGCCGGGTCGAAGTCGCACTCCGCGGCGATCCGGGAACGCAGCCCCGAGGGGTCGAAGAACGTGATGCCCCGCGTCGCCGTCCTGCCGTTCGCCAGCAGATCCCAGAACGCCGGTGCACCGATCCCGCCCGGGGCCACGATGCCTATGCCGGTCACCGCCACCCGCCGGCTCATGACCGCACCTGGTCCCGCTCGGCCGCGCCCACGGCACCGGCCGGCGCCGCCTCGGTCACCACGGCCGCGGCGCCGATGATCTCCGTCTCCTCGGTGTCCACGTGACCCAGCTGAGGACGCGGGGCCAGCGGACCGAGGTGGAAGACGATCCGCGCCTCCACCTTGCCGACGTTGCGGAACCGGTGACGCATGTGGGCCGGGATCATCAGGCCCTGCTCCGGCCGCAGATGATGCGGCTCGTCGTCCAGGTCCACCTCCAGCTGCCCGCAGACGACGTACACGAACTCCTCGGAGTACGGGTGGTAGTGCTCACCGATGCGGTCTCCGGGCTGCACGATGGCCACGCCCATGAAGCCGCTGGTGGCGCCGACCGTCGCCGGCGTCAGCATGGCGCGCAGGTCGCCGCCACGCCGCACGTTGGGCTCGACCTCGCTCAGGTCCACGATTTTCGGACGGGGTTTGATCACAACTTCCTCCGTAGGGTGTGCCGGCTCGGCGCTTACTGGGGAAGACCCGCTCACCGGATCAGGCGTCCGGCGAACGGCGGTCGGTGACGAGCTCCATCCGGGTGGCCTCGCCGGCGAGCAGCTCCCGCAGCTCACCCGCAGCCCGGGAGTCCCGCGGCAGCACGTCGACGTCCGCGCCGCGCACGTCGACCAGTCGCACCACCACGTCGTCGCGCTGGAACACCGTGCTGCGCAGCACCGTGGCCGCCGGGTTCTCCGCCGCCGCCTGGTCGTGCTGCGCGAGCAGCTCGGCCAGCCGCATCCCCTGACCGGGGCGCGCCGGGTAGAACAGGGCCAGCCGCGCCTGCTCCGGCTGCTTGCCCGCGTTCACGTGGTGCACGGCCGGCAGCGCCGCCCGGGTGAAGAACATCCGCGCCGACTCCTGGTCGTCCAGGTCCCGGTCCTGCTCCAGATACGGGTTGATGGCCTCCTCGACCGCCCGGATCTGCGGCTGCTGCGCCACGTGCCGCAGCGCCGCCAGCAGGTCGCCGCGCACCTCGATGGCCCGCACCACCCGGTTGCCGTGCATGAACAACGAGGTCCGGCACAGTCGCGTGGTCTCGTCGACCTGGGCCTCCGGCGAGGCGTAGCCGGCGAGGATCTTCGCGACCTTCTCCTCGCTGCCCGGCTTCACCGTGAACGTCAGCGCGTGCCGGATCACTCCGTCACCGACGTGCGCGTGCTCCTGCAGCCGGCGGTTCGCGGCCTTCCCGGCCTTGTCCGCCTTCTGCGCGGCCAGGCCCGAACCGGTCTCCCGGACGACGTGGAACCGCAGCGAGCGGGTGTCCCGGACACAGCTGTGCAGCGGCTGCACCATCCGCACGTGCTCCTCGCTGTTCACCCAGGTGAGGAACGGCGGAGCACTCTCCCACTCGCTCGTGATGAGCCACTGGGACGGGTTCTCGATCGACTGGCACAGCTGGTCACTCACATGACCGGGCACCGAGGCGACCTGCTTGCCCAGCTGCTCGTACGCCTCCAGGAACTGCTGCTGCGCGCCGTCGAAGACGTCGACCAGCAGGACGACCCGCAGCGGCGAGCCGTCGAACACGGACTGGGAGACACGCTTCGACGCCTCGCGGGTCAGCGCTTCTGAGGGACGTTCAGACGTAGTGGTCATCCTGCACACATCTCCTTCGCGGGACAGAGCCGTTGCCGGCCGCGATGTGGCGACGGCAGCGTGCCTTGATCCTGTGCCGGTCCCCACAAGCCCGCGACTCGTATGAACCACGCGGGTGATTGGGCACGCGGAGGCGGCGCCACCGGGCATGAAAAGTCACACGCCCCCCGCACGCGCACCCCAGTCACTGGAGGCTTCGATGCATCAGAAAGCCGACCACCGGGTCCCCGTTCTCATCGTGGGCGGCTCACTGGTGGGCCTGTCCATGTCCGTGTTCCTGGGCCGTCTCGGTGTGCGGCACATGCTGGTCGAACGGCACTCGGGGACCTCGGTCCACCCGCGCGGACGCGGCAACAACGTCCGGACGATGGAGCTGTTCCGGGTCGCCGGCATCGAGCCGGACATCAAGGCCGCCGCCTCACTCCTCGCCGACAACCACGGCATCCTCCAGACACCCACTCTTGTGGGTGACGCCGGCGAGTGGCTCTTCAAGCACATCGACCCGGGCGGCGGACTGGCCCGGTTCAGCCCCACCAACTGGTGCCTGTGCAGCCAGAACGACCTCGAACCCGTCCTCCTCGACAGCGCCCGCGAACTCGGCGGCGACCTGCGCTACTTCCACCGGATGGAGTCCTTCGAGCAGGACGCCGACGGAGTGACGGCCGTGGTCCTCGACCGCAGGACCGAGGAACGCCTCACCGTCCGCACCGACTACCTCGTCGCCGCCGACGGCCCCCGCAGCCCCGTCCGCCACGCCCTCGGCATCGGCCAGAGCGGCCCCGGCGACCTCTTCGCCAACGTCAGCGTCACGTTCACGTCCGCGGGGCTCGCCGACGTCGTCGGCGACCACCGCTTCATCTGCTGCTACCTCACCAACCCGCTGGCCGACGGCGCCCTGCTCCCCGTCGACAACAAGGAACGCTGGGTCTTCCACGCCCCCTGGCACCCCGAGCTGGGCGAAACCCTGGAGGAGTTCACCGAGGAACGCCTGCGGCACCACATCCGCACCGCCGTCGGCGTCCCCGGCCTCGACGTGAAAATCACCGGCTTGGCCTCATGGCGCGCCGCCGAACGGGTCGCCGACCGGTACGGCACCGGACGCGTCTTCCTCGCCGGCGACTCCGCCCACGAGATGTCCCCCACCGGCGCCTTCGGCTCCAACACCGGCATCCAGGACGCCCACAACCTCGCCTGGAAACTCGCCGCCGTCCTCGACGGCTGGGCCGGCCCCGGACTCCTGCGCACCTACGACACCGAGCGCCGCCCGGTCGCCCAGGCCACCAGCGCCCGCGCCTCCGCCCGCTCCGTCGAGCACAGCCACCCCGGCTTCGCCCCCGCCCCCGGCGTCGGCGGCGCCAGGCGCGGCGGCATCCTCAACGTCGTCCTCGGCTACCACTACGCCCACGGCGCCGCCCTCGGCACCGACCCCGACCAGCCGATCGTCCCCGACGCCCTCAGCCTCACCGGCCGCCCCGGCACCCGCGCCCCGCATTTGTGGCTGCGCCGCGACGGCAGCCGCCTGTCCACCCTCGACCTCTACGAACGCTCCCTCGTCCTGCTCGCCGACTCCCCCGACGACGCCGGCTGGCACGCGGCCGCCCGCCGCATCGCCGACACCTCCGCCGTACGCCTGGACGCCTACCGCATCGGCCCCAGCGCCGACGCCGACCTCACCTACGACCCCGACTCCCCGTCCACCGACTGGGCCGAAGCCCACGGCACCACCGCCGACGGCGCCGTCCTGATCCGCCCCGACGGCTTCGTCGCCTGGCGCGCCACCGCCGCCGTCCCGGACCCGGAAGGCGTCCTGCGCGACGCCCTCAGCACCGTGCTCCGCACCCGCTGACCTGCCCGAACAGCAGAAGGCCCCACACACGTCACGGCGGATTCTAGGGATCGTCGCAACACGTGATCGGTTGTGTCAGACGGCGAGCAGTTTATGCAGACGCTCGGCTGGGGTTTCCCAGCCGAGCGTTTTGCGTGGGCGGCCGTTGAGCTGGGCGGCGACGGCGTCCAGGTGTTCGCGGCTGTGGACGGACAGGTCGGTTCCCTTCGGGAAGTACTGCCGCAGCAGGCCGTTGGTGTTTTCGTTGGAGCCGCGCTGCCAGGGGCTTGCCGGGTCGCAGAAGTAGACCGGGACGTCCGTGGCGACGGTGAAGCTGTGATGGGCGGCCATTTCGGAGCCCTGGTCCCAGGTCAGGGACCGCTTGAGGTGCGGTGGCAGCCTGTGTGCGGCCTCCGCCAGGGCGTCTCGGACGCTGGCCGCGGTGTGGTCGGTGGGCAGGTGGAGGAGCATCACGTAGCGGGTGCTGCGTTCGACCAGGGTGCCGATCGCCGAGCCGCTGTTCTTGCCGATGATGAGGTCGCCTTCCCAGTGGCCGGGCACGGCCCGGTCGTCCGCTTCGGCCGGGCGGTC
>NZ_JBICZA010000029.1:0-117116 GCF_043201585.1 Streptomyces sp. NPDC048297
AGAACCGGGCCAAGGCCCGCGTCAAGGTCGCACGCCGGCACGCCAAGGTAGCCAACCGGCGCCGGGACTGGCACCACAAGGTTTCCACACAGATCATCCGCGACAACCAAGCGGTGTACGTGGAGGACCTCGCGGTGTCCGGCCTCGGCCGCACCCGGCTCGCCACGTCCGTGCACGACGCGGGATGGTCCGCGTTCGTCGGCATGCTGGAATACAAGGCGGCTCTGCACGGCCGCACCTTCGCCAAGGTGGACCGGGCCTTCCCCTCCTCCCAGGTCTGCTCGGCCTGTGGATTCAGGGACGGCCCCAAACCCCTGCACGTCCGGCAGTGGACGTGCGGCGCGTGCGGCACCGCGCACGACCGCGACCACAACGCAGCCCGCAACGTCCTCTTCGAAGGACGCCGTATCGTCGCCGCCGGACGGGCGGAGACGCCAAACGCCTGTGGAGCGCCGGTAAGACGGGCACCCGTGCCCGCACAGCGCGGTGAAGCAGGAAGCCCCCGGAAGGGTCAGCCGACCCAGGCCGGAATCCCTGGACTTTAGGCCAGGGAGCACGTCAAATCGGTGGTTCTCAGCGCGCGTGCAGCCAGCCCAATCTGACGGCGTCCTGGGTGCAGCAGCGGGCCACTGACGGCTGGAGGTTCGTGCCCATCTACGTGGGGACGCAGGCTTCGGGCATCACCTCGCCCGCGACCCAGGGCGCCGCCGCGGCCGACGACGCCGTCGATGACGCCACCGCTCTCGGCTTCGGGCCCGGGGCGACGCTGTACTACGACATGGAGGCGTACTCCTCGGCGTACTCCGCCAAGGTGCTGGCCTTCGAGGAAGCCTGGACCGAGCGGATACGCGCCCGGGGCTTCCACTCCGGCTGGTACAGCAGCAGTGATTCGGGCATCCAGGACCTGGTCGGCAACGTCACCGGCCACACCATGCCCGATGTCATCTTCGACGCGCTGTGGAACGGCTCCGCGAACACCGCCGACCCGGGCGTGCCCGGCAACCTGTGGAGCGACCACCAGCGCGTCCATCAGTACTCCGGCGGCCACGGTGAATCGTGGGGCGGCACGACGATCGACATCGACCAGGACTACCTGGACGTGCAGATGGCCACGGACACCTCACCGGTGGCGCATGGGCGGGTGTGGGATCGTGCGCGGCCGGACGGTGGTCCGTGGGACACGAACGCCACGCTCATCGACACCAACGACGCCATCACGGCGGTGGCTGCCGCGGGCCTGCCCGACGGCACGGTGCATGTCCAGGCGCTGGTCAACGGCGAGATCTGGGACCGTACCCGCTAGGCCGCGGGTGTCTGGGGCAACGCGACGCAGATCGACGCCAACGGCGGCATCAGCCACGTCAGTTCTGCGGCCCTGCCGAACGGCGACCTTCACGTCGAGGCGGTGGTCAACGGTGAGGTCTGGGACCGGGTCCGCAAGGGGACGACCGGCAACTGGAGCAACAGCTCCATGATCGACGGCAACGGCGCGATCTTCGGCACCTACGCCACCGGCACTCCCGACGGAACCCTCCACGTCGGCACCAACGCCTGACTGGTCCGGTGACCGTCGGCGATGGGCGTCGCGTGAACTCTTGGCGAACAGCGTGGGGATTCACATTGAGAGTTGCGGTAACCCCATGTCGCCAATGTTCGGAATATTCATACTGACTCCCTGTGGGGCAAATGTGGCACCTTAGTGTGGCTGTTCGAAGAAGCGGATGAACGGGGCCGAGGGATGGCTGGGGTCTCCATGCGTGGTGCGAACAGAGGGTCGTTGAGAGCCACCAGGGGCGCGGACGGGCTGCGGCAGTCGCTCCCGCCGCTTGCCGAGGGCCGGCCGACCCAGCCGTTGCGAAGGGTGTCGCCCGACGCGCTCGCCACGTCGCCCCGGCCACAACGCGAGCGTGGTCGCCTCTACGCCATCGACGGCCTCCGGCTCGTCGCCGCGCTGATGGTCGCCCTGCATCACTACGCCGGGACCGACCGGGTCGACCAGCCGCACAACGCGGTCTGGGACCGGCCGGTGTCCGACATCATGCCGACCGTGTTCCACCTCGCGACGTACGGCTGGATCGGCGTCGAGATATTCTTCGTGATCAGTGGCTTCGTGATCTGCATGTCCTGCTGGGGCCGTACGCCCCGGCAGTTCTTCGTCTCCCGGGTGATCCGCCTCTATCCGGCGTACTGGTTCGCCATCATCTTCACGACGGTCGTCCTGGTGGCGCTGCCCGGCGTCTGGGACCGGCTGCGCACGCGTGACATCCTGCTCAACTTCACGATGCTGCAGTCCGGTTCCGGTGTGCTGAACGTGGACGGCGTGTACTGGACGCTCTGGTCGGAGCTGCGCTTCTACCTGCTGTTCATGGTGGTGGTCGTCACCGGGCTGACGTACCGCAAGGTCGTGATCTTCTGCTGTGTCTGGGGCGCGGCGGCGATGCTCGCCCCGGTGGCGAAGTTCGATCTCCTCACCCTGGCCGCCGACCCCGGCGGCGCCTGGTACTTCATCGCCGGCCTCGCCCTCTATCTCATGCACCGCTTCGGTCAGGACCTGCTGCTGTGGGGCATCCTCGCGATGGCGTGGCTGATGGGGCAGCGGGAGCTGCAGCTCAGGATCGATAACGTCGAGCACGTGTCGGGGTGGCGGGGCAGCGTGCTGATCTTCACGGTCTTTCTGCTCGTCATGGTCGCGATCGCGCTCGGTGCGACGGACGGCATCCGGTGGAAGTGGCTGGTGACGGCCGGGAGTCTGACCTTCCCGCTGTATCTGATGCACTACGCGGCCGGTACGACGTTCATCAACCGGATGAAGGACACGATGGACGCGCGGCTGCTGGTCGTCTCGGTGATCGCCGGGTTCCTGGTGCTGAGCTGGCTCGTGCACCGGTTCGTGGAGGCCCCGGTGGCACGGATGCTGAAGCGGGGGCTGGACACGTCCTTCGCGCGGCTGCGGAACGCGGGGGCATGAGGTCCCCGGGGGCATCAGGGCCGCGGAGGCATGAGGTCCGCAGAGGCCGGTCCCCCCCGCCGACGTTCGACGGGGGGACCGGCCTCAGCGGACCTGGTTCAGCGGACCTGGTTCAGCGCACCTGCCTCAGCGGATCTGGTTCAGGGCCTTGCGCAGCCGCGGTGTCAGCGGGTCCTCGACGAACCGGTGCAACAGCCAGGCCAGCAGCAGCATCCCGGTGATCGTTCCGGTGAAGGTGACCGACGAGGGCAGGTGCAGACCGTGGTGCAGCGTGCGGATGACCACCCAGCCCAGGTGCTCGTGCACCAGGTAGAAGGGGTACGTCAGCGCCCCGGCCACGGTCAGCCAGCGCCAGTTCGCCCAGTCCAGCCAGCCGAGCGCGATCGCGGCGACGGCGAGGAAGCCGAAGGCCACGACCGCGATGATGCCGAACGAGGTGCGATGGGCGAAGGCGTTCGGATCCGTGGCGTTCCACAGGTCGCTCACCGCGTAGTGCTGGCCGATCAGGAAGTTCACCCCGACGACCCCCCATGCGAGCGCGTCCTTGCGGTCACGGTGGACCAGATACAGCCCGATCCCGCCGATGAAGAACGGCGCGTACTGCGGCATCAGCACGATGTCGAGCAGCGGCTGCCGGGCCCCCTGCGCGATGGCGGCGCCCATCGTCCAGCAGGCGCAGAACAGGAGCACCCGGCGCCTGCTGACGCCCGGCAGGACCACGAGCAGGGCGAACAGGGCGTAGAAGCGGATCTCCGCCCACAGCGTCCAGTCGACGCCCAGCACCCGGTCGACACCCAGGGGTTCCTGCAGCAGGGTCAGGTTCACCAGGGCATCGCTCGGCGACACCGTCTCGTACACCACCGCCGGTAGCGCGAACACCACCGTGACCAGCACGACCGCCGCCCAGTACGCCGGCATCAGCCGGGACACGCGGGAGGCGAAGAAGGAGCGCAGCGGCCTGCCCCAGCCGCTCATGCAGATGACGAACCCGCTGATGACGAAGAAGATCTCGACACCGAGACAGCCGTAGGCGAACGGCGTGTGCAGCGTGGGGAACTGCTCTTTGGGCGAGGTGCCCCAGGCCTGGCTGACGAAGCCGTCGCGACCGCCGTAGTGGTACAGCGCCACCATGAGGGCGGCGACGAGCCGCAGCCCGTCGAGGGCGCGGAGCCGTCCGCCGGTACGTTTCTCCGGCGGCGCGGGCGCGGTCGGCGTGTCCGCCGCGGAAGCGGGCGCCGCTTTCGCGGATCGCGGATTCTGTGTGGTCACGACCGTCTCGGTCACGCTGGCACCCCTCGCAAGTACACCGCGGGCTGTCCTCGTACGCACTCCCCACTGGATGCGCACACACTCCTGACCGGAGGAGGCCCAGGCCGAAGGAGGATCGCCGACAGGAATACTAGAACTCCCGTTGGGAGCTGATGTTCGACGAAAACCCCCCTTCGGTCAGTTGTTCCCAAGGGGTCATCTCCAGGCCACGTAAGGTTCCCGATACCTTCCCGGGACGTCCCGCGCGGCCCTGTCGCCTCAGTCCAGCTTCAGCAGCCGGCCGGAACGGTTGCCCAACTGGATGCGCAGCGACTCCTTGCGTGCGAGCTGCCGGATGGACCGGCCGCGGGAACCGAGCTTCTCGGCGACTCGTGCCACCTCGGACCACACACGGGCGCGGTCCCCTCCCGCGATCGCGGCCGCGGACAGCAGTTGGCATGCCTCGTCGACGTCGCCCCGTGAAGCCCGTATCTCCGCCATGCCGATGAGCACGTCCACCGGCTGTCTGCGCCGCAGGATCTCCGTGCCGACGCGCAGGGCGTCGTCGTACTTGCCCTTGGTGAAGTGCCGGTTGAAGTCCTCGGCGAGATACTTGCCGTGCCGGGAGAGCACCGCCGAGAACGACCCCTCGCCGTACGACGTGTCGCCGTCAGGCTGCTGGGCATCGCCCTCCGGTACGGCGTGCACCAGGTCCTCGGGGCCCGCCAGGTTGAGCGCGGCCGTCATCCGGGCGGAGAAGGAGGAGATGTCGAACAACTCCTCCACGTCCCGGTACTCGGCCTCCGAGACCTCTTCGTCGAGCACATGACGCAGCGCGTCCAGCGCTGCCTCCGGTGTGTACTCGGCGAACGAGCGGTACCCGGGCACGCCCTCGACACCTCCCGGGAGCCCACCCGGTGGTAGGTGACCGTGCGCAGCCGCTGCTGCACCGCCTCGACCACCGACAGCGGCATCGGATCGTCCACGCTGGACGGGAAGAAGACGTCCGAGGCGGCCAGTTCCTCGCGCACCCGGTCCCGGGAGAGCGCTCCCATCCATTCGACGCGGTCCGACAGCAGCGTCGAGGCACCGATGCGCCACGTCTTGTGGCCGATCCACGCGAACCGCCACGGCAGGCCTCGCGCATAGGCGAGTTCCGCGACCCGCGAGAACAGGTCGAGACCCTTGCGGTCCTGCATCGAACCGACCATCACGATCCGTGGCCGCTCACCGGGCGTCTGCCGGGCCCGTGCGCGGTGGGTGTCGAGCGGCACCGTGTTGTACACGACGACCGGGTCGCTCACGCCGAGCTGGCGGAACATGTCGGCCCGCGCGGTCGAGACGCACAGCACCTTGATCTTGGGCAGCACCTTGAGCATCTCGGCGTGCCGCAGTGCGTGCTTCGCCGAATGGATCGAGCAGGAGGCGGCGGCGCGCTTCGGCGACCTGAAGGTGCACAACCTACATCGCCGTCCCGGTCGGCCGTCACCAGGTGAAAGGAGTGTGCCGCGGCCCCCGGCGCCTTCATGATCTCCGAAGCGAGACCGACGCCATTGCGGTTCTCCACAAACACAGCGATGCGCATGGACCTAATCCATCTTCAGTGGGGCCGGTCGCACCATCATCACGGTCCAGCCCGAGCCTTGATGTGAGTGCATGGAACCTGACCTTGTTGCGCCTGTGATTGAAGCAGGGGGGAACCCTGGGTGAACTCTGGGCCATGCGTCGTTGTGCGGGAGGGGAAAACATGGTGAGGGAAGGGAAAAAAAGGAAGCTTCTTGTGGTCGCACGGTCGTTCGCGCCGTGCGCCCACAAGAAGCTTCGAGGGTTCCCCTCCGCGATCAGCCCTTCATGGCCCTCTTCAACGCCAACGCCCGCCGCGCCACCCGGCGCACGGTGGCGTTGCGCGGGATGAACCCCAGCTGGGCGGGCACTCCGCCCGGCAGCCCCAGTGACGTCAGGCGCCTGCGCTTGAAGTAGCGCAGGGTCTTGGCGTCGAGGTTCTCGGCGAGGAAGGCCTCGGTCTCCCGGCGCAGTCGCGGCAGGATCTTCGACTGCATCGCGAAGCCCACCGCCCGCACCAGCCGGCCCAGGTCGCCGACGTCCATCCCGCGGCGCTGCTCGGTGACCGCGGCCCGGTCCGTCAGCTCCGGCAGCAGCGCGTCGACGATGGTGACGGGGACACGGTTGCTGTTCTCGAACGGGGACAGCCGGTCAAGGAGCAGCCCCGTGCCCACGCGGGCGACCGGCAGACCGTACAGCGCGGACGCGGTCAGCAGCGCCGTGGAGAAGCAGCCGACGACCAGCGCCGGGCGCATCCGCTGGTACAGCACCTCGGCCAGCACCGGCGTCTCCAGGACGGTCAGCTCGGCGCCGAGCTTCTCCGCCTCCTGCTCCAGCGTGCGCGCGAACCGGGCCGGCGCCGTCGGGTGCGGCTTGAACACGATCCTGGTGTGGCCGAGTTCGAAGGCGCCCTTCAGCATGCGGACGTGGAGGTCCTCCTCCTCCTCGGCGCTGAGGATGCCGAGCGCGGAGAGGTACTGGCCGAGCAGCAGCGCGGGCTCCTCGATCTCCGGCAGCCCCTCACCGCCGCCGGCGAGTTCGGCGAGCACCTTGGTGAAGGCAGCGGTCGGCACGATCTCGCCCGCCACACCGAACTCGGTGAGCAGCAGCGGCTCCAGGCCCGGCACCAGGTCGAGGTGGAGCACCCGGTCCACCCGGGTACCGACCAGCGGGTCGATCTTGTTGCGCGTCGGGCCGTAGCTCATCAGGCCGTCCGCGTACACGGTCACGGGCGCGCCGGTGAAGATCTGCGTCAGCGAGAGCGACGGGTTGACCTGGATCGACTCGACCGCGAACTCGACGTCGTCGTCACCGAGCCGCCATTCGAGGCGCAGATACCGCTCCCAGAGCGGCATGTCCTCGGGGCGCGGGGCCCAGCCGCCCGGGTGGAAGGGGAAGATCGTCTCGTTGTACGACAGCACCTCGTCGAACCGCTCGCGCAGCCGCTCGAAGCCCGGCATCTCGTCCGGACCCGGTGTCGTCTCGGGCGTCGCGGCGTTGTTGCAGACCAGCAGGATGCGGCGGTCGGCGGGACGGAAGCAGCCGGAGTCCAGCGCGGCGGCGAGCGTCGCCATGCCGTAGAGCGTGGACGCCTGGAAGATCTGGGTGCTCACGCGGCGACCCCCGGGGCGGCGGCCGGCCGGCGGCGCAGCCGGCGCAGCTTCGTTGCGCGCTGGAGGTCCATGGAGTCCAGGGCCTCCTCCAGCACGTCCTGCGGCATGCGCCGCAGCGCGGCCGCACTCATGGACTTCAGCTTCTTCGCCACCGCGGGCTCGAACCTTTCGATGGATCCCAGATGATGGGAAATGATGGCGCAGTACGTGCGGACGGCCTTCGGCAGCAAGGTGTCCGCCTCCGGGTCCTGGGCCGTCTCCTCGACGACCTGGTCGAACGCCCGGATGAAGTCGAGCTGGCGCACATCGCCGATCTGGGTGAGCGAAGAGGCGACGCCCCGCCGGTAGAACAAGCCGAGCAGGCTCACCGCGGCGAAGGACTCCGCCTCCCGGTGCAGCTTCCAGATCCACGGGCGGTCCTCGGCCGTGCGCAGCCCGTCGGTGAAGTGCAGCAGCCCCCTGTCGAGCAGCCGGCGGTGGTAGATCCCCGCCCAGGCGTACGCGTAGTCGACGGAGGTGGAGCGGTCGGCGGGCAGGATCGCCGCCCGCGGGTCGAGCACCGTGTTGCGGCGGCCGACCGGCACCCGGTGCACGGTGCGCGCACGCGCCGTGGTCTGCACATGATCGGTGCGCAGGAAGTCACAGCCCAGTGACTCGATGGCGGCGAGCAGCTGCGGATAGTAACCGGGGGCGAGCCAGTCGTCGCCGTCCAGGAACGTGATGTACTCGCCGCGCGCCCGGTCGATGCCCGTGTTGCGCGCGGTGGCGAGTCCCCCGTTCTTCTCGTGGGTGACATGCACCGCGCCTGGCAGCTCGCGCTCGGCGCGCGCCAGAATCCCGGGTGTCCCGTCGCTGGAGCAGTCGTCGACGAGGATGAATTCGAAGTCTTCACGCGCGTTCTCTCTGAGGCTCCTCAGAGTGTCGGGCGCGTATTGCTGCACGTTGTAGAACGGCACGATGACGGAGAGCTTGACCACGTACTGGACGTTAGGGCGGTGTCCGTCATCAGTCTTGGACGGTAGCTTGATGGCAGATGAATGACGCATGGCGAACCTGTGAACCGGGACTGTTCCGCACGCGTTTTTGGATCGATTCGCCATTCGGCGATGTGCTGTTAACCGTTTGTTGTGTTCGGGTTGGGCCGATCCTCGGAATGCCTTCCTAGCGTCTTCGACGTGCCAGCAAGTGCTACGAAGTCCCTGCGGGTCGCCGTCCTCGCCGACTCCGACACCCGATGGAAGTGGGGCGCGCTCACCGCGCAGCGCGTCGCCCCCTCGGGTGCCGAGATGAAGCTCGACGGCTACCTCCTGCGCGGACGAGCCACCCCCACCGCCCGCCAGCTCCAGGAAGTCGGCGTCCAGGCCGACTCCCTGCGCGAGGTGACCGCGGCCGAGTTCCTGCGCGCCATGACCGGGGAGTCCTACGACGTCCTCGTCCTCGCGCTGGTCGGCGGCGGCGTCCAGGCGATGCTGCACGGACTGCGCCACGCCTGGGGCACGGGCCCGCGCCCCGTCGTCGTCACCGGCTACGTCGGTGTCGTCTACGAGAAGCTCGCCGACGGCCTGCTGCTGCGGCACGGCGCCGACCTCGTCCTCGCCAACTCGGCCCACGACGCGGACCGGTTCCGCGCCGTGTTCGAGGGGGTGGGCGCCGACGCGTCCGCGGTGACCGAGGTCGCGCTGCCCTTCCTCGGCGGGGAGCCGTACACCGGTGAACACGAGCCGTACACCGTGGTGTTCGCGGCCCAGCCGTCCGTCCCGGACAGCCGCAGAGACCGTGCGTACCTGCTGAACCGGCTGATCGAGCACGCCCGCAGGCACCCCGAGCGCGAGGTGCTGCTGAAACTGCGCTCCAAGCCCGGCGAACACACCACGCACATCGAGGAGTTGCCGTACCAGAAGCTGGTCCAGGGCAAGGACGTCCCGGCCAACTTCCAGCTGGTCTACGGCCACATGGGCGACGTGCTCGACCGCACCGACCTGCTCGTCACGATCAGCTCCACCGCCGCCTTGGAGTCCCTGCACCGGCGCATCCCCACGGTCGTCCTGACCGACCTGGGGGTGCGCGAGGTGCTCGGCAACCACCACTTCACCGGCTCCGGGTGCCTCGCCTCCTGGGACCAGCTCGACGCCGGACACCGCCCGGCGCCGGACGAGGAGTGGGTGGCACGGCAGGGGGTCGCGGCTGGGGGTACCCCCTCTGGGGGAGGGTCGTACGCCACCGCCTTCGACACGGCGCGTGAGCGCATCGCCGAGCTGCTGGAGCGCCCCGGCGGCCTGCCGCCCCTGAACCCGTACTACACACCCGAGACCGCGCCCGGCTACCTGCCCGGCATCCTCGCCCGCCACCACCTCGGCCCCGACGGCGCCCCGCTGCCCGGCGCGCCCGCCGCCGACAAGGAGCCGGGACCGGTCCGCCAGATCGTGCGCCGGGCCGCACGCGGCGCCTACCGCCACGGCGTACAGCGCGTCGCCCCCGTGATCCGCCGGATGGGGGAGCTGTGAGCGACCGGATACCACCTCAAGGAGAACAGCCCATGTCCCACCCGGAAGCAGGCCCAGGCGCTTCGTTGCGCCGGGTGCTCGCGGTGATCCCCGCGCGCGGCGGCTCCAAGGGCGTACCCGCGAAGAACCTCGCCCCCGTCGGCGGCATCCCGCTGGTGGCCCGCGCGGTCCGCGAGTGCCGGGCGAGCCGGCTGGTGACCGACGTCGTCGTCTCCACCGACGACCAGGCCATCGCGGCCGCCGCCCGCCAGGCCGGCGCCGAGGTCGTGCTGCGCCCGGCCGCCATCGCCGGGGACACGGCGACCTCCGAGGCCGCGGTCCTGCACGCCATGGACGCCCACGAGACCCTGCACGGCGCGGCCGTCGACGTGGTCCTCCTCGTCCAGTGCACCAGCCCCTTCATCATCCGCGAGGACATCGACGGCGTCGCCGGCGCGGTCGTCGAGAACGGCGCGGACACCGCGGTGACGGTGGCCCCCTTCCACGGCTTCATCTGGCGCGAGGCGGAGACCGAGGCCGGCGCGGAGCCCGCGGGCGGCGTGGGCGTCAACCACGACAAGTCCTACCGCCCGCGCCGCCAGGACCGCCCCCAGGACTTCCTGGAGACCGGCGCCGCCTACGCCATGGACGCGGCGGGCTTCCGCAAGCACAACCACCGCTTCTTCGGCCACACCGAACTGGTGCGCACCGACCCGGCCCGCGTGCTGGAGATCGACGACCCGCACGACCTGGCCCGCGCCCGCGCCCTGGCCCCGCTCTTCGACGCGGACCTCCCCCACTCTCGAACCTGCTCGAGCGGGGGGACCCCCACCGGCGCCCTGCCCACCTACGACGACATCGACGCCGTCGTCCTCGACTTCGACGGCACCCAGACCGACGACCGGGTGCTGATCGACTCCGACGGACGGGAGTTCGTCTCCGTGCACCGCGGAGACGGGCTCGGCATCGCCGCCCTGCGCAAGAGCGGCCTGAAGATGCTGATCCTGTCCACGGAACAGAACCCGGTGGTCGCCGCCCGCGCCCGGAAGCTCAAGATCCCCGTGCTGCACGGCATCGACCGCAAGGACCTCGCCCTCAAGCAGTGGTGCGAGGAGCAGGGCATCGCGCCTGAGCGCGTGCTCTACGTCGGCAACGACGTCAACGACCTCCCGTGCTTCGCCCTCGTGGGCTGGCCCGTGGCGGTCGCGAGCGCACACGACGTCGTTCGCGGCGCCGCACGCGCGGTCACCACCGTACCCGGCGGTGACGGCGCGATCCGAGAGATCGCCAGCTGGATCCTCGGCCCCTCTCTCGATTCCCTCCCCAAGTAAGGACATCCCCTGATGAGCACCAACTCCCGTCTGCGCTCCTTCGGTTCGCGCGAGGTCGGCCCCGGCAAGCCCGTCTACATCTGCGGCGAGATCGGCATCAACCACAACGGTGAGCTGGAGAACGCGTTCAAGCTGATCGACGTGGCCGCCGAGGCCGGCTGCGACGCCGTCAAGTTCCAGAAGCGCACCCCCGAGATCTGCACCCCGCGCGACCAGTGGGACATCGAGCGCGACACCCCCTGGGGCCGGATGACCTACATCGACTACCGCCACCGCGTGGAGTTCGGTGAGGACGAGTACCGCCAGATCGACGAGTACTGCAAGGAGAAGGGGATCGACTGGTTCGCCTCCCCGTGGGACACCGAGGCCGTCGCCTTCCTGGAGAAGTTCGACGTCCCCGCCCACAAGGTGGCCTCCGCCTCCCTCACCGACGACGAGCTGCTGCGCGCCCTGCGCGCCACCGGCCGCGCGATCATCCTCTCCACCGGCATGTCGACCCCGAAGCAGATCCGCCACGCGGTCGAGGTCCTCGGCTCGGACAACATCCTGATGTGCCACGCCACGTCGACCTACCCGGCGAAGGCCGAGGAGCTGAACCTCCGCGTGATCAACACGCTGGAGAAGGAGTTCCCGAACGTCCCGATCGGCTACTCCGGCCACGAGACCGGCCTGCAGACCACGCTGGCCGCCGTCGCCCTCGGCGCCACCTTCGTCGAGCGCCACATCACCCTCGACCGCGCGATGTGGGGCTCCGACCAGGCCGCCTCCGTCGAGCCGCAGGGCCTCGTGCGCCTCGTCCGCGACATCCGCACCATCGAGGCCTCCCTCGGTGACGGCGTCAAGAAGGTCTACGACTCCGAGCTCGGCCCGATGAAGAAGCTGCGCCGCGTCTCCGGCGTCGTCGCCGAGGCGGAGATCGCCGCGGCGGCGGGCGAGCCGGTCTCGGTCTGAGCGCCCCGATCGCCTTAACTGCCCTACGACGGGACGGTCGTACGACGATGAGCCCCCGCGCCGGCCAGGCCGGCCACCCCGCCCGCACGCTCGCCTTCGTGGAGAGCCCGGTACAGCTGCTGAACGTACTGGAGTGGGCGCACCTGCACGACCTGCGCGGCAGCCCCGAGCAGCACCGGCCCACCGTGCCCGGCCAGGCACGGCGGACACCGGCCGCCGCGGCGCCCGCCGGTGCGGAGCTCACCGTCGTGGTCCTGTCGCCGACCGACCCCATGACACGGGGCCAGCTGCGCCGCATGGCGGACCTGGCCCGGGACGAGGGGCACCGGGTGCGCTGGGAGGAGGCGCGGGGCGGTACGACCGCGCCCTTCCACACCATCGGCGGCCTCGCCGGTCCGCTCCGGCGGGCGGACCGGATCGTCATGGGAGACCCGTTCTCCCGGTACGTCCAGCTGCTGCTGACCATCACCCGTGCCCGGGACCTCGTCGTCGTGGACGACGGCACCGCGACGATGGAGTTCGTCGCCCAGCTCGCCCGCGGCGAGCGCCTGGTCCGCTGGCACCGCAAGGGCGGCCGACCCGGCGCCCGCGACCTGCTCTTCGCCCCCGTCTCCTCCTCGGCCCGCCGCCGCCTCACCCCGAGCGACCGGCGCCGCGTCGAGGTCTTCTCCTCCATGCCGGTCACCGAGACCCCCGAGGGCGTCACGGTCACCGCCAACGGCTTCGCCTGGACCCGCGCCCGCTTCGGGCCGCCGCGCATCACCAAGGGCGCCGACCTGGTCGGCACCTCCCTGGTCGAGACCGGCGTGGTGGACGGCGACCGCTACCTGGAAGCCGTCGGCAACCTGGCCAGGGCCCACGGCGCCACCCGCTACTTCGCGCACCGCCGCGAGCACACCGACAAGCTCCACCGCCTGGCCACCGAGACCGGCCTGGAGATCGTCCGCCCGGACCTCCCGCTGGAGCTGATCGCCCGCCGGGGACCCATCGGCCGCACGATCCTCAGCTTCCCCTCCACGGTCGTCCACACCCTCCCGCTGGCCCTGGCCGGCACGGGCGTCCGCGTCGCCGTCTGCGACATCGACCCCACCTGGCTCACCGAGAACGCCTCGCCCCGCGCCCAGGGCTTCCTGTCCGGAGTCACGGGCACGGCACGGGACGTCCACAGGCTGGCGACAGTGGGCCTCGCGTAACGACAGTGGGCCTTGCGTAACAAGGGGTCGCGCTAGGATCCGTGCCGCCGCGGACGCGTCGGCGGCACCGCGGACGAGTCACCGCCGGCGGCGGACGAGTCACCGGCGCGGCGCACGATCCACAGACATCGGGGGAACGATGAACGACACCGGCATGCCCGGCGGGGCCTTACAGCCGCTGGCCGCGGACGATCCCCGGACCATCGCCGGGTACCGGCTGGCCGCCAGGCTCGGCGCCGGCGGTATGGGCAAGGTCTACCTCTCCCACACGCCCGGCGGACGGCCCGTCGCGATCAAGGTGATCCGGCCCGAGTTCGCCGAGGACCCCGAGTTCCGGCGGCGGTTCGCACAGGAGGTGCGGGCCGCCGAGCGCGTGCAGGGCCTGTACACGGCCCCCGTGATCGACTCCGACACCGACGGTCCCCAGCCCTGGCTGGCCACCGCCTACGTCTCCGGGCCCACGCTCGCCGTCGCGGTCGGCGAACACGGCCCGCTGCCCGCCTCCACCGCCCTGCTGCTCACCGCCGGTGTGGCCGAGGCCCTCCAGGTGGTGCACGGCGCGGGCATCGTGCACCGGGACCTGAAGCCGTCCAACGTGCTGCTGGCCGCGGACGGGCCGCGCGTGATCGACTTCGGCATCGCCCGCGCCGCCGACACCACCGCCCTGACCGGCAGCGGGGTCACGGTCGGCACGCCCGCCTTCATGTCCCCCGAACAGGCGGCCGGCCGGTCCGTGGGACCGCAGTCCGACGTGTTCGCCCTCGGCCAGGTCGCCGCCTTCGCGGCCCTCGGCAGGTCCGCCCACGGAGACGGCCCCTCGCACGCGGTGCTCTACCGGATCGTGCACGAGGAGGCCGACCTCACCGGCCTGCCCGGCGAACTGACCGAACTCGTGACCCGCTGCCTCGCCAAGGACCCCGAGGCACGCCCCGCGCTCGCCGAGGTCCTCGCCCTGTGCCACGCCGCCTCCGGCGCCACCCAGCTGCGCCGCCCCGAGGACTGGCTCCCGGGCGCCGTCACCACGGTCATCGCGGACCGCTACCGCGCCCCCCAGCCGGCGCCGGCACCCCAGGCGGGGCCGGCGTCCCAGGCGGGGCCCGCCGGGCCCGCGACACCGCAGCACCCCGGGACGGCCGTACCCGGGCAACCGGCCCCGTACGAACCCACGGCCCTGTCCGGCAGCCCGGCCCCGTACCAGCTGACCGCGCTCTCCGGCGGCCCCGCCGCGCACCAGCCGACGGCGGGACCGGGTGTACCGGCCGCGCAGCAGCCGACCATGGGCCCGGCGTGGCAGCCGCCCATCAGCCGACCATGGGTCCCGGAGCGTCGGGCCCGCACCAGCCGACGACCGTGTCCGGCGCACCGGCCCCGCACAGCCCGCAGCCGCAGGCCGGTCAGGTCGGGCAGGTCGGGCACCCCTCCTACGCGGCGCCGACGCAGGCCGCGCAACCGATGCGGTCCACCGGGCCCACCCGGCCCGTTCACCCCGGCCAGGCCTTCCCGCCCGGCCAGACCTACCCACCCGGCCAGGCCTACCCACCCGTTCGGCCTTACCAGCCGTACCAGCCGATGACCGGGTACCCCATGCCGCCGAACGCGGGCGGTGGAGCGTCCTCCTCGCGCCGCCGGACGGGGATCGTCGCCGCCTGCGTGGGCGGAGCCCTCCTGGTCCTGTTCGGCGTCATCGGCTACCTCGGCAGCCGCGACGACTCCAAGGGCTCCGACGCCGGCTCCGCCACGTCCGGCACCTCCGGCGGGCAGAACTCCGCCGGTTCGTCCACGGGCGGTTCGAAGGCGTCGAGCGCGCCCAAGCCGGCCGTCTTCAAGAACATCAACCTGACCGACGGCTACTACCTCAAGTTCAGCGACGACCCCCTGGTGCCGCAGAAGACCGGCGTCGACGACGTGTACTACCAGTGCGACATGTTCAACGACTGCACCTTCGGCTCCTACCACAGCAGACTCGCCCTGCTCGACCAGGGCACACGGGGGTCGCTGGACGCCTGCAAGCAGGAGACCCGCTACCTGCCCTCGTACGTCGCGGCGGAGCGGTTCTCCAAGGGCAGGCAGCTGTGCGTGACCACCGAGGGGGGCACCGTCGCCCTGCTGACGTTCCGGGGCCAGGCGCCCGCCACCAGCGACAGCCACTACCTCACCCTGGACGCCAGCGTCTGGCGGGACGCGGTACCCGCGACGGACGAGTTCTAGGCCACCGGGCCGTCGCTGTCGGCGTCGCCGTCGGCCGGGCCGGGCCTGCGGGCGAGCACGAACGCGCGGGGGCGGGTGGCCTCGCCCTCCGGTTCGCGGACCGTCGTGGCGACAGGCTTCAGGCCCGCCCGCGTGAGCAGGGCGGTGATCCGCTCCGGGGTGCGCCAGTAGTAGTCGAGGTCGATCTCGTGGCCGAAGCGTTCGGCCAGATGGAGGTGGCCCGGCTCGGACCCCGTCTGGAAGGCGAGCAGGACGGGCGCGCCGGGGACCAGCGTGCGGCGGAACTCGGCGAAGGCGGTCGGCAGGTGGTCGTCGGGGATATGGATCGTCGAGTACAGGGCCAGGATGCCGCCGAGGGTGGCGTCCGGGAGGTCCAGGCTCGTCATCGAGCCCACGTGGAACCGCAGTTGGGGGTGCGCCGCGCGGGCGAGGTCCACCATGGCGGGGGAGACGTCCACCCCGAAGGCCGGTACGCCCAGCTCGTGCAGGAGGGCGGTGACATAGCCGGGGCCGCTGCCCAGGTCGGCGACGGGAGCCGGGCCGTTCGCCGTCACCAGTTCGGCGAACGCCGTGATCAGCGAGTGGTCCAGGGGATGGGCGAGGCCGCTCGGATGGGCGGCCGTGTAGTCCTTGGCGATGGCGTTGTAGGACGAGCGGGTGGTCTGCAGGAAGTCCGCGTTCGTGTCGCTCACGCCGCCGCACCCTACCGGGGCGCGTGGTCCGGTCCGTGGACAGGCCGAGCGGGAAGAGGGGAGGCGTGGTATCCGTTGGAAGAGGAAAGATGTGTTCTACCCAGCAGTGACAGCCGCCATGCGTCCAACGGTCAGATTTTCTTCCCCTAACGGGCTGAACTTTTGTTGATCGAGGGTCAGTTGACCGGGTGGGCGTCCTACCCTTCAGAGGGTGAACCGATTGATGTCCCGAGAGTCAGAGGCCGAAATCCCCGGGGACGTGCTCCCCGGCGTGCTCAGCGAAGCGCTGCACGCCGAACTCGTGGCCTTCCGCCGCGACTTGCACATGCACCCCGAGCTGGGAAACCAGGAGTTCCGTACGACCGCCGCGATCAAGGAGCGGCTGGAGCGGGCCGGGCTGCGCCCCCGGGTCCTCGCCACCGGAACCGGACTCGTCTGTGACATCGGGCTCGCGGAGGGGGAGCGGCCGGCGATTCCGCTGCTCGCCCTGCGCGCCGACATCGACGGCCTGCCCATCCCGGACACCAAGACGGACTGCCCGTACCGGTCCACCGTGCCCGACCGCTGCCACGCCTGCGGCCACGACGTGCACACCAGCGTGGTCCTCGGCGCCGGGCTCGTCCTCGCCGACCTGCACGAGAAGGGCCTGCTCTCCCGGCCGGTGCGGCTGCTGTTCCAGCCCGCCGAGGAGGTCATGCCCGGCGGCGCCCTCGGCGCCATCGCGGACGGTGTGCTGGACGGCGTCGGGCGGATCCTCGCCCTGCACTGCGACCCGAAGGTCGACGTCGGCCGGATCGGGCTGCGGCACGGCGCCATCACCAGCGCCTGCGACCGGCTGGAGATCGCGCTGAACGGCCCCGGCGGCCACACCGCCCGCCCCCACCTGACCACCGACCTGGTCACCGCCGCCGCCCGCGTCGCCACCGACGTGCCCGCGGTGATCGCCCGGCGCGTGGACACCCGTGGTGGGCTTGCCCTGACCTGGGGCCGGATCGAGTCGGGCCATGCCCCGAACGTCATCCCGCAGCACGCCGAGCTGTCCGGCACCGTCCGCTGCCTCGACCTGGACGCCTGGCGGGAGGCGCCCGACATCGTGCACGCGGCCATCGACGAGGTGGCCACGCTGCACCGGGCCAAGTCGGAGATCACCTACGTGCGGGGCGTGCCGCCCGTCGTCAACGACCGGGAGTCCACCGAGCTGCTGCGCCGGGCCATGGTCGCCCGCCGCGGCCTCGACTCCGTCGAGAGCACCGAGCAGAGCCTGGGCGGCGAGGACTTCTCCTGGTACCTGGAGCAGGTCTCCGGCGCCATGGCCCGCCTCGGCGTCCGCAGACCCGGCGACCGCACGGTGCGCGATCTGCACCAGGGCGACTTCGACGCCGACGAGCACGCGATCACGGTCGGCGTGGAGCTGTTCACGGCGGCGGCGCTGATCGACTCCGTGGACCTCTGAGTCCGGCGGCACACGGTGTGGCGGGGGAGGAGACGGCCGTGCGAGGCCGTTCCTCCCTCCGTGACACACTCCCCGGCACCGGGCAGCACACGTACAGGCCCCCGCGCACCACATTCCCCGGCCACGCGCAACACGCTCGTAAGCCAATCGTGCACTGAGCGCAACAAGCGCCTGAAACCCCCGCCAGACCGCGTTCAAGCAGTGTTTGCCTCGAATCGATAACGGCTTCGCGACAGGGTTTTTTGCGACATCTACGCGCGTTACGATGCCGCGAAGCCGACGCCGCCGGGGCGTTTCGGCTCGAGCACTGGCAAGGTGCTCACATCAAGCGCCGATGGTGGCGCTCAGGTCAGGTGAAGGAGCCTCCCGTGCGCCGGGTTGCAAAGCTTTCCGCCGCGTGTGCCGCGACCGCGGCCCTCGCCCTCACTGCCACTGCCTGTGGCAGCACCTCCTCCGACGACAACGCCTCGCCCTCCTCCTCTTCGGGCGGCGGCAAGGGTGTCAAGATCGGCCTCGCCTTCGACGTCGGCGGCCGTGGTGACCGTTCCTTCAACGACTCCGCCGCTCGTGGTGCCGACAAGGCGAAGAGCGAGTTCGGCGGCGACATCAAGGAGCTGACCGCGAAGACCTCGGACACCGAGGCCGACCGCGAGCAGCGCCTGTCGGACCTGGCGGACGCGGGCTACAACCCGATCATCGGTGTCGGCTTCTCCTACGCGACGTCGATGGAAAAGGTCGCCAAGAAGTACCCCAAGATCAGCTTCGGCATCGTCGACTCGGTCGTGAACCAGAAGAACGTCGACAGCATCACCTTCACCGAGGAGCAGGGCTCCTACCTGGCCGGTGTCGCGGCCGCGCTGAAGTCCAAGGCGCACCACATAGGCTTCATCGGCGGCGTCGACGTCCCGCTGATCAAGAAGTTCGAGGCGGGTTACGTCCAGGGCGCCAAGGCCACCGACCCGAAGATCAAGGTCGACACCCAGTACCTGAGCCACGGCTCGGACTTCTCCGGCTTCGCCAGCCCCGACAAGGGCAAGGCGGCCGCGCAGGGCATGCTGGACAACGGTGCCGACGTGATCTACTCGGCGGCCGGCTCCTCCGGCAACGGCGCCATGGAGGCCGTCAGCGGCAAGAAGGGCGCCTGGGCGATCGGCGTCGACTCGGACCAGTACAACATCCCCGGTCTGGCCAAGTACAAGAACTCGATCCTGACCTCGATGGTCAAGAACGTCGACGTCGGTGTCTACGACTTCATCAAGTCCGTGCACGACGGCAAGCCGCTGACGGGCGTCAACACCTACTCGCTCGAGAAGAACGGTGTGTCCCTGGCCACCAGCGGCAACTTCATCAGCGACATCCAGGCCAAGCTGGACGACGCGAAGAAGAAGATCGTCGACGGCTCGATCAAGGTCAAGACCACCCCGTGACCTGACAGGTCCCCTCGGACCTAGGCTCGGCGCGGGGGCGCCCACCGGGAGCCCCTCGCCGAGCCATAACAATGTGTCAACTCTACGCGTGTAGCACGGAGTTGCCGCGCTAGCGTCGCCGACGCCTGCCCTCCCCTTACGCAGCCCCTTTCCCCGAGGAGAGTGCGCCATCAACGCGTCCAGCCCTCCCGCTGCCGTCGAACTGCGCGGCATCACCAAGCGTTTCCCCGGCGTCGTCGCCAACCGCGACATCGACATCACGGTCCGCACGGGCACCGTCCATGCCCTCTGCGGTGAGAACGGCGCCGGCAAGTCCACCCTGATGAAGATCCTCTACGGCATGCAGCAGCCGGACGAGGGCACCATCACCGTGAACGGCGAGACGGTCACCTTCAACAACCCCGCCGACGCCATCGCCCGCGGCATCGGCATGGTGCACCAGCACTTCATGCTCGCCGACAACCTCACCGTCCTCGAGAACGTCGTCCTCGGCGCGGAGAAGCTCTACGGCATCGGCGCCAGGGCACGCGCCAAGATACGAGAGATCTCCGACGCGTACGGCCTGAACGTGCGCCCCGACGTCCTCGTCGAGGAACTCGGTGTCGCCGACCGCCAGCGCGTGGAGATCCTCAAGGTCCTCTACCGGGGCGCCAGGACCCTCATCCTGGACGAGCCGACCGCCGTGCTCGTGCCCCAGGAGGTCGACGCCCTCTTCCACAACCTCCGTGAGCTGAAGGCCGAAGGCCTCACCGTCATCTTCATCTCCCACAAGCTGGGCGAGGTGCTGTCGGTCGCCGACGAGATCACCGTCATCCGGCGCGGCACCACGGTCGGCACGGCCGATCCGCGCACGACGACCACCAAGCAGCTCGCCGAGATGATGGTCGGCAGTGAACTGCCCACCCCGGAGACCGAGGAGTCCACGGTCACGGACGTCCCGATGCTGAAGCTGGACGGGCTGCACCTCACGCAGACCGGCCTCGACGGCATCGAGCGGATCATCCTCGACCACGTCTCCTTCACGATCCACAAGGGCGAGGTCCTCGGCATCGCCGGCGTGGAGGGCAACGGCCAGTCCGAGCTGGTCGAGGCCATCATGGGCATGCGCCACCCGGACTCCGGCGTCGTCACCCTGGACGACACCGACATCTCCGGGGCCCCCACCCGCCGCCGCCGCGAGTCCGGCATTGGCCACATCCCCGAGGACCGCCACCGCCACGGCCTGCTCCTCGAAGCCCCGCTGTGGGAGAACCGCATCCTCGGCCACGTCACCGAGAGGCCCAACTCCAAGGGCGGACTGCTCGACATCAAGGCGGCCCGCACCGACACCGAGCGGATCGTGCAGGAGTACGACGTCCGCACCCCCGGTATCGACGTGACGGCGGCCTCGCTGTCCGGCGGCAACCAGCAGAAGCTGATCGTCGGCCGCGAGATGAGCCACAGCCCCAAGCTGCTCATCGCCGCACACCCCACCCGCGGTGTGGACGTCGGCGCGCAGGCGGCCATCTGGGACCACATCCGCGAGGCCCGCCGCGCGGGCCTCGCGGTGCTGCTGATATCCGCCGACCTGGACGAGCTGATCGGCCTCTCCGACACCCTGCGGGTGATGTACCGCGGCCGTCTGGTCGCCGACGCCGACCCCGCCACCATCACCCCCGAGGAGCTGGGCTCCGCCATGACGGGTGCCGCCAGCGGCCGCCTGGAGCACGCAGAGGACGACGAGCGATGAAGAAGCTGACCTCACGGATCGACAAGGAGCGGCTGCTCCTCGGGATAGCCGCCCCGCTGCTGGCGGTCGTCGCCGCGCTCGTCGTCACCGCCCTGGTGATCGCCGCCACCGGCAAGAACCCCGGCGCCGCGTTCAGCGACATGACGACCTACGGCTTCGCCAGCGACAGCCAGGTCTACATCCTGAACAAGGCGACCACGTACTACCTCGCGGGTGTCGCGGTGGCCGTCGGCTTCCGCATGAACCTGTTCAACATCGGCGTCGACGGCCAGTACCGGCTCGCCGCGTTCGTCGCCGCCGTCCTCGGCGGCGCGCTGACCGTGCCCGGCTGGATCGCCATCCCGCTGATCATGATCTGCGCCATGGCGACCGGTGCCCTGTGGGCGGCCATCGCCGGCGTCCTCAAGGTGACCCGGGGCGTCAGCGAGGTCATCTCGACGATCATGCTGAACTCGATCGCCACCGCGATCATCGCCTACCTGCTGCAGCCCGGGAAGCTGGCCGAGCTCCAGCAGGGCGGCACGCTCGTCTCGACCAAGCCGCTGCCGTCGTCCTCGTACTTCTTCAGCTTCGACACTGGCCCTGCCGGTGAGCTGTGGGGCTTCATCGTCATCGCCGTGCTCGTGGGCATCGCGTACTGGTTCGTGCTCGGCCGCACCCGGTTCGGCTTCGACCTGCGCACCGTCGGCCAGTCCGAGAGCGCGGCCGCCGCGAGCGGTGTGTCCGTGAAGAAGATGGTCGCCACCAGCATGATCATCTCGGGTGCGGTGGCCGGTCTGATCGGCATGCCGACCCTGCTCAACGACAGCCACCAGTTCAGCAATGACTTCCCGTCGGGCATCGGCTTCACCGGCATCGCCATCGCGCTGCTCGGCCGCAACAACCCGGTCGGCATCGCGCTGGGCGCCCTGCTCTGGGGCTTCCTGGAGCGCACCACCAACCACCTGGAGTTCCAGGGTTACGACAAGGAGATCCTCGGCGTCATCCAGGGCGTCATCGTCCTGTGCGTCGTGATCGCCTACGAGGTCGTCCGCCGCTACGGTCTCAAGCGCCAGCAGCAGAAGGTCGGCGCCGAACTCGCGGCCCAGGCCGCCGCTCCGACGAAGATGCAGGAGGTGGCGTGATGACTGCCACGATGACCGACACGCCGTCTCCGGCGGCGCCCAAGGCGGCGGGAGCGTCCCGGCGCTCCGGCCGCTCCCTCGGCCAGATCCTCATGATCGTCGCCGGTGCGCTGCTGCTCGTCGCCGCGGTCCGCATGATCACCGGATCCAACCAGCTCGACTCCGCCGGACAGGTCGGCGCCGCCCTCGGCCTCGCCGTGCCGATCGGCCTCGCCGGTCTCGCCGGTCTGTGGTCCGAGCGGGCCGGCGTGGTCAACATCGGCCTCGAAGGCATGATGATCCTCGGCACCTTCGGCGCCGGCTGGGTCGGCTGGCAGTCCAGCCCCTGGCTCGGCCTGCTGTGCGGCATCGGCTTCGGTGTCCTCGGCGGCCTGGTGCACGCCGTCGCCACCGTCACCTTCGGCGTCGACCACATCGTCTCCGGTGTCGCCGTCAACCTGCTCGCGCTCGGCACCACCCAGTACCTCGCCAAGCTGTTCTTCGCCGAAGGCAAGCCCGCCGAGGCGGGCGGCAACCCCAAGCAGTCCCCGCCCGTGGACTCGCTGCCCGACATCACCGTCCCCGGCCTCTCGGACGGCCTCGCGTCGATCGAGAAGCACCACTGGTTCCTGGTCTCCGACCTCGCCGGTATCGTCGGCGGCCTCGTCACGAACCTCTCCGTGATCACGATCCTGGCCGCGGTGCTGTTCGTCGGCACCTGGTGGATACTGTGGCGCACCCCGTTCGGGCTGCGGCTGCGCTCCTGCGGTGAGAACCCGACCGCCGCGGAGTCCCTCGGCGTCAACGTCTACCAGTACAAGTACGCGGCCGTCGCCGTCTCCGGCGGCCTTGCCGGACTCGGCGGCGCGTTCCTCTCGCTGGTCACCTCGCACACCTACCTGGAGGGCCAGACCGGCGGACGCGGTTACATCGGTCTCGCCGCGATGATCTTCGGCAACTGGCGGCCGGGCGGACTGGCCATGGGCGCCGGCCTGTTCGGCTACTCCGACGCGCTCCAGCTGCGCAACGGCGGCGTCACGGTCCACGCCCTGCTTCTGCTGCTGGTCGTCCTGCTCGCGCTGCTGGCCGGCTGGAAGCTGTACAAGAAGGCCCTGTGGCAGGGCGTGATCAGTGCCGTCGTGGCCGCGCTGGTCCTGGTCTGGTACCTGCTCACCGACGAGGTCCCGAGCGACTTCGTGGGCGCGACCCCGTACGTCGTCACCCTGCTGGTGCTCTCGCTGTCCGCGCAGCGGTTGCGGATGCCCAAGGCGGACGGCATGCGGTACCGGAAGGGACAGGGCAAGTGACCGCCCCGGCCGCCGGGTTCGACTGGGAGGCACTGCGCACCGAGGCGCGGGAGGCCATGACCCACGCCTACGCCCCCTACTCGGGGTTCCCGGTCGGCGCCGCCGCGCTGGTCGACGACGGCCGCACGGTCACCGGCTGCAACGTCGAGAACGCCTCGTACGGGCTCGGGCTGTGCGCCGAATGCGGGCTGGTCTCGGCCCTGCAGCGCACGGGCGGCGGCCGGCTGACCCACTTCACCTGCGTGAACGGCAAGGGCCACCTGCTCGTGCCGTGCGGCCGCTGCCGCCAGCTGCTGTACGAGTTCGGCGGCCCCGGCCTGCTGCTGGACACCCCCGAGGGCGTCCTGCCGCTCTCCGAGATGCTGCCCCAGGCCTTCGGCCCGGACCATCTCACCAGGTAACTCCCGTACGGCCCCCCTCCGCTCGCGCAGGGGGGCCGTACACCTTCGCACCTCCCGGAAGGAAGCCATCAGCCATGGCCATGGACGCCATCTCCGTCATCCGCACGAAGCGGGACCGCGGTGAGCTGACCGACGCGCAGATCGACTGGGTCATCGACGCGTACACCCGCGGCGAGGTCGCCGACGAGCAGATGTCCGCGCTCGCCATGGCGATCCTGCTCAACGGTATGAACCGGCGCGAGATCGCCCGCTGGACGGCGGCCATGATCGCCTCGGGCGAGCGCATGGACTTCTCCTCGTTGTCGCGCCCCACGGCCGACAAGCACTCCACCGGCGGCGTCGGCGACAAGATCACCCTGCCCCTCGCCCCCCTGGTCGCGGCCTGCGGCGCGGCCGTCCCGCAGCTCTCCGGGCGCGGTCTCGGCCACACCGGCGGCACCCTCGACAAGCTGGAGTCCGTCCCCGGCTGGCGCGCCCTGCTCTCCAACGAGGAGATGCTGTCCGTGCTGGACGGCGTCGGCGCGGTGATCTGCGCGGCCGGCGACGGCCTGGCCCCCGCCGACAAGAAGCTCTACGCCCTGCGTGACGTCACCGGCACGGTCGAGGCGATCCCGCTGATCGCGTCCTCGATCATGTCGAAGAAGATCGCCGAGGGCACCGGCTCCCTGGTCCTGGACGTGAAGGTCGGCAGCGGCGCCTTCATGAAGACCCTGGAGGACGCCCGCGAACTGGCTTCCACGATGGTCGGCCTCGGCACCGACCACGGTGTGAGGACGGTCGCGCTCCTCACCGACATGTCCACCCCGCTCGGCCTCACCGCAGGCAACGCCCTGGAGGTCCGCGAGTCCGTCGAGGTCCTGGCGGGCGGCGGCCCCTCCGACGTCGTGGAACTGACCCTCGCCCTCGCCCAGGAGATGCTGGACGCCGCCGGCATCAAGGACGCCGACCCGGCGAAGGCCCTGGCCGACGGCTCGGCGATGGACGCCTGGCGCCGCATGATCGCGGCCCAGGGCGGCGACCCGGACGCCACCCTGCCCACCTCCCGCGAGCAGCACGTCATCACGGCCCCCTCCTCCGGCGTCCTCACCCGCCTCGACGCCTACGACATCGGCGTCGCCGCCTGGCGCCTCGGCGCGGGCCGCGCCCGCAAGGAGGACCCGGTGCAGGCCGCGGCCGGCATCGAGATGCACGCCAAGCCGGGCGACACGGTGACGGCGGGCCAGCCCCTGCTGACCCTGCACACCGACACCCCGGAGCGCTTCGAGTACGCCCTCCAGTCGGTGGAGGGCTCCTACGACATCGCGGCGGCGGGAACCGAGTTCTCCGCTACGCCGGTGGTGCTGGAACGTATCGCCTGACCTGGGGTTTCCTCATCCGGGTGAACGGGATCGGTGGACCTCCGCCGGTCCCGTTCGGCATGCTGGGATCGGTGACGCACCGATTGGAGACACCGCCATGAGCGCACTCAGTGTCGAGCCCGAGCTCCCGGGGGGAACGGGCTGGGACGAGATCGTCCGTGTCTGGGAGGAGACGGACGCTCCGGAGGGCAGCAAGGTGGAGATCATCGAAGGGGTCGTCACCGTGTCGCCGCCGCCATCCGAAGAACACAACGACACTGCTGAGCTGCTTCACGAACGCCTGTACGGCGCGATTCCCCCTGACAGCAACTGGGGTATCTATCAGACGCTCGGGCTCACCTGTCCGGAGACAGGCGGCTTGTTCGTCCCCGACCTGTGCGTGGTGCCGAGGGCTGCCTTGCGCCGCGGAACGCGCGTGCACGCCGGCGAAGCCGAACTGGTCGTCGAGGTCACGTCTCGGAGCAACGCGAACCACGATCGCATCAAGAAGGCCCACGGCTACGCGAGGGCGGGTGTGCCGCTCTACCTTCTCCTGGACGCCTGGCAGTCGGGGCGCCCAACGGCAACGCTCTACGGAGAACCGCAGAACGGAACATATCGAGTCCTTGACTCGGTGGAGTACGGGGAGGAACTGACGCTGCCCGCACCGTTCAAGCTGGTTCTCGACACCGGAATCTTCCCGCTCGGCTGACACCTGGTCACCCCAGCACCGCCGCCACCCCCACCAGCACCGGCACCGAGACCACCGTCGACAGCAGGATGGACTCGCGGGCGAGGGACTCGGCGACGTGGTAGCGGCTGGCGTAGGTGAACAGGTTCTGGGCGGCCGGGAGCGCCGACGTCACCACCACGTCCAGCAGGGGCGCGCCGTGCAGGCCGAACACGCCGGTCGCCAGGGCCCAGGCCGCAGCCGGCTGGCCCAGTGACTTCAACGCGACCGACAGCAGGACCGGTTGACGGTCCCGGCCCCGGCCAGGGGGTGCGCTGCCGTGCAGGGACATGCCGAAGACCAGCAGGGCCGCCGGGACGGACATGTTGCCGATCAGGGTGAGCGGGTTCATGACGGGGCCGGGCAGGTGCAGGCCCGCCGCCGACACCACGACACCGGACAGGGAACCGATCGCTATCGGGTTGCGCAGCGGGGTCAGCAGCCGCCTCCACACCGTGCCCTTCTCGCCCGTGCCGGACAGGTCCAGGACCGTGAGCGCGACCGGGGTGACGAGGACGACCTGGAAGAGCAGCACCGGCGCCACCAGGGAGGCGTCGCCCAGGACGTACGCGGCGATCGGGATGCCGAGGTTGCCCGAGTTGACGTAACCGGAGCACAGCGCGCCGATGGTCGTACGGCCCACACCCCAGCGGCGTACGACGCCCGCCAGGACGAAGACGACCGCGACCGCGACCGAACTCAGGGCCGTCACCAGCAGGCGGGCCGAGAAGAGGACGGAGAGGTTCGCCGTCGCCAGGGTCGTGAACAGCAGTGCCGGGCCCGCCACCGAGAACGCCAGCCTCGTCAGCACCTCCGCGCCCTGCTCGCCGAGCGACCCGCGCCGCCCGAGGACATAGCCCACACCGATGACGACGGCGATCATCGCGAACCCGCTCAGTACCCCCTGCACAGAGTCCAACCCTCACGGGGAGAGGGGGACCCGGTCAATGTGATCTCCACAGGTGATCCCCGCCCCGAGCGGTCGCCCGCGATGAGTTCTCGACGCGCCGCAGGTCTATCGCACGTGGACGCCAGGACAACCGCCGTGCTCGTGCCGCCCGGCCCCCTCACCCGGGACGAGGTGGCGGGGCTGTGCGCCGACGTGCGCTCGCTGCTGGAGGTCACCGGGGCGACGGTCGTCGTCTGTGACGTGGGCGCGCTGCGGGCGCCCGGACTCGCGGCGGTCGATCTGCTGGCCCGGCTGGAGCTGACCGCCCGCCGGGCCGGCGGACGGATACGGCTGCGCGGGCCGGACCCCGGACTACTCGCCCTCCTCGGCCTCGTCGGTCTTCGCTTCGAGGTGGAGGGGCAGACCGAACAGCGGGAACAGGCGCTGTGCGTCGAGGAAGAAGTGGAACCCGGTCAGACCGCCGTCTGAGATCTCCAGGACCTGGATCGACCACGGTGACAGGCCGCCCTTCTCCGGGGCCGGCTTGTAGTGGGCGAAGCCCGGCAGGCCGTTCACCTCGACAGGCAGCAGACGCGAGCCCTCGCACTCGTGGCCGATCGACGTCATGAAGCCCGTGATGTCGGCCTGGCCGGTCAGCCACATCTCGAACGGCGGCATCGTCATGACGGCGTCCTCGTGCAGCAACGCCGTCAGCGCCGTCATGTCGTACCCCTCGAACGCCGCCACATAGCGCTCCAGCAGCTTCTGCTGCTCGTCGTCCAGGGGGTCGGAGACCGCCGCACGCGCGCCCTTGTCGTCCTTCTGCTCGGCGAGGGTCGCGCGCGCCCGCTGGAGCGCGCTGTTGACCGAGGCGACCGAGGTGTCCAGCAGCTCGGCGACCTCGCTCGCCTTCCAGGCCAGCACCTCGCGCAGGATCAGCACCGCCCGCTGCTTGGGCGGCAGTTGCTGCAGAGCGGCCATGAACGCCAGGCGCACCGACTCCTTGGCGACCGCCGCCTCCGCCGGGTCGTCCACCGTGGGCAGTACGCGGGCGTCGGGCATCGGCTCCAGCCAGGTGTGGTCAGGGCGCGGGGAAAGGGCGTACTGGGTCAGGGGCGTGGACTCGGACAGGTCCACCGGCCGGGCCCGCTTGTTGCCCGCCGACAGCATGTCCAGGCACACGTTCGTCGCGATCCGGTACAGCCACGAGCGGAGGCTGGAGCGGCCCTCGAACTTCTCGTAGCTCCGCCACGCCCGGACCAGGGTGTCCTGCACCGCGTCCTCCGCCTCGAAGGAGGAACCGAGCAGGCGGTAGCAGTACCCCGTCAGCTCGGTCCGGTGCTTCTCCAGTGCGACGTCGAGATCTGCCGTCGCCGTGCCGTTGCCCATCGTCCACCCACCCCTGTGGCCGTCTTGTCCGCGCACCATCGCGCCCCAGCACTTCGGAAGCTACCGCAGCCCACTGACAACGACCCCCTGAGTCCGAAAAAGCCCAGCTCAGACCGGGCTCGGACCAAATGCTTCACGGACCTGTCCGAGGTGGGGCGGGCGGCGCCCCGCAGAGCGGGTCAGTGCGCGGGCAGCGGCTCGCGGCGGGCGGCCACCCGGGCCGCCCGCGAACCGGCGACCGTGATCGTGACGACACCCAGGACCGCCAGCAGCCCGACGCCGACCGTGCCGGACCAGCCGTCCGTGTGGAAGGCCATCGCGCCCACCGTGCTGCCGGCGCTGGAGCCGATGTAGTAGGCGGACTGGTAGAGGGCGGAGGCCTGGGCGCGGCCGTGTTCGGCGGTCTTGCTGACCGCGGAGGAGGCGACCGCGTGGCCCGCGAAGAAGCCGGCCGTGATCAGCACCAGACCCAGCAGGACCAGCGGGAGCGAGTCGGCCAGGGAGAGCAGCAGGCCCGCGGTGGTCGTACCGCCGGCCAGGTACAGCGAGCCCCGGCGGCCGAGGCGGCCCACCAGCCGGCCCGCCGTGGACGCGGAAACGGTACCCACCAGGTAGACCAGGAAGATCGAACCGACGATGCCCTGCGGGAGGGAGAAGGGGGCCTCCGTCAGGCGGTAGCCGATCACCGTGTACACGCCGCCGAACACCGTCATGAACAGCGCGCCGATCGCGTACAGGCGGCGCAGCAGCGGGTCGGAGAGGTGGTCGCGGCACGTGCCGAGCAGAACGCGCGGGCGCAGGGAACCCGCCCTGAAGTGCTTCGGCGCCGGCAGCAGCAGCCGGAACGCCACCGCGCAGCCCACCGAGATCACCCCGACGGCACCGACGGCGATCCGCCAGCCCCACTCCTGCGCGACCCAGCCGGTGATCATCCGGCCGCTCATCCCGCCGACGCTGTTGCCGGCCACGAACAGGCCGATCGCCGTGATCAGCGCCCGCGGCCTGACCTCCTCGGCCAGGTACGCCGTCGCCGAGGCCGGCAGACCGGCCAGCGCCGCGCCCTGCACCGCGCGCAGCACCACCAGCGTGCCGATCGACGGCGCGAAGGGCACCAGCAGACCGACGACCACCGCGACCGCCAGCGAGGCCGTCATCACCGTACGGCGGCCGAACCGCTCCGACAGCGCGCTCATCGGCAGCACGAACAGCGCCAGGCCACCGGTCGCGGCAGCCACGGTCCAGCTCGCCTCCCCGGCCGCGACCCCGAACTCACCGGAGATCAGGGGCAGCAGGGCCTGGGTGGAGTAGAGGAGGGCGAAGGTCGCGACTCCGGCGAGGAAGAGGGCGAGGCTCATCCGGCGGTAGCCGGGGCCGCCCGGGGTCATCCGGTCGTCCTGGACGGTGGCGGCGACGGCGGCGGAGACGGAGTCGGAGCAGGGAACGGGCCTGACGGCGCCCACGCGGGTGGACGCCCCGGTACTGGCGGGAGACATGCCTCGAAACTACGTACGCGCCCGCTCATCCGTCCAATGCATGGATTGGCCATAATCGTTCCCATGGCGCATCAGCAGAGGTCACAGACACGCGTGTCACCGTCCAGTGACACAGAAGACATGGCGCTGTTGCTCGCGCCTCGCCTCGCGTACTTCGCCGGCGTGGCCCGGACCGAGCACGTCACCAGGGCCGCGCACGAGATGAACGTCCCCCAGTCCACCCTCTCCCGCGCGATGGCCCGCCTGGAGCAGGACCTGGGCGTCGACCTGTTCGCCCGGCACGGCCGCACGGTCTCCCTCACCACCGCCGGGCGCACCTTCCTGGCCTCCGTCGAACGCGCCCTCGCCGAGGTGGAGCGCGCCGCCGAGGAGGTCCGCGCCGACGCCGACCCGGCCACCGGCAAGGTCGCCTTCGGCTTCCTGCACACCATGGGCGCCGAGACCGTCCCCGGTCTCCTGCACGCCTTCCGCGCCGACCACCCGCGCATCCGCTTCAGCCTCGTCCAGAACTACGGCGAGGCGATGCTGGAGCGCCTGCGGGCGGGCGAACTCGACCTCTGCCTGACCTCTCCGGTCCCCGACGCCCCCGACCTGGTCGCCCGCCGTCTCGACGAGCAGAAACTCCGCCTGGTCGTCCCCGCCGACCACCGCCTGGCCGCCCGCCGCCGCGTCCGCCTGGCCGAGGCCGCCGAGGAAACCTTCGTCACCCTCGAACCCGGCTACGGCCTGCGCCGCATCACCGACGACCTCTGCCGCGAGGCGGGCTTCCGCCCGAAGGTCGCCTTCGAGGGCGAGGAGACGGAGACCCTGCGCGGCCTCGTCGCCGCCGGCCTCGGCGTCGCCCTCCTGCCCCCGCCCACCGTCCCCCGCCCCGGAGTCGTCGAACTGACCGTCACCGCCCCCAAAGCCGCCCGCGAAATCGGCGTAGCCTGGCTCGCCGACCGCCCCGACACCCCACCAGTAACCGCCTTCAAAAAATTCCTCCTCTCAAGAAGAGGCAACCTGCTGCCGACGTAGGGCGAGGGCAACCTCCCCACTCGCCCAGGGTCATTCACCTCTGAGGGGGGCAACCTTCCCACTCGCTCAGGGGCACTTACCCAGGGGCGCGGGGCTGTGTCGATGTGCGGCTCCGCCGCGTGGGCGCGACCGACAGCACCGCAACTCCCTAGGGGCGCGGGGAACTGCGCGACAAGCCACAACGCACCCGCACCCCGAACACGACCGGCACCCCCGAGCTCTACCGCATCACCCTCTGAGGGGGCAACCTTCCCACTCGCTCAGGGGCACTTACCCAGGGGCGCGGGGCTGTGTCGATGTGCGGCTCCGCCGCGTGGGCGCGACAAGCCACACACGACCCGCACCCCGAACACCACCCGCACCCCCGCCCCCTACCGCCTCAACGACCGCCCGAACCCCGCAGCCAACGGCATCCGAAGCCCAATAGGCGGCGGAGCCGCAAGCGCGTCCTCCACCGGCCGAGACACCGCACACCCGAACAACGCCCCCATCACGAAATCCACCGCAAGACACAGCACTTCATCCCGGTGCTGATGCAACCCGTGCCCGTCGGAGTGCACTTCGAACCGGCACACCTCCCGGTTCACCTTCTTCACCCGCGCCGCCAGCCGGAACGACAACTCCGGATCAGTACGTTCATCATTCGTGCCGTGCACGATCAGCACCCGCCGCCCCACCAACTGCCTCACCGGCTCAGCGGGCGCAGCCACATCGTCCTCCGGCAGCCAGGGAGCCAGCGCGACAACGGAGTTGACCGCCTCGTGCCCGCCCGCCCGCAGCGCCGCCCGGCCGCCCATGTCCAGGCCCACCAGGCACACGGGAACATCCCCGTACCGCCGTACGACCTCCTCCGCGGCCCAGGCCGCGTCCCCGGCCAGATGCGCCTCGCTGCCGTTCCAGCCCTTGTAGCGGTAGTGGACGGAGTGGACGGCCAGTCCCTCCGCCCGTCCCGCGCGGGCGAACCTGCGGCCCAGGGAGCGCAGGACGGACATCGCCCGGACGGGAGAGGGCCGGCGGGCCGAGACCTCCTCCCCGCCGGGCAGGAGCAGCACCGCTCCGCTCACCGCCGTCGGCTCGGGGCCGACCGCCTTTCCCAGCCTGGCCGATCGGACCGGCGTCGCTTGCTGTCCCATAACAGAACAGTGTCAGAAGGCGTGGTGTACAAAACCCTTCCCGGCGGTCACCGTTGGGTATCGACGGAAAAGCATCCCCCGCGTTCACCAGGTGCTCTACGCGCGTAGGCGTTACAGTGCGGAAATGACGAGCCAGACTGCACCGACCGGGACCGTCCAGACGAATGCCACGGTGACCGTCCCGACGCCCGACCAGATCCGCCGGGCGCCCAAGGTTCTGCTGCACGATCATCTCGACGGCGGGCTGCGCCCCGGCACCGTCGTCGAACTCGCCCGGGAGAGCGACTATCACGAGCTTCCCGAGACCGACCCCGGCAAACTGGGCCTCTGGTTCCAGGAGGCCGCCGACTCCGGTTCGCTGGAACGGTATCTGGAGACGTTCCGGCACACCGTCGCCGTGATGCAGACACGTGAGGCGCTCGTCCGGGTCGCCCGCGAATGCGCCGAGGACCTCGCCGAGGACGGAGTCGTCTACGCCGAGGTGCGGTACGCGCCCGAGCAGCACCTGGAGGGCGGACTGAGCCTTGAGGAGGTGGTCGAGGCGGTCAACGAGGGTTTCCGGCAGGGGGAGCGGCTGGCCCGGGAGAACGGCCACCGCATCCGGGTCGGTGCGCTGCTGACCGCGATGCGGCACGCGGCCCGCTCCCTGGAGATCGCCGAACTCGCCAACCGCTACCGGGACTCGGGCGTGGTGGGCTTCGACATCGCGGGCGCCGAGGCCGGCCATCCGCCCACCCGCCACCTGGACGCCTTCGAGTACCTCAAGCGCGAGAACAACCACTTCACCATCCACGCGGGCGAGGCCTTCGGGCTGCCGTCCATCTGGCAGGCGCTCCAGTGGTGCGGCGCCGACCGGCTCGGGCACGGGGTGCGGATCATCGACGACATCGAGGTCGCCGAGGACGGCTCGGTGCGGCTCGGGCGGCTGGCGTCGTACGTCCGCGACAAGCGCGTCCCGCTGGAACTGTGCCCCAGTTCCAACCTGCAGACCGGGGCCGCCTCCTCGTACGCCGAGCATCCGATCGGGCTGCTGCGCCGGCTGCACTTCCGGGTGACGGTCAACACGGACAACCGGCTGATGTCGCACACCACCATGAGCCGGGAATTCGAGCATCTCGTCGACGCGTTCGGTTATACGCTCGACGATCTGCAGTGGTTCTCCGTCAATGCGATGAAATCAGCGTTCATTCCTTTCGATGAACGACTCGCGATGATCAATGACGTCATCAAACCCCGCTATGCCGAACTGAAGTCCGAGTGGCTGTTCCGGCAGACCGCTTCCACCAGCGGTTCTTCCGAATCGGAAGGGTAGCGAAGGCTCGTTCGAGTCCACGGAATGCGGACACGCCTTCACAAGCCGTCCGCATTTCGGTGTTTGCGGGGTGTGGTCCGGCATGTTTACGGTCGAGGACTGCTCGGTTCGTTATTGGTCATCCGTCTCCGTATTCAAGGACGCATTCACGATGAAGCAGTCTGCTGCCAAGACCCTCGGTGTCGCCGCCCTCGGCGCCGCCTTCGCCGCCGTCGGCGCGGGTGCGGCCAGCGCGGCCCCGGCCGCGTCGGCCGCCACGCAGGCGCTGGACACCGTCACCCAGGCGCTGCCGGCCGGCAACGTCACGCAGGCGCTGCCGGGCGCCGGCGAGGCCCTCGCCCACGGTCAGGGTGCCGCCACCACCGGCGTGGCCGCCGCGCAGCCGGTCGTGCAGAAGGTCCTCGCCAATGGGCCGACCGCGCCGGTCGCCGGGCTGCTCGGCGGGCTGCCGCTGCAGGGCCTGCCCACGCACGGTGTGCCGGTGAACGGGATTCCGCTCGGCTGACGCCGTATCGGTGGTACGACGCCGCCGGTGTGTCCCGGAGCGGTCCGGGTGCGCACCGGCGGCGTTCGCGCGCCGGGCCTCACCAGGTGGTGGAGCGGGCCTTGTCCTCGGACGGCAGCAGGAACCACAGCGCTATGTAGACCAGGAACTGCGGGCCCGGCAGCAGGCAGGACAGCAGGAAGATCACCCGCATCGTCGTCGCGGACGTACCGAAGCGCCGTGCCAGCGCGGCGCACACGCCGCCGATCATGCGGCCGTGGGTGGGGCGGGCAAGGGCGGTCATGTCGGCTCCTCCTCCGTCGTCGGCTCGCTCCCGAGCCGGTTGGGGGGCGGCCCGGTGGCCTGCCCCGTCTGGTGTCCAGAGTAGGGAGACGAAGGGGGACGAAGCATCACTCTAAGGGGCTGTTCCGACCCTGGGAATCGTCGGGGTCCGCCCCTGAGACGGCCCCTCCTGCACGCTGACCTGCCCGTCCGCGCCCTCGCCCTCGCGGCCGGCGCGCGCCTGCCCGCGCCGCAGCCGGGCGCGGCCCGCCGGTACGACGGCAAGGTGGGCGAGCGCCACGCCCGCCGTGTTCAGCAGCAGTGAGTCCACGTCCACGACCCGGCCGGGCACCCCGGTCTGCAGCAGGGCGATGCCCAGCGAGATGAGGGCGCCCGCGGCCGACGTACGGGCCAGGGAGGCGAGCGGGGAGACGGCGAGCCTGCCGTGCGTCAGTGGCAGCAGCACACCCAGCGGGGCGAGGAGCGCCAGGCCCTCGGTGAGGGGTTTGACCGCGCCGGGCCAGCCCAGCGCCAGGTCGGCGCGTATGCCGGCCAGCGGGTGCAGGTTGGCGGGCATCACCCAGGGGACGTCCAGGGGCCGCAGCATCAGCCAGGCGACGAGCGCGAGGTGCGCGACGAGGAGGATGCCTCCCGCCAGCCGGATGCGGATCGCGGCGCTGCCGCCGATGGAGCTTTGACGCTGCACGCGGGGGGAGACGCGGGGTTGGGGTTGGGCGGTTCCGGGGTTGGCCTGTGAGGGTGGCGTCCGCCGGAGCAGGGTTCGGGCCGGTCCGTTTTCGGCTTGCGGTCCGTTGTGGCTGGTCGCGCAGTTCCCCGCGCCCCTGGGGGGTTGCGGTGCCGTCAGTCGTCAGTTGCCGGGATCGCGCTGGACGGGGCTTCCGGGGTTGGCCTGTGATGAGGGGGTGGCGTTCGCCGCAGTAGGTTCGGGCCGGTCTGTTGTCGGCTTGCGGTCCGTTGTGGCTGGTCGCGCAGTTCCCCGCGCCCCTGGGGAGTTGCGGTGCTGTGGGTCGTGCCCGCGCGGTGAAGTCGCACGGCGATACAGCCCTGCGGCCCCTGGGGAGTTGCGGTGCTGTTGGTCGTGCCCGCAGCGGTACAGCCTCGCGCACCTGAGGGTGTTGCCGTCAGCCGTCAGCCGTCAGCCGTCAGCCGTCAGCCGTCAGCCGTCAGCCGTCAGCCGTCAGCCGTCAGCCGTCAGCCGTCAGCCGTCAGCCGTCAGCTGTCCGGCGTCAGCGCTCAGGCGTCAGTACTCAGGCCTTCGTTGCCGGGATGGGGCTGGATGGGGGGTTGGATTTGCCGGGGTGGTTGCGGACGTCGTCGGTGCATTCGTAGCGGTGCAGGGGGGTGGTGCCGGGGCCGCCGAGGACGACGGAGCCGTCGCCTTCGGCCGCGGCCGAGTCGGAGAGGGTGCACACGACCTGGGCGAGGGAGTAGGGGGCGAGGCGGTCCGGTGCCGTGCTCAGGCGCAGTGCCTCCTCGGGGTCCCCGCGGCCCGGTCCGGACACGCTCAGGCCGCCCGGCACGTAGGTCAGGTAGCCGGCCGCCCGTTCCGCGGACGACGGGGACGCGGCGAGCTGGTCGAGCAGGCCCTGCGCGATCATGACCCGGCGTTTCGCGTCCGGGGTGCCCTCCGGGACGCGGACCGTCCGGTCCACGGTCACCAGGGACGCGCCGCACAGCAGGAAGACCTGTACCGGAACTCCGTGCGAGGTCTGTGTCGACAGGTCGGGGCCGACCAGCGAGCACGGGACCCGTGAGGGCGCCGCGCCGAAGTCCGTCGGCACCTCGGTGGCCCGGATCCCGCACCCGGTGAGCAGCGCGCCCAGGAGGGGGAGTGCCAGGAGTCGTCGTACCGTCCGTGTCCTCACGATCCCTCCTTTCCGTGGCCCGCGGCCTGGTCGTCCTTGTCGTTCTGGTTGTTCTGGTCGTCCTCGGTGTCCTGTTCGGTCAGACGTGAGGCGTCCAGGGGCAGGCGCAGGGTGAACACCGCGCCGCCCTCGGGGGAGTTGGCCGCGGTGATCCCGCCGCCGTGGATGTGGGCGTTCTCCATCGCGATGGAGAGGCCCAGGCCGCTGCCCTCGGAGCGCGGCCGGGAGGCGCTGGCCTTGTAGAACCGGTCGAAGACGTGCGGCAGGACGTCCTCGGGGATGCCGGGCCCGTGGTCCCGCACCGCGATGACGAGGTCGTCGCCGTCGATCCGCACCGACACCCGCACCGGCGAACCGCCGTGCTTGAGGGCGTTGCCGATCAGGTTGGCGAGGATGACGTCGAGGCGGCGCGGGTCGAGCCGGGCGTGGATGCCGCGTTCGGCGTCCAGGTCGACGGCGTCCAGCCAGGCGCGGGCGTCGATGCACGCGGTGATCTGGTCGGCGAGGTCGACGTCGTCCAGGACGAGGCGGGCGGTGCCCGCGTCGAAGCGGGTGACCTCCATCAGGTTCTCGACCAGGTCGTTGAGGCGGCGGGTTTCGCTGACCACCAGCCGTACGGCCGGTTCGATCATCGGGTCGATGCTCCCGGACTCGAACTCCAGCTCCTCCTCCAGCACTTCCGTGACGGCGGTGATGGCGGTGAGGGGCGTACGCAGCTCGTGCGACATGTCGGCGACGAAGCGGCGGGAGGCCTCGTCCCGGGCGGCCATGTCGGCGACCCGCTTCTCCAGCGCCTCGGCCGCGTTGTTGAACGTCCGTGACAGGTCGGCGAGTTCGTCGGTGCCGGAGACGCGCAGCCGGGTGTCCAGCCTGCCTTCGCCGAGTCTGCGCGCGGCCACCCCGAGCCGGTGCACCGGCTTCAGTACGGTCGTGGCGGCGGCCTGCGCGAGCAGCGCAGAGCCGATCAGCGCGAGACCGGTGGCGATACCCAGCGACCAGGCCAGCGAGTTGAGGTCCTTCGCCTCCGGCTCCAGCGACTTGGCCATGTAACCGGTCGGACCGCCGCCTATCACCTTCGTACCGGCCACCAGATAGGGCGTCCCGTGGTCGACGACCCGCTGCCAGTACAGGTGGTACGACGCCGTGTTGGTGTCGGTCACCTTCTGGCGCTTGTTCACCGCAGCCCGCAGCGACTCCGGAACCTCCTCCAGCGAGAAGCCGTTGATGCCGCCCGAATTGCCGTACACCGCCTTGCCGTTCGGGTCCTGGCCGACCAGCAGCACGCTGAAGCGCTGGCTGCTCGCCGCCATCTGGCCCGCCGCGCGCTGCAGTTCGTCCTGCGTGGGGTGCACGGGCAGCGCGCCGGCCCGGTTCTGCATCTCCTGCTGGAAGTCGCGCAGCACCGCGTCCTGGGCGCGGGTGAGCACCGCCTCCCGGTTCAGCCAGTAGGCGATGCCCGACGCGGACACCGCGGCGGTCAGCGCGACCAGCCCGAAGACGAGGACCAGCCGGAGCCTGAGGCTGGTGAACCGCAGTCGTGACAGTCTTCCCTTGCGCCCCGCGGCCCAGCCGCGCAGCCCCCCGTGCGTATCGCTCACTGAGGAGCGTCCAGGCGGTAGCCGACACCACGGACGGTACGGATCAGGGTCGGGGACGAGGGAACGTCCTCCACCTTCGCGCGCAGCCGCTGCACACAGGCGTCCACCAGGCGCGAGTCGCCCAGGTAGTCGTGCTCCCACACCAGCCGCAGCAACTGCTGCCGCGACAGCGCCTGACCGGGCCGCCGGCTCAGCTCCAGCAGCAGCCGCAGCTCGGTCGGCGTCAGCTGGAGGTCCTCGCCGTTCTTGGTCACGGTCATCGCCGACCGGTCGATGACAAGGTTGCCGAAGGACGCCGAGTCGCTGGACTCGCGCTCCCCGCGCCGCAGCACGGCACGGATCCGGGCGTCCAGCACCCGGCCCTGCACGGGCTTGACGACGTAGTCGTCGGCGCCGGACTCCAGCCCGACCACCACGTCGATGTCGTCGCTGCGCGCGGTGAGCAGGATGATCGGCAGCTGGTCGGTGCGCCGGATGCGCCGGCACACCTCGAACCCGTCGATACCGGGCAGCATCACGTCCAGCACGATCAGGTCCGGCCGCTGTTCGCGCAGCAGCTTCAGACCGTCCTCACCGCTGGCAGCGGTGGCGACCCGGTGTCCCTGACGCGTCAGGGAGAGCTCCAGGGCCGTGCGGATGGCGTCGTCGTCCTCGATCAGCAACAGGGAAGGCACGCGCTCATTCTGGCCCATGGAGGGGCTCTCGTACGACCCACCCGCATCGCGCCCTCTCGACCGTCGTCATCTGTGCGCATCCTGTGAGGACGCCCGGACGGGGGGCCCTGCGGCAGGGACGGGGCCCTGTGACAGGTCTGTGACAGTCGGCGGACACGGCCATGAAGGTCGATCGGCAAGCTTTTCGGCACCGGCAGGAGAGCACCGCGGATCAGGCCGGAACCGGAAGTCCACGACGGGGAGCGCGAGATGAACACGCTGCACAGCATGAGCACCAGCGCAGTGGTCACGCGTCTGCACGACGTGCACCGGGGTTCTGAGAAGTCCGGTGCCGTGAGCATGCGGGGGTGCGCTCGCGGCGCCGGGCGTCAGCACACCGGGTACATGACGGTGGTTGACGCGTACACGGGGGAGACGCACGGGGGAAGCGCGTACAGGGAGGACTCGGGGGAACCGCGCCGCTCGCTGACGGAGGAGGAGTTCACCGCCTACGTCCAGGAGCGCCGCGCCTCCCTGTACGCCACCGCCTACCACCTGACCGGCGACCGCTTCGAGGCCGAGGACCTGCTGCAGAGCGCGCTGTTCTCGACGTACCGGGCGTGGGAGCGGATCAGCGACAAGGCGGCCGTCGGCGGATACCTCCGCCGCACCATGACCAACCTGCACATCAGCGCCTGGCGGCGCCGCAAGCTCAACGAGTACCCGACCGAGGAACTGCCGGAGACGCCCTCCGACACGGACGCGATGCGCGGCACCGAACTGCGCGCGGTCCTGTGGCAGGCGCTGGCCCGGCTGCCCGAACTCCAGCGCACCATGCTGGTCCTGCGCTACTACGAGGGCCGTACGGACCCGGAGATCGCGGAGATCCTCAACATCAGTGTCGGCACGGTCAAGTCCAGCATCTGGCGCTCGCTGCGCCGGCTGCGCGAGGACGAGGTCCTCAGCTTCGGCCGTGACGAGGAGGACGCCTTCGGCGAGCTGGTCGCCTGAAGGTCCGGGGGGAAGCGGGGGAGTAACGGGGGAGGTAGCGGGGGGAAGAGGAGAGAACGAGGGGGAACGGGGGAACGCGGGGGGCACGAAGAAGCGGGACTGCGGGGGCCGGGGGGCCCGTACGGTCCCGCTTTTTCGCGCGTTCTGCCGTCCATGTACGGCGTGCGCCCCCGTTACGCCGTCGTCTGCTGCCGTGTCTGCCGCCCCGCCGCGGCAGCCGCCAGCCGGCCCAGCGCCTCGTCCCGGTCGCAGGGGTATGCGCCCAGGCAGACCTGGCGGGCCACGATCGAACGCTCGGTGCGCATCAGCCGCCAGCCCCGCCGCAGCAGGAACGGCACCGACTTGCGGCCTTCCTTCAGGTCGCGCAGGAAGCGCCGGCGGAAGGTGGCGAGCGGGCCGCGGGACAGGCACAGCGCGTCCGCCAGTACCCCGTGCTCACGGCATCGCTCGATGATCTCGGCGGCGAAGATGCCCTCCGCGATGAACAGCGGGGTACGGCCGATGCGCAGCGTCTCCTCGCCGGTGCGGGCGCTCAGCGAGAGGTCGTACACCGGCACGGGCGTCGACCCCGTGGCGCACAGCCGCCTGATCGCCTCGACGGCGGCGTCCGCGTCCCACGACCGCGGGTGGTCCCAGTCGATGTCCGAACTCCCCTCCACCAGCGGCAGGGTGGGGTCGCCGGCCTCCTTGTAGAAGTCGTCGAGACGCAGTACGGGGAGCCCGGAGCGGGCGGCGACCAGGGACTTGCCCGAACCCGAGGGGCCGCACAGCAGCACGACACGGGCGGGGGACGGGGGATGAATGCTCACGGAACACCAGTTTGACGCATGGTGGGCCTTCTGCCGAGCCCCGCGGGTCGGCTTTTGAGCGTGACTCACACCTCAACTACCCTTCGTGTCGACATCATTACCCTGCGCACCAGAAGGTGGCATCAGCGATGGCCCGACACACCTCCCCCCGGCACCCCCACACGCAGCGCGCCCTGTTGACCCTCGTGGCCGCGGGGGCGGCTCTGGCGGCGGGCTCGGCAGCGGCACACGCGCAGACGGGCGCCCCGGTCGTGGACGTGCCCTCGCGGCCCACCTCGCTCGGCGCGGTCGACCCGCAGGCCGGACTCCAGGGCCTCACCGGCTCCGTCGGCTACGTCACCGGTCCGGTCGCCGCCCTCAAGCCCAACCCGCTCGCGGGCACGGGCGTCGACCCCCTGGACAACGGGGTGGGCACCCAGGTGGCCGACTTCAAGGCCGTCGGCTCCCGGATGCTGACGGCCCCGATTGCCCAGGCGCCGTCCGTGGGCAGCCTCCCGGTGGCAGGGCAGGTCCTGGGACCACTGGGCCACTGAAAGCGCCCTGAAGGGGCGCGGGGAACCGCGCGACCAGCCACCACGAACCCGCAGCCGGCACAAGACGGCAGCTCCCCGCCGCTACCCCGTCAGTAGGAAGACCCACCCGCACCCAGCGACCCCGTCGGGTGCCACACCGTCTTCGTCTCCAGGAACGCCGTCATCCGCTCGATGCCGGGCGCCTCGAAGTAATCCACACCCTGTGGACGCAGCACCCGCTTCAGGTTGTCGGCCGCCGCGATCTCCAGCTCCTTCGCCAGGACCTCGTCCGCTCCCGCGAGGTCGATCGCGTTGACGTCCTGGTGCGCGGCCAGCGGTGCCGCGATCTCCGCCGTACGGCCCGAGAGGATGTTGACGACTCCGCCGGGGACGTCGGACGTGGCCAGCACCTCGCCCAGGGAGAGGGCGGGGAGCGGGGCCTGCTCGGAGGCGATCACGACCGCCGTGTTGCCGGTGGCGATCACCGGGGCGAGCACCGAGACCAGGCCGAGGAAGGACGACTCCTGCGGGGCGAGGACGGCGACGACGCCGGTCGGCTCCGGGGAGGAGAGGTTGAAGAAGGGGCCCGCGACCGGGTTGCCGCCGCCGACCACCTGGGCGATCTTGTCGGTCCAGCCCGCGTACCAGACCCAGCGGTCGACGGTCGCGTCCACGACCGCGGCGGCCTTCGACTTCGACAGGCCCTCCGCGTCCGCGACCTCCCGGACGAACTGCTCCCTGCGGCCCTCCAGCATCTCCGCGACGCGGTACAGGACCTGGCCGCGGTTGTACGCCGTCGCGCCCGACCAGCCGCCGAACGCCTTGCGCGCGGCCACGACCGCGTCACGGGCGTCCTTGCGGGAGGACTGGGGGGCGTTCGCCAGCCACTTGCCCTTCCCCGCCGCGTCAGCGGCTGATGTCTTCGCCGTCACCTCGTACACCCGGCCGCTCTCGGAACGCGGGAACTTCCCGCCGACGTACAGCTTGTAGGTCTTGAAGACCGACAGCCGGGGCTCGGTCTTTTCGGTCTTCTCAGACATCGAGGTACGCCTCCAGGCCGTGGCGACCGCCCTCGCGGCCGAAGCCCGACTCCTTGTAGCCGCCGAACGGCGAGGCCGGGTCGAACTTGTTGAACGTGTTGGACCAGACGACACCGGCGCGCAGCTTGTTCGCGACGGCCAGGATCCGGGAGCCCTTCTCGGACCAGATGCCCGCCGAGAGGCCGTACTGCGTGTTGTTCGCCTTGGCGACGGCCTCGTCGGGCGTGCGGAAGGTGAGGACCGACAGCACCGGGCCGAAGATCTCGTCGCGGGCGATGGTGTGCGCCTGGGTGACGTTCGTGAACAGCGTCGGGGCGAACCAGTAGCCGGAGGCGGGGAGTTCGCAGGCCGGCGACCAGCGCTCGGCGCCCTCCGCCTCGCCCCGATCGGCCAGCGTGGTGATCCGGGCCAGCTGCTCGGCGGAGTTGATCGCGCCGATGTCGGTGTTCTTGTCCAGCGGGTCGCCGAGGCGCAGGGTGGACAGGCGGCGCTTGAGCGAGTCCAGCAGCTCGTCCTGGACCGACTCCTGCACGAGGAGGCGGGAGCCGGCGCAGCAGACCTGGCCCTGGTTGAAGAAGATGCCGGTGACGATGCCCTCGACGGCCTGGTCGACGGGCGCGTCGTCGAAGACGATGTTGGCGCCCTTGCCGCCCAGTTCGAGGGTGAGCTTCTTCCTCGTGCCGGCGACCGTGCGGGCGATCTCCTTGCCCACGGCGGTGGAGCCGGTGAAGGCGACCTTGTTCACGTCCGGGTGCGCGACCAGCGCGGCGCCCGCGTCGCCGTAGCCCGGAAGGATGTTGACGACGCCCTTGGGCAGGCCCGCCTGGCGGCAGATGTCCGCGAAGAACAGGGCGGACAGGGGGGTCGTCTCGGCGGGCTTGAGGACGACCGTGTTGCCGGTCGCCAGCGCCGGGGCGATCTTCCACGCCAGCATGAGGAGGGGGAAGTTCCAGGGGATGACCTGGCCGGCCACGCCCAGCGGCTTCGGGTGCGCGCCGAAGCCGGCGTGGTCGAGCTTGTCGGCCCAGCCCGCGTAGTAGAAGAAGTGCGCGGCGACCAGCGGGAGGTCCGCGTCGCGGGTCTCCTTGATCGGCTTGCCGTTGTCCAGCGTCTCCAGGACGGCCAGCTCACGGCTGCGCTCCTGGATGATGCGGGCGATGCGGAACAGGTACTTGGCGCGCTCGGAGCCGGGCAGCGCCGACCACTTCCCGAACGCCTTGCGGGCCGCCCTGACCGCGCGGTCGACGTCCTCGGCGCCGGCCTGGGCGACCTCGGAGAGGACTTCCTCGGTGGACGGGGAGACCGTCTTGAAGACCTTGCCGTCGGCGGCCTCGGTGAACTCGCCGTCGATGAACAGGCCGTAGGAGGGGGCGATGTCGACGACGGAGCGGGACTCGGGCGCCGGCGCGTACTCGAAGGGGGATGACGTGTTGTTCATGGGGTCTCAGTCCACCGTCACGTAGTCGGGGCCGGAGTAGCGGCCGGTGGCCAGCTTCTGGCGCTGCATCAGCAGGTCGTTGAGGAGCGAGGAGGCGCCGAAGCGGAACCAGTGGTTGTCCAGCCAGTCCGCGCCCGCGGTCTCGTTGACCAGGACCAGGAACTTGATCGCGTCCTTGGTGGTCCGGATGCCGCCCGCGGGCTTCACACCGACCTGCACGCCGGTCTGGGCGCGGAAGTCGCGCACCGCCTCCAGCATCAGCAGGGTGTTGGCGGGGGTGGCGTTGACGGCGACCTTGCCGGTGGACGTCTTGATGAAGTCGGCGCCCGCCAGCATGCCCAGCCAGCTCGCCCGGCGGATGTTGTCGTACGTCGACAGCTCGCCGGTCTCGAAGATGACCTTCAGCCGTGCGCTCGTCCCGCAGGTCTCCTTCACGGCGACGATCTCGTCGTACACCTTCAGGTACTTGCCGGCGAGGAACGCGCCCCGGTCGATGACCATGTCGATCTCGTCGGCGCCCGCGGCGACGGCCTCACGCACGTCGGCCAGCTTCACGTCCAGCGCGGCACGGCCGGCCGGGAAGGCGGTGGCGACCGAGGCGACCTTGACGTCGGAACCGGCGACGGCCTGCTTGGCGACGGCCACCATGTCGGGGTAGACGCAGACGGCGGCGGTCGTGGGGGTCGTCCGGTCCGTCGGGTCCGGGTGGACCGCCTTGGCGCCGAGCGCCCGGACCTTGCCCGGGGTGTCCGCGCCTTCCAGCGTCGTCAGGTCGACCATCGAGATGGCGAGGTCGATGGCGTACGCCTTCGCGGTGGTCTTGATGGAACGGGTGCCGAGAGACGCGGCGCGCGCCTCTAGGCCGACCGCGTCGACGCCGGGCAGCCCGTGGAGGAAGCGGCGCAGCGTGCTGTCGGACGCGGTGACGCCGGCGAGAGCAGATGCTGGGGATGCAGTGGTGGGCATGGTCACCAGACGAGCATATCTACGCGCGTAGCGGCTGTACACCCCGGGGAACGGTTCTCCGGGGGATCGTCGGTGGTGGGGGGCGATCCCTGGCGGCGCCGATCAGCGGACGAACCCGAAGGGGCGCGGGGAACTGCGCGAGCAACCACGCACGACCCGCACGTACGACTACGCGCGACCCGCACGTACGACTACGCGCGACCCGCGCGCACGACCCGCGCGCACGACCCGCACCGGGACCCGCACGCACGACCCGCACCGGGGACTCGCACCCGGACCCGCATCCGCGCGGATCTCCGACGGTGCCTGGGCGATCGGCTGAGCTCCGCAGGCATGATGCACAATCGGGGCCATGACGACCCCGGACCACCAGTCACCCGCGTCACAGCCTCCGGCGCCCACCGCCAAGGACCGGATCTATCGCTCGCCCATGGCGCTCGTGGGCGGCGTGCTGCTGCTCGCGCTCGTCGCGTGGCTGGGCATCGACGGGCTGATCCGCGGCCACGGGCGCACACCGTGGCTGGCGCTCGCCGGGATGATCCTGATCTTCCCGCTGGTGACGGCCTTCACGCTGCGCCCGGCCGTGTTCGCGAACGAGGACCGGCTGCGGGTGCGGAACCCGTTCCGGGTGATCGTCCTGCCCTGGGGCGAGATCGAGACCCTGCGCTCCGGTTTCTCCAACGAGGCCGTCGTCAGCTCCGGCGCCAAGTACCAGCTGTGGGCCGTCCCCGTCTCGCTGCGCGCCCGCAAGAAGGCGACGCGCCGCCAGGCCCAGGCGGCGGCCGACGCGGCCCGTGCCGCGCGGGGTGAGAAGCCCCGTGGCGGGGGCTTCGGCGGGTTCGGGGGCTTCGGCAGTGGCGGTGGGTTCGGTGGCGGCGGTGGATTCGACGGCGGAGCCGGTGCGGGCGCCTCCGCAGGGCCCGTCCGGGCGGAGACCGACAAGATCATGGACGACCTGCGCAAGGACCTGGAGCGGCGTCATACGGAGGAGTCGGCCCAGGGCGAGGTCACGGCGCGCTGGGCCTACGAGGTGATCGCCCCGGCGGTCGCGGGCGCGGTGCTGCTGGCGATCCTGATCGCGGTGGGCTGAGATCCGGCTGCCGCCGTCACACCCTGGCGTACGGGAGGAAGTCCGCCCAGGCGGTGGGAGTGAGGGCGAGCGTGGGGCCCTCGGTGGTCTTGGAATCGCGGATGTGGACGGTGCCGGGGGTGGTGGCTATTTCGAGGCAGGATTCGCCGTTGGTGCCGTCGCTGTAGCTGCTCTTGAACCAAGCCAGCTCAGAGGGGACGCCGGCGGTGGGCTTGCGGGTCATGTCTCTCCCAGCAGATTCTCGATGAAGGCCAGCGACTCTCGTGGTGAGAGGGCCTGCGCCCGGATGGTCCCATACTGCAACTCCAGGATGCGCAGCTGCTTCAAGTCAGAGGTGGGTCGACCGTTGAACAGGCCATCAGCGCGCCCCACGGCCGTACCGTCCGGGAACTTGAGCAGTTCGATCCTGCCGTCCACTCCTGGCTGCGCATCGGCGTGCGTCGGCATCACCTGAAGCCGCACGTGCCACAACCGGCCTACTTTCAACAGGTGTTCGAGCTGTTGTCGCCACACCATCGTGCCTCCGACCGGACGGCGGAGCGGTGCCTCTTCCAGCACGAAGTGGAGAGACGGAGCCGGGTCTCGTTCGAAGATCGCTCGCCGGGCCATGCGAGCGGCCACCATGCGTTCCACATCGTCCGGCGAGTACGGAGGCTGCGCTGCCTCGATCAGGGCGCGGGCGTGCTCCGGCGTCTGCAACAGCCCGCTGATGCTGTTGCACACATACAGTCCGATCTCGGCGGCCTGCGCTTCGAGCTTTCCCAGTTCTCGGACTTTCCTGGGATATCGGACCTGCTTCACGTCCTCCCAGATGGCGACGATGAGCCCGCCCGCCTTCAACACCTCATCGGCCTTGATCAGGTACTCCTGGCGAGGAATCCGCTTCCCGCTCTCGATCTTGTACACAAGATCCTCGCCGTACCCCACCGCCTTCGCGAACTCCGAGGCCCGCAGCCCCGCCGCCTCCCTGCGCAGCTTCAACTGCCGCCCCACCGTGGCGATCACGGCGACGCCCCACTCGTCGTCCGGATCGACCTCCCAGCCCGGTTCGTCCGCCTCGGTCATCCCGTACCCCTCCAGTCACACTCCGTTCGGTCATCGTAGGAATCCGAAGAGTCACTGGTCCCGGGAACTGCCAAAAGGGTGCCTCAGATACCGGCCGCCGCCGACAGGTCCCGCTCGATCGCGGCGAGCAGCTCGCTCGCGCGGGCGCGGGCGGCCGGGAGGGCGTCGTGGCCGGCGACCGGGACGACGACCTCCAGGTAGCACTTGAGCTTGGGCTCGGTGCCGCTGGGCCGGACGACGACACGGGCGCCGTCGAGGGTGTAGCGCAGCCCGTCGGTGGGCGGCAGCGTGTCCGTGCCCCGCGTGAGGTCCTCGGCGCGGGTGATGGCGAGGCCGGCCAGCTCGGTCGGGGGCTGCTCGCGCAGGCGGCGCATCGCGTCGGAGATGACCGAGAGGTCCTCGACCCGGACCGACAGCTGGCCGGTGGCGTGCAGCCCGTGCTCCACGGCGAGGTCGTCGAGGAGGTCGAGGAGGGTGCGGCCCTCCTCCTTCAGCACGGAGGCCAGCTCGGTGATCAGCAGGGCGGCGGTGATGCCGTCCTTGTCGCGCACGCCCTCGGGGTCGACGCAGTAGCCGAGCGCCTCCTCGTAGCCGTAGCGCAGCCCGTCCACGCGGGCGATCCACTTGAAGCCCGTGAGGGTCTCCTCGTACGGCAGCCCGGCCTTCTCGGCGATCCGGCCGAGGAGCGAGGAGGACACGATCGACTCGGCGAACACGCCGTGCGCGCCACGCCGGACCAGGTGGGCGGCGAGCAGCGCGCCGACCTCGTCGCCGCGCAGCATGCGCCAGTCGCCGTCCTGCTTGACGGCCGCCGCGCACCGGTCGGCGTCGGGGTCGTTGGCGATGACGAGGTCCGGGTCGGTGGCGCGGGCCTGCGCGAACGACAGGTCCATCGCGCCCGGCTCCTCCGGGTTCGGGAAGGCGACCGTCGGGAAGTCCGGGTCCGGCTCGGCCTGCTCGGCGACCAGCACCGGCGCGGGGAAACCGGCGCGCGCGAAGGCGGCCACCAGGACGTCGCGGCCGACGCCGTGCATGGCCGTGTAGACGGTACGGGCGGTCCGCGGGGAGTCCGCGGCCAGGACGGCGTCCGTACGGGCCAGATAGGCGTCCAGGACGGAGTCGTCCAGGGTCTCCCAGCCCGCGTCCGGGCGGGGGACGTCGTGCAGGGAGGCGATCGCGTCGATCTCGGCGGCGATCTCCGCGTCGGCGGGCGGGACGATCTGGGAGCCGTCGCCGAGGTAGACCTTGTAGCCGTTGTCCCGGGGCGGGTTGTGGCTGGCGGTGACCTCCACGCCCGCGACCGCGCCGAGGTGCCGTATGGCGAACGCCAGGACGGGGGTGGGCAGCGGGCGGGGGAGGACCGCGGCGCGCAGGCCGGCGCCGGTCATGACGGCGGCGGTGTCCCGGGCGAAGTCGGCGGACTTGTGACGGGCGTCGTAGCCGACGACGACGAGGCCGTCGCCCTGGCCCTTGGCCTTCAGGTACGCGGCGAGGCCCGCGGCGGCGCGGATCACGACGCTGCGGTTCATGCGCATCGGGCCGGCGCCGAGTTCGCCGCGCAGGCCCGCGGTGCCGAACTGGAGGGAGCCGGCGAACCGGGCCGCCAGCTCGGTGACGTCACCGGCGTCGAGCAGTGCGGCGAGTTCCTCGCGGGTCTCGGCGTCGGGGTCCTCGGCGAGCCATGCCTTGGCCTTGGCGATCAGATCGTCGTGCACCTGGGGATCAACCTCTCCTGTGTGTGTTCGCCCGCCGTCCCGCCCGTCCGCCTCCGGGCCCGGCCGGCGCGTGAAGCGGTCGGCCGGGAGGCGGACGGGCGGTACGTGGACGGCCGGCCGGGCGGGTCGGCGGGCGGCGTCTGCGCGGCGCCGGGGCCGCGGCGCCGGATCCGTGGCGGCGGATCCGTGGCGCCGCGACCTGCTTACAGCCGGCCGAGCACCTGCGTCAGCAGCTGGCCCATGCGGGCGGCCGAGTCACGGCCGGCCTGGAGGACCTCTTCGTGGTTCAGGGGCTCGCCCGTCATGCCCGCCGCGAGGTTGGTGACCAGGGAGATGCCCAGCACCTCGGCACCCGCCTCACGCGCGGCGATGGCCTCCAGGACCGTGGACATGCCGACGAGGTCCGCACCGATGACCCGGGCCATGCGGATCTCCGCCGGGGTCTCGTAGTGCGGGCCGGGGAACTGCGCGTACACGCCCTCCTCCAGGGAGGGGTCGACCTCCTTGCACAGGGCGCGCAGCCGCGGGGAGTACAGGTCCGTCAGGTCGACGAAGTTGGCGCCGACGATCGGGGAGGTCGCCGTCAGGTTCAGGTGATCGCTGATCAGGACCGGCTGGCCGGGGCGCATGCCCTCGCGCAGGCCGCCGCAGCCGTTGGTGAGGACCACGGTCTTGCAGCCGGCGGCCACGGCCGTCCGGACGCCGTGCGCGACGGCGGCGACGCCGCGGCCCTCGTAGTAGTGCGTGCGGCCCAGGAAGACCAGCGCGCGCCTGTCGCCGATGGAGTACGAGCGGACCTTGCCGCCGTGGCCCTCGACGGCCGGCGGCGGGAAGCCGGGCAGCTCGGTGACCTGGAACTCGGCGTCGGGTGCGCCCAGGGCGTCGACGGCGGGAGCCCAGCCGGAGCCCATCACGAGGGCGACGTCGTGGGTCTCGGCGCCCGTCAGCTCGCGCAGGCGCGCGGCGGCGGCGTCGGCGGCGGCGTGGGGGTCGCTCTGGATGTCGTCCGGAAGAAGAGATGCGTTCACGCCGTCGAGGGTAGCCGGTTTACGCCTACGCGCGTAGATGCCAGAGGCCACGGGATTGCGATCGTTGTCTTGTCGTTTCCGACGAACCGCTCCGCGGCCGGGACGCTCAGTCCTCCGTGATGAGGACGTCCTTGTCGTTGAAGACCTCGACGATGAAGACCAGCAGGCGGCCGCGGCTGACCGTGTACTCCACGAGGATGTTCTGCGTGAGGCGGATCGTACGGTCGTCGCCGGTGGAGCTTATGGGCCGCGACACCGAGAGGAAGGGGTCGCGGGCCAGCAGTGCGATGCCCTTGTCGAACGAGTTGCGCTGCCGGTCGTCCAGGCGGTCGCGGGCCTCGGCGGCTTGCACCGTGTAATAGACGTCGTAGGTGGTGGGGGTCATGCGTACTCCCGTTGGTGCGTCGGCCCCCCAAGTCTAAGGAGCCGACGGCCGTCAGCACGGTCGCTTGCGCAGCTCCATCACGTAATCGTGTGGCGCGCCGGCCGATTCCGCCGCGTCGGCGATCTCGCCCAGGTAGCGGGCCGAGGGCAGGCCGCCCTCGTAGCCGTTGAGCACGTAGAGCCAGGCCGACTCCTCGCCGTCCAGCGTGTGCACGCGCACCCGCATGCGCCGGTAGATGCCGAGGCCGACGCCCTCCCAGCGGTCCAGCGACTCCTCGTCCATCGGCGCGATGTCGTACAGACCCACGAAGACCTGCGCCCCCGGCTCCTCGACGATCGTCGCCAGCGCGCCGTCCCAGCCCAGCTGCTCGCCGCCGAAGGTCAGCCGCCAGCCGTTCAGCCAGCCGATGGCGCGCAGCGGGGAGTGCGGGGTGCGGCGGGCCATCAGACGCGTTTCGAGGTTGCCGGCGTACGCGGCATAGAGCGACATGGGGGAGAGCGTACGGCAGCGGAAAACTCCCGCCTCCCGCGTCCCCGGGGTCCCGCCCGCCCCGCGAGCGGCGCCCCCGGGCAGTGGCACCTTGAGGCGTGCGGGACAATGGGGTACGTGACTCGGATCGTGATCATCGGTGGCGGACCCGGCGGATACGAAGCGGCGCTGACGGCGGCGCAGCTCGGCGCGGAGGTGACCGTCGTGGACTGCGACGGTCTGGGCGGGGCGTCGGTGCTGACCGACTGCGTACCGTCGAAGACCCTTATCGCTACGGCCGAGGTGATGACCACCTTCGACTCCTCCTACGAGGAGCTGGGCATCATCGTGGCCGACGACACCCCGCACATCGAGCAGGCGGCCCGCGTCGTCGGTGTGGACCTCGGCAAGGTCAACCGGCGGGTGAAGCGCCTCGCGCTCGCCCAGTCCCACGACATCACCGCCTCCGTCACCCGGGCCGGCGCCCGCGTCATGCGCGGCCGCGGCCGGCTGGAGGGCATGCAGGCCCTCGACGGCTCCCGCAAGGTCGTCGTCAGTGCTGCCGACGGCAGCGAGGAGACCCTCACCGCCGACGCCGTGCTCATCGCCACCGGCGGTCACCCGCGCGAGCTGCCCGACGCGCAGCCCGACGGCGAGCGCATCCTGAACTGGACCCAGGTCTACGACCTCACCGAGCTGCCGGAAGAGCTGATCGTGGTCGGCTCCGGTGTCACCGGTGCCGAGTTCGCCGGCGCCTACCAGGCCCTCGGCTCCAAGGTCACCCTGGTCTCCTCCCGCGACCGCGTGCTCCCGGGCGAGGACCCCGACGCCGCCGCCGTCCTGGAGGACGTCTTCCGCCGCCGCGGCATGAACGTCATGGCCCGCTCCCGCGCGCAGGCCGCCAAGCGCGTCGGCGACCGCGTCGAGGTCACCCTCGCCGACGGCCGCGTGATCACCGGCACCCACTGCCTCATGGCCGTCGGCGCCGTCCCGAACAGCGCGGGGCTCGGCCTGGAGGAGGCCGGCGTCCGGCTGAAGGAGTCCGGGCACATCTGGACCGACCGGGTCTCCCGCACCTCCGCCCCCGGCGTCTACGCGGCCGGCGACGTCACCGGCGTCTTCGCCCTCGCGTCCGTCGCCGCGATGCAGGGCCGGATCGCCATGTACCACTTCCTCGGCGACACGGTGAGCCCGCTGAACCTCAAGACGGTCTCCTCGAACGTCTTCACCGACCCCGAGATCGCCACCGTCGGCTACACGCAGGCGGACGTCGACGCGGGCAAGATCGACGCCCGGGTCGTGAAGCTGCCGCTGCTGCGCAACCCGCGCGCCAAGATGCAGGGCATCCGGGACGGCTTCGTGAAGATCTTCTGCCGGCCCGGCACCGGGATCGTCGTCGGCGGTGTGGTCGTCGCGCCGCGCGCCTCGGAACTCATCCACCCCATCTCGATCGCCGTCGACAACAATCTGACAGTCGAACAGATCGCGAACGCGTTCACGGTGTACCCCTCCCTTTCGGGGTCGATCGCCGAGGTCGCGCGACAGCTCCACACCCGAAAGGCCAGCGCGGAGGCCTGACGCCGGACGCCGACTCCCCGGTGGTCACGGGGAGTTGCCGGACATGCGTGCGGCATAGTCGGGCGGATTAGGCCCTATACCACTTCCTGCCCGACCATGCGAACAACTTCTGTTATTCGGCGCAAACTGCTGAAAGCAGACGGTCGTTGGGGTTACTGTCAGTTTCGTGTTCGCTGCAGAACGTCGCCAATTGATTCTCGAAATGGTGCGAGCGAACGGGGCCGTGTCGCTCCGTGAACTCGCCCGCGTCGTCCAGACCTCCGAAGTGACCGTACGGCGGGACGTGCGGGCTCTGGAGGCAGAAGGACTCCTCGACCGCCGGCACGGCGGTGCGGTACTGCCGGGTGGGTTCACGCGTGAGTCGGGCTTTCCACAGAAGTCCCACCTCGCCACCGCCGAGAAGACGGCCATCGCCGACCTCGCCGCCGGTCTCGTCGAAGAGGGCGAGGCCATCGTGGTCGGGGCGGGTACGACCACGCAGGAGCTGGCCCGTCGGCTCGCGCGGGTGCCCGGACTGACGGTCGTGACCAACTCCCTCCTGGTGGCACAGGCTTTGGCCCATGCCAACCGGGTGGAGGTCGTGATGACCGGCGGCACCCTGCGCGGCTCCAACTACGCGCTCGTCGGCTCCGGGGCGGAGCAGTCCCTCCAGGGGCTGAGAGTCTCCAAGGCCTTCCTGTCCGGCAGTGGTCTGACCGCCGAGCGCGGCCTGTCCACGTCCAACATGCTGTCGGCGTCCGTGGACCGGGCGCTGGTGCAGGCCGCGGCGGAGGTGGTGGTCCTCGCGGACCACACCAAGCTGGGGACGGACACGATGTTCCAGACGGTGCCGACGGACGTCATCACCCGCCTGGTCACCGACGAGCCGCCCACGCGCGACGACCGGGCCGGAACCGAGTTGCAGGCGCTCGCCGATCAGGGGGTGCAGATCGCGGTGGCGGGGGCGAGTGGCCCTCCGGGGGGTGAGCAGGCCCCCGCGGCGCGTCAGCGGAGTGTTCCCGGTCCGCGGCGGGGGCAGTTGCCGGGGGCGGGGCTTCGGTCGGCCGCGGTGCTGGGGGAGTCGGCGGCGGGGGCGGAGAGGGGGCGCGTCGCGGATATGCGGCGCCGTTAGCTGTTTGGCCGGTGGGGGCGGCGGATCGGTCGCCGGGGCGCCGTGGGGGTGCTGCCTGGTTGGCGGGTGACGGTGCGTGGTGGCTTGTCGCGCAGTTCCCCGCGCCCCTTAGGCCTACTGCCCCGCTGTAGATCGACAGGTTCCCGTGTCCCTTTGGGAGTGGCTGGCCGATCGTGCCCCTGGAGCGCAGGACGCCCGGTGGACCGGAGCAAGCGGTCCACCGGGCGTCACGTCGGATACTGCGCTCAGTCCTTGATCTCGCAGATCGCCGCGCCCGAGGTGAGGGACGCGCCGACCTCGGCGGTCAGGCCCTTGATGGTGCCCGCCTTGTGGGCGTTGAGGGGCTGCTCCATCTTCATGGCCTCCAGGACGACGACCAGGTCGCCCTCCTTGACCTCCTGGCCCTCCTCCACCGCGACCTTGACGATCGTGCCCTGCATGGGGGAGGCGAGGGTGTCGCCGGAGGCGACGGGGCCGGACTTCTTGGCGGCGCGGCGCTTGGGCTTGGCACCGGCGGCGAGGCCGGTACGGGCCAGCGACATGCCCAGGGAGGACGGCAGGGAGACTTCGAGGCGCTTGCCGCCGACCTCGACGACGACCGTCTCACGGCCGTTCTCCTCCTCCGCCTCGGCGTCGGCGGGGGCCGTGAAGGGCTTGATCTCGTTGACGAACTCGGTCTCGATCCAGCGGGTGTGGACCGTGAACGGGTCGTCGGCGGAGGCGGTCAGCTCCGGGGCGAAGGCCGGGTCCCTGACCACCACGCGGTGGAACGGGATGGCGGTGGCCATGCCCTCGACCTGGAACTCGTCCAGGGCGCGAGCGGCCCGCTCCAGGGCCTCCTTGCGGGTGCGGCCGGTGACGATCAGCTTGGCCAGCAGCGAGTCCCAGGCCGGGCCGATGACCGAGCCGGACTCCACGCCCGCGTCCAGGCGGACACCGGGTCCTGACGGCGGTTCGAACACCGTCACCGTGCCGGGGGCCGGGAGGAAGTTGCGGCCCGGGTCCTCGCCGTTGATGCGGAACTCGAACGAATGGCCGCGCAGCTCGGGGTCGCCGTAGCCCAGCTCCTCGCCGTCGGCGATGCGGAACATCTCGCGGACCAGGTCGATGCCGGCGACCTCCTCGGTCACCGGGTGCTCGACCTGGAGGCGGGTGTTGACCTCCAGGAAGGAGATCGTGCCGTCCTGGCCGACGAGGAACTCACAGGTGCCCGCGCCCTCGTAGTGGGCCTCCTTCAGGATGGCCTTGGAGGCGCGGTACAGCTCCGCGACCTGCTCGTCCGACAGGAACGGCGCGGGGGCCTCCTCGACGAGCTTCTGGTGGCGGCGCTGCAGCGAGCAGTCACGCGTGGACACGACGACCACGTTGCCGTGCTTGTCGGCCAGGCACTGGGTCTCGACGTGCCGGGGGCGGTCGAGGTAGCGCTCGACGAAGCACTCGCCGCGCCCGAAGGCGGCGACGGCCTCGCGGACGGCCGACTCGTACAGCTCCGGGACCTCTTCGAGGGTGCGGGCGACCTTCAGGCCACGGCCGCCACCACCGAAGGCCGCCTTGATGGCGATCGGCAGCCCGTTCTGCTCGGCGAACGCGACGACCTCGTCGGAGCCGGAGACCGGGTCCGGCGTACCGGCGACGAGCGGGGCACCCGCACGCTGCGCGATGTGCCGCGCGGCGACCTTGTCACCCAGGTCGCGGATGGCCTGCGGCGGCGGGCCGATCCAGATCAGGCCCGCGTCCAGCACCGCCTGGGCGAATTCGGCGTTCTCCGACAGGAAGCCGTAGCCCGGGTGGATGGCGTCCGCGCCCGATTCGCGCGCCGCGTTCAGGACCTTCTCGATGTCCAGATAGCTGGTGGCCGGTGTGTCACCGCCCAGGGCGAACGCCTCGTCCGCGGCCCGGACGTGCAGAGCGTCCCGGTCCGGGTCGGCGTATACGGCCACGCTCGCGATCCCGGCATCCCGGCAGGCCCGGGCAACGCGGACAGCGATTTCGCCACGGTTGGCGATGAGCACCTTGCGCACGATTGAGGCTCCCTCCTTGAAACAAGCCGAGTTTAGGGACTGCCCACACGGCACTTCGAGCCGTCCCCAATGGTGAGCTTGCCCACACGGAGCGTGATGCCAGGCCCGCTCGACCCGCGAAAGCCCTTGTCGCACCGAGGTGCGCAGGACTCCACCGGAAAACCCTAGCCCCGCCATGTGGTCAAGGTCTCTGTGAGACCGTGCTGCGGGCCACTCGGTTTCTTTGTCGAGTCCCTACGAATGGCCCAATGGTTCTTTGCTGACGACCAAACCCTTGTCCCTCGGTTTACCCATGAGTAGCGTTCGCGCTGACTCGAACGTACTTCAGGTAACAGCAGCTCTGCTCGGGCTGAGGTCGAAAGTGGGTGGGGACCGGTGGTGCGCAGACCGGTGGCATGGGTCGTGGCGATCGTCCTGTTGGCGGAGGCCTGCGGGATCGCGGCGTTCAACTGGTTCCTCGGAGTGGTCGCGGACCACCAGCAGATGTCGCTGGCGGGTGTCGACCCGGGCGTCATGTCGACGTCCTCGAAGATCGGCGGCGTGATCTTCGGACTCTACTTCGCGCTGTGCGCCCTCGTGGCCCTGCTCGTCGCGATACGCGACCGCGCCCCGGCCGGCTTCGGGCGTGTCGTGCTCATCAGCGCCGCTGTGGTGCACGCCCTGCTGGGCGCCCTCACCTGGGGCCTGGTGGGCTGGCCGGCGTTCGTGTTCATGGTCGTGGTGTTCACCCTGATCCTGCTGATCCTGATGTCGTACGACCGTCAGGACGGCCCCGGACAGCGGGCGGCCGGCGGCGCTCCCGGCACAGGCGGCGCCCCGAAGGCCGAGACCGGACCGGTCGAGACTCCGGCCGGGGCCCCGTGGGCCCCGGCGCCAGGGGGCCGCACGGGTGAACCGCGGACCGGGACCGGCGGGGACGGGGAGCCGCAGGACACGGTCTCCTCCCAGCTCACTCAGCCGGTGCCCACAACTCTGTGATCCCGACACCCAGTTCGGCCAGCAGGCGCCGTACGAGGGGCATGCTGATGCCGATCACGTTGCCGTGGTCGCCGTCGATGCCCTCGATGAACGGCGCCGAGCGGCCGTCCAGGGTGAAGGCCCCGGCGACGTAGAGAGGCTCGCCCGAGGCGACGTACGCGGCGATCTCCTCGTCCGAGGGCTCGCCGAAGCGGACGACGGTGGAGGCGAGCCCCGCGACGTACCGCTTGGCCGCCGTGTCCCAGACGCAGTGGCCCGTCTGGAGGGTCCCGGCGCGCCCGCGCATCGACTTCCAGCGGGCGGTGGCCTCCTCGGCGTCGGCGGGCTTGCCGAGCGCCTGTCCGTCCAGCTCCAGCACCGAGTCGCAGCCGATCACCAGGGCGCCCTGCACCTCCGGCCGCGCCGCCACCACGGAGGCCTTGGCCTCGGCGAGGGCGAGCGCCAGATCGGCCGGGGTCGGCGCGGTGACGGCGTCCTCGTCGACCCCGCTCACGATCACCTCGGGCGTGAGCCCCGCCTGCCGCAGCAGGCCGAGACGGGCGGGGGACTTGGAGGCCAGGACGAGGCGCCGGCGCGGATGGTCTGTCATGCGATCAGGGTATCGCCGGGGCGTTCATCTGAACCCGATCACGATCATCGCCAGGACCATGGCCACCGCCAGGAAGAAACCGAGCCGCCGAAGGGTCTCCTCCATGTCGCGGAGTTCCTTCGGCGGCTCGTTCTCGGGATCTGACCACAGCATCCCTCAAGCGTGTGGCCCTTCGCCGTCCGGTGCCTGAGTAGGCGTACTCAGATTCCCGCTCAGCTCGGCCAGTAGGTGCGAGTCCAGGACGCCCGGCCCGGCCTCGGGACACGCCGTGCCGCGATGCGGGACGGGTCGGACCACGCGTCCCTCGGGTTCTCCGCGCCGGACGGCTCGGCTGCCGCCGCCGCGGCGCGGACCCGGACCACCGCCAGTGCGGCGGCCAGCTCCTCCGGGGTCGGGTTGCCCCGTACGACCTTGATGTTCATGACCGCTCCAAAGGTCCGGGCCCGGGGGCCCAGGGATCCAGGGATCCAGGGGGATCTACCGGTGGTTCAGAGGGGGATGTTGCCGTGCTTCTTCGGAGGCAGGGATTCCCGCTTGGTGCGCAGCTGACGCAGGCCCCGGACGATGTGGGCGCGGGTCTCGGACGGCATGATCACCGCGTCGATGTAGCCGCGCTCCGCCGCGACGTACGGGTTGAGCAGGGTGTCCTCGTACTCCCGGATGAGCCGGGCGCGCACGACCTCGACGTCCTCGCCGCTCGCCGCCGCCTCGGCGATCGTGCGCCGGTGCAGGATGTTCACGGCGCCCTGGGCGCCCATGACGGCGATCTGGGCGGTCGGCCAGGCCAGGTTGATGTCCGCGCCCAGGTGCTTGGAGCCCATGACGTCGTACGCCCCGCCGAACGCCTTCCGCGTGATCACGGTGATCAGCGGGACCGTGGCCTCCGCGTAGGCGAAGATCAGCTTGGCGCCGCGCCGGATGATGCCCTCGTGCTCCTGGCCGACGCCCGGCAGGAAGCCCGGTACGTCCACGAAGGTCAGCACCGGGATGTTGAACGCGTCGCAGGTGCGCACGAACCGGGCGGCCTTCTCGGACGCGTCGATGTCCAGGCAGCCCGCGAACTGCATCGGCTGGTTGGCGACGATGCCGACCGGGAAGCCCTCGACCCGGCCGTAACCGGTGACGATGTTCGGCGCGAACAGGGCCTGCGTCTCGAAGAACTCCGCGTCGTCCAGGACGTGTTCGACCACCGTGCGGATGTCGTACGGCTGGTTCGCGGAGTCCGGGACCAGGGTGTCCAGCTCCCGGTCCTCGTCGCTGACGGCGAGGTCCGCCTCCTCCGGGAAGACCGGGGGCTCGGAGAGGTTGTTGGACGGCAGGTACGACAGCAGCTGCTTGACGTACTCGATGGCGTCCTTCTCGTCGGCCGCCATGTGGTGGGCCACACCGGAGACGGCGTTGTGGGTCCGGGCGCCGCCCAGCTCCTCGAAGCCGACGTCCTCACCGGTGACCGTCTTGATGACGTCCGGGCCGGTGATGAACATGTGCGAGGTCTGGTCGACCATGACCGTGAAGTCGGTGATCGCGGGGGAGTACACCGCGCCACCGGCACACGGGCCGACGACGAGGCTGATCTGCGGGATGACACCGGAGGCGTGCGTGTTGCGGCGGAAGATCTCGCCGTACGCGCCGAGGGACGCGACGCCCTCCTGGATGCGGGCGCCGCCGGAGTCGTTGATGCCGATCACCGGGCAGCCGGTCTTCAGCGCGAAGTCCATGACCTTGACGATCTTCTGGCCGTAGACCTCGCCCAGGGCTCCGCCGAAGACGGTGAAATCCTGCGAGAACACGGCGACCGGCCGGCCGTCGACGGTTCCGTACCCGGTGACCACGCCGTCGCCGTACGGACGGTTCTTCTCCAGTCCGAAGTTGGTCGAGCGGTGCCGCGCGAACTCGTCGAGTTCGACGAAGGAGTCCTCGTCGAGCAGCAGCTCGATCCGCTCACGTGCCGTCAACTTGCCCTTGGCGTGCTGCTTTTCGACGGCACGTTCCGAACCGGCGTGCGTCGCCTCGTGGATACGGCGCTGCAGATCCGCGAGCTTGCCCGCGGTCGTGTGGATGTCGATCTCTTCCGGCTCGGACATCGGGATGCGGCTCCCTGCCTGCTCAAAAGGGGGGACGATTACTCATCCGTAGCGTAGTGGCGTGGCTACGGATCAGCAGTGCGGCGTTTCCCACACCTAGGGTGACTTGCATGACGCCGCACAATGCATCAGACGACAGCCGCTGGTCCGACCTGGACCGCCCGCCCCTGAACGTCACGGCACTGCGCCGCGGGCTGATCCGTGAGGGCGGTCTGTGGTCCGCGATCGACGTGGTCCAGAGCACCGGCTCCACCAACTCCGACCTGGTCGCCCGCGCGTCGGGCGGCACGGTGGAGGAGGGCGCGGTGCTCGTCGCCGAGCAGCAGACGGCCGGGCGGGGGCGCCTCGACCGCCAGTGGTCGGCCCCGCCCCGCTCCGGCCTCTTCTTCTCCGTCCTCCTGCGCCCCGCCGAGGTTCCCGTGGCCCGCTGGGGCTGGCTCCCGCTGCTCACCGGCGTCGCGGTGGCCGCCGGCCTGTCCCGCGCGGCCGGCGTCGACACGGCGCTGAAGTGGCCGAACGACGTCCTGGTCACCGTCGGCGGCGAAGAACGCAAAGCCGGCGGCATCCTCGCCGAACGCGCCGGCGACGACGCCGTCGTCATCGGCGTCGGCATCAACGTCACCCTGCGCGCCGACGAACTCCCCGTCCCCCAGGCCGCCTCGCTGGCCCTGGCCGGAGCGGTGTCCACCGACCGGGACCCCCTGCTGCGGGCGATGCTCCGCTCCCTGGAGGACTGGTACGACCGCTGGCGCGCGGCGGGCGGCGACCCCGCCGCGGCCGGCCTCCAGGAGGCCTACGCGGTCGGCTGCGCCACCCTCGGCCGCACCGTCCGGGCCGAGCTTCCCGGCGACCGCGCCCTCGTCGGCGAGGCCGTCGCCGTCGACGGTGACGGCCGTCTCGTCATCGCCACGAAGGAGGGCGTCCAGGAGCCGGTGGGCGCGGGCGACATCGTGCATCTGCGCCCTGCGTGAGCGGATGCCGGGTGCCGGATGCCTGCGGCGCCTGTGCGGTCGGGTGGGGGTGCGCGTAGCGCCCACCGCGGTCGTGGACACGGTGCCGCGCCGGGGGGTGTCCGTCCTCGGAACGGCGCGCAACCGTCCCCCTGAAGAGACCCCGGCACCTGACGCGCCAACCCTGCGGGCAGACACCCCCCGCCCCGTCCCCTCCCCACCGCCCGCGCCCCCGCCTCCGCGGCTCCGCCCGTGTGTGCGGCTCCGCCCGTGTGTGTGCGCGGCGGTGGCGGTGGAGGCGGCGCTGCGATTGGGTCGGGCTAAGGCGGTTGCTCGGTGCGGGGGTCTGGGGGCGGCAGCCCCCTGAGGGGGCGCGGGGAACTGCGCGATCGGCCCCTGCCGGGCCGCAGGGGGCGTGCGACGGATGTCTGGTGCGGGGGTCTGGGGGCGGCAGCCCCCTGGAGGGGCGCGGGGAACTGCGCGATCGGCCCCTGCCGGGCCGCAGGGGGCGTGCGACGGATGTCGTGGGGCGGCAGCCCCCGGCCCAGGACACCATGCCTAACCAGCGGAGAGTCACCGCCCCGTCGGCCCAACCCAACGGAGTGAGCTGGCGCACACCTGCCGTAGAGTTGAGGCCGGTCGATACGTGACCGCGGCAGATCGGAAGGGCAGCAGGCGTGACCGTCGACGACACGGGCTCCGGCGCGGGCGCGGACGACCGGGTGGAACCCGACGCCGCGGAACCCGGCGAGGACCCGCTCGCCCTGCGCCTGGAACAGCTCATCCTGGGCGCCGAGCGCCGCTACACCCCGTTCCAGGCGGCCCGCAGCGCCGGCGTCTCCATGGAACTGGCGTCCCGGTTCTGGCGTGCCATGGGTTTCGCCGACATAGGCCAGGCGAAGGCCCTCACCGAGGCCGACGTCCTCGCCCTGCGCCGCCTCGCCGGCCTCGTCGAGGCGGGACTGCTCAGCGAGGCCATGGCCGTGCAGGTGGCCCGGTCGACCGGCCAGACCACCGCCCGTCTGGCGGAGTGGCAGTTCGACTCCTTTCTGGAGGGCCTGACCGAGCCCCCCGAGCCGGGCATGACCCGGACCGAGGTGACGTATCCGATCGTCGAGCTGCTCCTGCCCGAGCTGGAGGAGTTCCTCGTCTACGTCTGGCGCCGCCAGCTCGCCGCCTCGGCCGGCCGTGTCGTCCAGGCCGGCGACGACGAGGAGATGGTCGACCGGCGCCTGGCCGTCGGCTTCGCCGACCTCGTCGGCTTCACCCGGCTGACCCGCCGGATGGAGGAGGAGGAGCTGGGCGAGCTGGTCGAGGCGTTCGAGACGACCGCCGCCGACCTGGTCGCCGCCCGTGGCGGCCGGCTCATCAAGACCCTCGGCGACGAGGTCCTGTACGCCGCCGACGACGCCGGCACGGCCGCGGACATCGCCCTGCGCCTGGTCGAGACGATGCGCAACGACGAGACGATGCCCGAGCTGCGCGTCGGCATGGCGTTCGGCACGGTGACGACCCGCATGGGCGACGTCTTCGGTACGACGGTGAACCTCGCCTCCCGGCTGACCTCGATAGCCCCGCGCGACGGCGTGCTGGTGGACAGCGCGTTCGCGGAGGAGCTGATCCGCACCGGCGAGGCTCCCGTCTCGGAGGCGGAGGCCGCCGAGGCCGCGGCCGCCGCCGAGAAGGAGGGCGAGGAGCCGCCGACGTACCGCTACGGGCTCCAGCCGATGTGGCAGCGCCCGGTCCGGGGGCTCGGCGTGATCGAGCCATGGCAGCTCGTCCGCCGCGAAGACCAGACCTGATACGCGCCTTTGCTCCTAGTTCTCCGGCGCGTCCGCGAGGCCCACGCACAGACCGATCACCGGAACGCACAGATCGCCCGGCGTCGGCTTCGGCGTCGGCTTCGGCGTTGGCGTGCTCGTGCCGTGGCTCGGTGAGGGGGCGGGGGCCGTGGGCGCGGGCGTGGTGGGCGCCGGGGGGTGCGTGGGCTTGGTGCTCGGTGGGTCGTCGGGCGCCTGTGGGGGGGCCGGCCGGGAGGGCGGTCGACGCGGGCGCTGCCGGGGGGAGCGATGTGGGGGTGACGGACGGTGTTCGTCCGGTGGTCGCCGAGCTTGTCGGCGCGGCGCTCACTCCGCCCATGGCGGAGCTGGCCGAGGGCAGGGCCGTAGGGGCGGCGGCGATCGTGGCGGACGCGCGCTGCGAGTGATCGGCGCCGCCGCCGGCGCGGGGCTCGTGTCCGGGTTCGGCCTCCGCCGCCCCCGGCCTCCCGAGCCCCGGATCCGGCGCGACCCGTACGAGGCTCAGCACCCCGGCGGCCAGCGCCAGCCCCCCGGCGGCGAGCAACACCCTGCGCGGTCGGGGCCTGCGATGCCGCCCTCGACGGATGAAGAACCTGCCGGGTGCCGGTGACACCTGCTCCCCGGCGGACCGTTCGGGCTCCTCCGGGAACGGAAGCGGCGCACGTATCGGCGCTTTCGGACTTCCCGTCGTCTTCGTCGTCTGCGCTGTCATGAGGTCCCTCCCCGCCGTGCGCCCACCGTGCGCCGGGGCGCCTCGTGGCGGTGCGCACGCTATGCGTTCGTGTGGGCGGTGTGGGGTGAGACGGCCGGGTTGTCACTCGAACGGGCGTAGGGCGGCGGGCGGGGTACCTCTTTCCTGGGGCGGGGTCCGGCTGCGATGATCGGACGGCAATGAGTTAACCCGCGTTAACCGGAGGAAGTCATGAGCGAGGAGCGGTTCGGGGAGTTCGTGCTGGTGCGACGGCACGGGCATGTGGCGGAACTGGTGCTGGACCGGCCGAAGGCCATGAACGCCGTCTCGACGGACATGGCCGGCTCCATCGTGGGGGCGTGTACGGCGCTCGCGGGCGACAGGGATGCCCGGGTGGTCGTCCTGACGTCGTCGCACGAGCGGGCGTTCTGCGTCGGTGCGGACCTGAAGGAGCGGAACTCGTTCAGTGACGCGGACCTGATGCGGCAGCGGCCGGTGACGCGCGGGGCGTACACCGGGGTGCTGGAGCTGCCGATGCCGACGATCGCGGCGGTGCACGGGTTCGCGCTGGGCGGCGGGTTCGAGCTGGCGCTGTCCTGCGACCTGATCGTCGCCGACCGTACGGCCGTGGTGGGGCTGCCCGAGGTGTCCGTGGGCGTGATCCCGGGCGGCGGCGGTACGCAGCTGCTGCCCCGGCGGGTCGGCGCGGCGCGCGCGGCCGAGCTGATCTTCTCGGCGCGGCGCGTGGAGGCCGCGGAGGCCGCCGAGCTGGGCCTGGTGGACCAGCTGGTCGACGAGGGCCGCGACCGCGGCGAGGCGCTCGCGCTGGCCGCGCGCATCGCCGGCAACTCACCGGTCGGCCTGCGCTCGGCGAAGCGCGCCCTGCGCCTCGGCCAGGGCCTGGACCTGCGCGCCGGCCTGGAGATCGAGGACGCCGCCTGGCGCGCCACCGCCTTCTCCGGCGACCGCCCGGAAGGCGTCGCCGCCTTCAACGAAAAGCGCACCCCCAACTGGCCCGGCGAGTGACCCAGGGCCGCGGGCCCGTACCGATCCCCACCTCCACCACCATGCAACGAGCCGCAGGACAGTTCCCTAGGGCCGCGGGCCCGTACCGATCTGCGGCTCCACCACCATGCGACGAGCCGCGCCGCAGTTCCCTGGGGGCGGGGGCTCGTACCGATCCGCACCTCCACCACCATGCGACGAGCCGCACGGCAGTTCCCTGGGGGCGCGGGCTCGTACCGATCTGCGCCTCCGCCAATCATGCAATGAGCCGCACGGCAACTCCCTAGGGGCGCGGGGAACTGCGCGACCAGCCCCCACCTCCCCGCAGACGGCCACGCACCCCCGCCCCGGCCGGCCGCTCAGCGCGCCGCACGGCAACTCGCACCCCCGCCCCGCCAATGTCCCCATTCCCCCCTTTCCTCCCTAACCTGGGGGAATGGGTGACGACAACCGGCTCGCCGCCGTGGTGGGGCTGGCTCAGGGGATGGCGGCGGCGCACACGCCCCGCGAGTCGTGGCGCGCTGCCGCCCTCGGCGCATGCCGCGCGCTGGACGGCAGCTTCGCCGCACTGTCGGTGTGGGAGCGGGAGCTGGGCCGGCTCCGGGTCCTCGTGAACGTGGGGCAGCGCCGCCCGGACGAGGAGGAGTACCCGGAGATCGAGGCCTACCCGGTGCACCAGTTCCCGGAGATCACCGAGTTCCTGCACGAGCGCTGGGCCGGCGGACGCGGGGCGAACGCGTGGGTGGAGACCGCCGAGGGCACCGCCGCCGGCACCCCCGGCTACTTCCATCAGCGTGTCGCCGCCCTGCGCCGCAGGGGCCGGGGCTGCTGCGTCGTCGCCCCCGTCGTGCTGCACGGCCGTGCCTGGGGCGAGCTGTACGTGGCCCGCGCCACCGGCGCCCCCGTGTTCGACGGGGGCGACGCCGACTTCGCCACCGTCCTGGCCGCCGTCGTCGCGGCGGGTCTCGCGCAGACCGAGCGGCTGGAGGAGGCCCGCCGGCTCGCCTTCTCCGACTCCCTCACCGGCCTCGCCAACCGCCGCGCCGTGGACGTACGCCTGGAGGAGGCGGTGGAGCGGCACCGCGCGGAGGGGGTGGTCGTCAGCCTTGTCGTCTGCGATCTGAACGGGCTCAAGCGGGTCAACGACACGCACGGGCACGCCGTCGGCGACCGGCTGCTGGAACGGTTCGGGTCCGTGCTGTCGCTGTGCGGGGCGATGGTGCCGGGCGCGCTCGTCGCACGGCTCGGCGGGGACGAGTTCTGCCTCCTCGCGGTGGGGCCGCCGGCCGACGACGTGATCAAGGCGACGGAGGAACTGTGCCGCAGGGCAGGGGAGTTGGAGCTGGGGGAGGGGGTGGCGTGCGGGGTCGCCTCGACCGAGGAGCCGATCGGGGCGGTGCGCGACGCCCGGCGGCTGTTCCGGCTGGCCGACGCGGCGCAGTACCAGGCCAAGGCGCTGCGCGCCGACCGTCCCGTGGTGGCCGGCCGGGAGGGCCCGGACGACCCGGTCGTACGACTGGCCGACGAGCCCTCTCCCGCACGCCCCGAACGAACCGAACGCCGCACCTTCCGTGGCCGCCGTCCCCGAGCCGACACGTGACCCGGAATCCGGCACGGAATCCAGCACGGAACCCCAACCGGAATCCGGCACCGGATCCGACCGGGACTCCGGCACGGGATCTGACCCGGAGTCCGGCACGGAATCTGACCGGGAATCCGGTGCGGGATCCGTCCCGGCGCCTGTCCTGTCGCCGGCAGATCAGTGCGTACGCTCCCAAATATGGACATGCACACTGTGGTGGTGGGGACGTCCGGTGTCACGGCGTCCGACGTTCTCGCCGTCGCGCGCGGCGGCGCCCGGGTCGAGCTGTCGCCCGAGGCGGTCGCGGCCCTCGCGGCGGCCCGCGGGATCGTGGACGCGCTGGCCGCGAAGCCGGAGCCGGTCTACGGCGTCTCCACCGGCTTCGGCGCCCTCGCGACCCGGCACATCAGCCATGAACTGCGCGCCCAGTTGCAGCGCAACATCGTCCGCTCGCACGCCGCCGGCATGGGCCCGCGGGTGGAGCGGGAAGTCGTCCGCGCCCTGATGTTCCTCCGGCTCAAGACGGTCTGCTCCGGTCACACCGGCGTCCGGCCCGAGGTCGCGCGGACCATGGCCGACGTGCTGAACGCCGGCATCACCCCGGTCGTGCACGAGTACGGCTCCCTCGGCTGCTCCGGTGACCTCGCCCCGCTCTCGCACTGCGCCCTGACCCTCCTGGGCGAGGGCGACGCCGAGGGCCCCGACGGCGTCGTACGGCCGTCCGGCGAGCTGCTCGCCGAGCACGGGATCCAGCCGGTCGAGCTGCGCGAGAAGGAGGGTCTCGCCCTCCTCAACGGCACCGACGGCATGCTCGGCATGCTGCTCCTGGCGCTCGCCGACCTCGAGACCCTCTACAAGTCCGCCGACGTCACCGCCGCCCTCAGTCTGGAGGCGCTCCTCGGCACGGACAAGGTCCTCGCTCCCGAGCTGCACGCCATCCGCCCGCACCCGGGCCAGGGCGCCTCCGCCGCCAACATGCTCGCCGTGCTCCAGGGCTCCCAGCTCACCGGGCACCACCAGGACGACGCGCCCCGCGTCCAGGACGCCTACTCGGTGCGCTGCGCCCCACAGGTCGCCGGCGCCGGGCGGGACACCATGGCGCACGCCCGGCTCGTCGCCGAGCGCGAACTCGCCGCCGCCGTCGACAACCCGGTCGTCCTGCCCGGGGGCACCTCCCTGGCTCCCGGCTCCGCGGGAGGCCGCGTCGAGTCCAACGGCAACTTCCACGGCGCCCCGGTCGCCTACGTGCTGGACTTCCTGGCCATCGCCGCCGCCGACCTCGGCTCCATCGCCGAGCGCCGTACCGACCGGCTGCTGGACAAGAACCGCAGCCACGGCCTGCCGCCGTTCCTCGCGGACGACGCCGGTGTCGACTCCGGCCTGATGATCGCCCAGTACACGCAGGCCGCCCTGGTCGGCGAGATGAAGCGGCTCGCCGTACCGGCCTCCGCCGACTCCATCCCGTCCTCCGCGATGCAGGAGGACCACGTGTCCATGGGCTGGTCGGCCGCGCGCAAGCTGCGTACCGCCGTCGACGACCTGACCCGGATCCTCGCCGTCGAGCTGTACGCGGCCACCCGCGGCATCGAGCTGCGCGAGGGCCTTGCCCCGGCGCCCGCCTCGCGGGCGGTGATCGAGGCGCTGCGCGCCGCCGGTGTGCGGGGCGCGGGTCCGGACCGGTTCCTGGCGCCTGACCTGGCCGCCGCCGACGCCTTCGTGCGCGGGGGCCACCTCGTCGCCGCCGCGGAGAAGGTCACCGGGCCGCTGCGCTGACCCGGCACGCGAGAGGGGCACCGGCACGCGAGAGGGCACCAGCACGCGAGAGGGGCCCCGGCAGGCGAGAGAGGCCCGACCCCACCCGGGCAGGGCCCCTCTCGCGGCGTCACTTCAGCTTCGCTTCCTGCGCCTTCACGACCGGCGCGGACACCGTGTACGCCTTCTTGCTCATCATCGCGCCGATGTTGATGGTGGTGTACGAGGCGAGGGTGTTCCCGTGCCGCACGACCTCGGCGTGCAGCGGCAGGGCGCCGTCCTTGCCCGCGTCGTTGGTCGCCGTGAAGGCGAACGACTCGTCGCCGAGGCCCGAGGACTTCTCCTCGGCGACCTTGGTGAACGCGCCCTTCTCGCCGTCCTGCACGCCGGAGAAGCCACCGCCGCAGGTCTTCACCGCGCCGGAGACCTCCTGGAGGGCCTTCGCGGCGCCGTCGCCGTCGTACGAGGCCAGGGTGACGACGGTGACGTCCAGGTCCATGGACTTCTTGAGGGCGTCCTCGAACTTGCCGTCGGCCATGTCGTCCAGGGAGGTCGCGTCGTCCGTGGGGTCCTTCTTGTCCTGCGTGGCCTCACGGCTGGTGTGGGCCGCCGGGGAGCCGGGCGCGATGCCGGTCAGGACGTCCAGCAGGGGGTCGCACGCGGCGTTGTCCGCGGTGACCGCGTCGTCGGCGGGGACGCCGCCCTCGACCGGGCCGACGGTGAACCCGGGCACCTCACCCTTGGCGATGATCAGCTTCGTCAGCTCGGCGGCGCTCAGCGTCCTGGCGGCCTGCCGGGTCTCCTCGCCGCCCGCGCCGCCCTTGCCGTTCCCGGAGTCCTTGGACCCGCTGTCGGAGCAGCCCGTGATGAGGGCGAGCGACAGCGCGCTCACTGCGGCGGTGGCGCACAGCCGCACGCCCGATGATCTCTTCATGCGCGGACTATGCGATCTCTACCAAAGAACAGTCAAGTGATATTAAAAACCGAGCCGTTCCCGACGTACCGAATACACCACGAATCCGGCACCCAGGGCGAGGGACAGGCTGCCGCCGATCACGTACGGGGTGGTGTCGAAGCTGCCGGTGTCGGCGAGTTCGGTGTCGGCGAGCTGGGTATCGGTGAGCTTGGTGCCGGCGAGTTCGGTGTCCGCCCCGGTCTGCTGGGTGACCTGCGTCGTCGATGTCGCAGTCGCGGAGACCTCCTGCGCCGCTGTTCTCGCCGGTTCGCCCTGCGAGGCGTTGGCGGACGGGACGAACCACAGGGCGCACAGCAGGGTGCCGGCGGCGGTGGCGGTCAGCAGCGGGCGGCGAGCGGATGACACGGAATATCGATCCCCCTTGTGGCACTGGTGAATTGGCCGTGTGGAGCGATGTTAGTGAAAGTCGCGGGTCACGGGAAAGTCACGGGCGGTTTCGGCTCTACGCTCCGGGCATGAACGCAGAAGACACATCACGGTTTGTGCGACTTCGGGTGGAACTCGTCCTGGAGGTGGAGGACGCGGACCGGCTGACCAAGGCCGCGCTGCGCCGGATCGCCACCGATCCGGAGGTGCCGGAGGCCGAGCAGGCCCACGCCGAGGCCGCTGTGACGGAAGACACCGCCGAGGCGCTGGCCTATCTCGTGGACCCGTTCGACCTGGTCAGAGAGGTGCCCGGGATCGAGCTGCAGCAGGCCTCCTGGTCGAGCGAACGGATCGACTACGACCCGGACTCGCCCGACTGGGATCTCGACGAGGATGATGGGGGCGCCGACGAGGACGACGAGGACGAAGAGGACGGCATCGGCTGACGTCGCGGGGGATCCACGGCCCCGGACGGCAACCGCTGTCCGGGGTCTCGTCGTCCGGGGGAACGCTGCGACCGCTCTCCGCACCACCCGCCGTGCGCGGACGTGTTGTTGCCCACATGTTCACGATCTGTGGAACGGGAAGGGGCGTCCGTAGCGTTGAAGGTCGGCAACGGGGGCTTTCGAGGGTTTCACGATTTCGGCGACGATGGAGAAGCGTGTGATGACGGACAGTAAGCGGCGCAGAGGCCTGACGGTCGCGTCCGCACTGCTCGGCGGTGTGCTGGTGCTGACCGGCTGCTCCAGCGGCGGGGGCGCCAACGCCACAGGCAACGGCGACACCACGCAGGCCAAGGCCGACGAGGCCGCGGCCGAGAAGTCGTCCGAGGCCCTGATCGCGATCACGCCCAAGGACGGCACCGACAACGCCTCCATCAACAACTCGGCCGCCGTCAAGGTCGCCAAGGGCACCCTCACCGACGTGAGCATGATGACGGAGGGCGGCCAGGCCGTCGCGGGTGAGCTGTCCGCCGACAAGACCACCTGGAAGCCCACCGCCCAGTTGGAGCGCTCCACCACCTACAAGGTCTCCGCCGAGGCCAAGGACGCCAAGGGCCGCATAGCCCACGAGAACGCCTCCTTCACCACGGTCTCCCCGGCCAACAGCTTCATAGGCAACTTCACGCCGGAGGACGGTTCCACCGTCGGCGTGGGCATGCCCGTCTCGATCAACTTCGACAAGGCGATCACCGACAAGGCCGCCGTCCAGCGGGGCATCACGGTCACCTCCAGCAGCGGCCAGACCGTCGTCGGACACTGGTTCAACGCCAACCGCATCGACTTCCGCCCGGAGTCGTACTGGACCGAGAACTCCACCATCACCCTGAAGCTGGCGCTCGACGGCGTCCAGGGCGCGAGCGGCGTCTACGGCGTCCAGCAGAAGACGGTCACCTTCCACATCGGCCGCAACCAGGTCTCCTACGTCGACGCGCAGACCAAGCAGATGAAGGTCACGCAGGACGGCAAGGTCGTCAAGTCCATCCCGATCTCCGCCGGTTCGCCCGAGAACAAGACGTACCAGGGCATCATGGTCATGTCCCAGAAGTTCACGCAGACGCGCATGAACGGCGCGACGGTGGGCTTCACCGACGACGACGGCAAGGGCGAGTACGACATCAAGGACGTGCCGCACGCCATCCGTCTGACGAACTCCGGCACGTTCCTGCACGGCAACTACTGGGGTGCCAAGTCCATCTTCGGCAGCGTGAACACCAGCCACGGCTGTGTGGGCCTGTCCGACACCAAGGGCGCCAAGGACCCGAGCACGCCGGCCGCGTGGATGTACGACAACTCCATCATCGGTGACGTCGTGGTCGTCCGGAACACCGGTGACAAGACCGTCGCCCCGGACAACGGCCTCAACGGCTGGAACATGGACTGGGCGCAGTGGAAGGCCGGTTCGGCGATCTGACCGATCCCGTCCCGCAGCCCCGCGGTCCCGCAGCCCCGCCGGCCCCTCAACTCCATCTTCTCGAACGACCGATGCCGCCCCCTCCCGTGGGCGGCATCGCCGTTTCCCGGGGTTCTCATCCGTTCCTCATTGCCGCCTTAGCGAGTCATCACGGGCCGTTCCTACCGTGCGTCCATGTTCTTCACCTACCTGAGGCGCGAGCTGCGCCGCCGCAGAAAGGCGGCCCTCGTCGTCGCCTCCGGCCTCGCGCTGGGCATCGCGCTGGTCATCGTGGTCGACTCCGTGTCCAGCGGCATGGGCAGGGCCCAGGACAAGGTCCTGCAGTCGCTGTACGGGCTGGGGACGGACATGACCGTCACCAAGGCGCAGGCGCCGGCCACGAGCGGCTCCGACCGGCCCCGCTTCCGGTTCGACGCGCGGAAGAACGGCGACGACTCCCAGCAGAGCAGCGACCGGGTCATGGTGCGGGGGTTCACCACCCTGTCCTCCGCGACGGTCACCAAGGTCGCCGGCCAGCAGGGCGTCTCCTCCGCCGTCGGCGGGCTGAGCCTCAACGTGTTCAAGGTGAGTGGCCAGTTCACGCGCGGTCAGTTCCAGCAGAACGGGGGCGGCGGCTTCCGGCAAGGCGGCGGCACCGGCGCGCCGCAGGGTGAAGTCAAGGGAGGCGGCGCCGACTTCGACATCAACCAGTACACGGTCTTCGGCACCGACGTCACGAAGAGCGCGCTGGGCCCGCTGACCTCTTCCAGGATCACCAGTGGCCGCACCTTCAAGGCGACCGAGACGAACGCCAAGGTCGCCGTCGTCGACTCCGCGTACGCCAAGCAGAAGAAGTACAAGGTCGGTTCGACGGTCACCGTCAAGGGCACTACGTTCACGGTGATCGGCGTCGCCACCGCCGACAGCGGTGACGCGGCGGCGAACGTGTACGTCCCGCTGCAGCGGGCGCAGACCCTCGCGGACGAGAAGAACCAGGTCACCACGATCTACGTCAAGGCGACCGACTCCCAGAAGATCGACTCCGTCAAGAGCGCCATCCAGAAGAACGTCTCCGGTACGACGGTCACCACGTCCGCCGACCTCGCCAAGACGGTCTCCGGCTCCCTGTCCACCGCCTCCTCCCTCGCCACCAAGGTCGGCCGGTGGCTGTCCATCGCGGTGCTGATCGCCGCGTTCCTGGTCGCCGGTCTGCTCACCTCCTCCGCGGTCTCCCGGCGCGTGCGCGAGTTCGGCACCCTCAAGGCCCTCGGCTGGAAGTCGCGCCGGGTGACCGGGCAGGTGGTCGGCGAGGCCGTCGTCAACGGTCTGGTCGGCGGTGCGCTGGGCATCGCCCTCGGTCTGGCGGGCGCGTACGCCGTCACCGCCGTCAGCCCCACCCTGCAGGCCCAGTTGGGCGGGGGAGGCGGCAACGGCGGCGGAGGCTTCGGAGGCGGGGGCGGCTTCGGCGGGGGCGGTGGTTTCGGCGGCGGTCCCGGCCGGCAGGCGGCCACGTCCCTGGAGGTCGCCCTGACGGCACCGGTCAGCGTCACGACGATCGCCCTGGCGGTGGCTCTGGCGGTGGCGGGCGGCCTGATCGCGGGCGCGTTCGGCGGCTGGCGGGCGAGCCGGCTGCGCCCGGCGGACGCGCTGCGACGGGTGGAGTAACCGCCCCGACTCCGCCCCCGCCACGCCACCTTGCGGAACGCGCAACCACCCCGAACCTCTCCCCGGAGCGACCATGTACGAACTCAGAAACGTCACCAAGCGCTACGCGAAGGGCAAGGAGACCGTCCTCGCCCTCGACGGCGTCGACCTGACGATCAGCGACGGCGACCGACTCGTCATCCAGGGCCCCACCGGCGGCGGCAAGTCCACCCTCCTGCAGATGCTCGGCGGTCTTGACCGCCCCAGCTCCGGTGAAGTCGTCCTCGACGACACGGACCTGGCCAAGCTCTCCGAGGCCCGCCTCACCAAGGTCCGCAGCGAGAACATCGGCTTCGTCTTCCAGTCCTTCAACCTCATCCCCACCCTCACCGCCCAGGAGAACGTGGAGACCGCCCTCGTCCCTCTCGGCATCAAGGCGAAGGAGCGCCGTGAACTCGCCGCGGACGCACTGCGGTCCGTGGGCCTCGGGGAACGCCTGGGCCATCTGCCCGGCGAGATGTCCGGCGGTCAGCAGCAGCGCGTCGCCATCGCCCGCGCCCTCGTCAAGCGGCCCAAGGTCCTCCTCGCCGACGAGCCGACCGGCAATCTCGACGAGAGCATGCGCGACGAGATCATGGACGTCCTCGAACGCCTGTGGAAGGAAAACGGGTTGACCTTCATCATGGTCACCCACGACTCCGCCATCGCGAGGAAGGCCCCGCGCCTGGCCACCATCCGCAAGGGGAGGATCACGGTGAGGGAGAACGCGGGCGCGTGACGGCGCGCCCGGCAACTTCCCCTGTTGCATCAGGCACTTCGCGATCCTGTAACGGCGGCCCCTCCGCGGCGTAACAGTTTCCGCACCGTCTTCTCACCTTCCTCTCATCTCTTGAGGCGCGTGATCACCCCCCGGCATACTTCGTGATCCGGGGGGATGGCATACAGATGTACGAGACTCCCCCCGGCCGGGTGAACGGGGATTTCACCCGGCACACCATCTCCAGGGGGAGATCTTGCGCAGACAAGTCAAGAGTGCGGCCGCGGCCGGTGTAGCCACCGCCGCGGCCGTCGCCCTCGCAGCGGGAATGACCAGCCCCGCGTCGGCGAAGCCCGAGCAGCGCGCCACCGCCGCTGCCTCCTCGTTCACCGCGAAGCACCACGTCACCCTGATCACCGGCGACCGCGTCGCGCTCGACGCCAAGGGCCGGGTCGTCGGCCTGGAACGGGCCAAGGGGCGGGAGAACATACCCTTCCAGGTCCGCAAGGCCGCCGGCCACACCCTGGTCGTGCCCGCCGACGCGGCCCACCTGGTCGCCTCCGGGACGCTGGACCAGCGGCTGTTCGACGTCACCGAGCTGAACAAGGCCGCCACCCGCAAGGCCCAGAAGAACGGCCTGAAGGTCATCGTCGGCTACCGCGGTGCCGCGACGGCCACCAAGGCCGACGTCCGGGACGCGGGCACCCTGCGCCGCAGCCTCCACGCGCTCAACGCGGACGCCGTGCAGACCCCGGTCAAGGACACCGCCGAGCTGTGGCACGCCGTCACCGACGGCGACCGGTCCGCGTCCGGCATCGCGCACGTCTGGCTCGACGGCGTCCGCAAGGCCTCGCTCGACAAGTCCGTGCCGCAGATCGGCGCCCCGACCGCGTGGGCCGCCGGTTACACCGGCAAGGGCGTGAAGGTCGCCGTCCTGGACACCGGCGTCGACACCAGCCACCCGGACCTCAAGGACCAGGTGACCGCGTCCAAGAACTTCACCGCCGCGGCCGACGCCAAGGACCACTTCGGACACGGCACCCACGTCGCCTCCATCGTGGCGGGCACCGGCGCCAAGTCGGGCGGCAAGTACAAGGGCGTCGCTCCCGACGCCAAGATCCTCAACGGCAAGGTGCTGGACGACACCGGCTCCGGTGACGACTCCGGCATCCTCGCCGGCATGGAGTGGGCGGTCCAGCAGGGCGCCTCCGTCATCAACCTGAGCCTCGGCGGCTACGACACCCCCGAGATCGACCCGCTCGAGGCCGAGGTCAACAAGCTCTCCGCCGACAAGGGCGTGCTGTTCGCGATCGCCGCGGGCAACGACGGCCCCCAGTCGATCGGTTCGCCGGGCAGCGCGGACGCCGCGCTCACCGTCGGCGCCGTCGACGACAAGGACAAGCTGGCCGACTTCTCCTCGACCGGGCCGCGCACCGGCGACGGCGCCATCAAGCCGGACGTCACCGCGCCCGGCGTCGACATCACCGCCGCCGCGGCCAAGGGCAGCGTCATCGACCAGGAGGTCGGCGAGAAGCCCCCGGGCTACCTGACCATCTCCGGCACCTCGATGGCCACCCCGCACGTCGCGGGCGCCGCCGCGATCCTGAAGCAGGAGCACCCCGACTGGGGCTACGCCGAGCTGAAGGGCGCCCTGACCGGCTCCACCAAGGGCGGCAACTACACGGCGTTCCAGCAGGGTTCGGGCCGTATCCAGGTCGACAAGGCCATCGGGCAGAGCGTGATCGCCGAGCCGGTCTCGCTGAGCTTCGGCACCCAGCAGTGGCCGCACACCGACGACACCCCGGTCACCAGGAAGCTGACGTACCGCAACCTCGGCGACAAGGACGTCACGCTCACGCTGAGCAGCACCGCCACCGACCCCAAGGGCCGGCCGGCCCCGGCGGGCCTGTTCACGCTCGGCGCCGACGAGGTGACGGTCCCGGCGCACGGCACCGCCGCTGTCGACTACACGGCCGACACCAGGCTGGGCGGCACCGTCGACGGCGCCTACTCCGGATACGTCACGGCGACGGGCGACGGGCAGAGCGTCCGCACGGCCGCCGCGGTGCAGCGCGAGGTGGAGTCGTACGACGTCACGCTGAAGTTCGTCGGACGTGACGGCAAGCCGGCCCCGTACTACTCGGTCGACCTGACCGGTGTGTCGGGCCTGGCCAACGGGCAGTGGCTGAGCCCGTACGACAAGTCCGGCACGGTGAAGGTGCGCGCGCCCAAGGGCGGGTACATCCTCAACACCGGCGTCTTCGCCGACCCGCAGAACGCCGCCAAGGGCGTCGACTGGATCGCCCAGCCGAAGCTGACCGTCGCCGGCAAGCAGACGATCACCATCGACGCGCGCAAGGCCAAGCCGGTCAGCGTCACCGTTCCGGCCACCGGGGTCACCTCCCGGTTCGCCTCGCCCGAGTACGACGTCACGGTCGGCGACGGCGAGTACGGCTACGGCTGGTTCCTCGACTCCTACCGCAACTTCCGCACCGCCCACCTGGGCCCGGTGCTGCCCGCGGGCACGCTGTCCCAGCAGTGGGACGGCCACTGGACCAAGGGCGCGAGCGAGGAGTACGACACCACCGCCGGCGGTCCGGTCACCAAGCTCGCCACCGGCTACACCAAGCACTACAAGGCGAGCGACCTGGCCACCGTGAAGGCCCGGCTGGGCGCGTCCGCGACCGGCAAGACCGGCACGGTCACCGCGATGGGCTGGCTGCCCGGCAGCTCCGGCGCCTCCGGCATCGGCATCCCGCAGAAGCTGCCCGGCACCCGCACCCTGCACCTGTCCGCCAAGGGCGGCGTGACCTGGGACCTGGAGTTCGAGCAGGACGGCGGCGTCGACCAGGACGGCTTCCCGGTCTCCGACGCGTACTACACGCTCGGCAGCCAGGTCTTCACCGCGGGCAAGACGTACACGAAGACGGTCAACACCGCGGTCTTCGCACCGCTCGTCAACTCCTCCTACGGCGTCTTCCGCGAGGGCAACGAGATCTACGGCGCGCTGCCGCTGTTCGCCGACGGCTCCCTGCACGCCGGCTCGTCGACGTTCTCCTCGGTGACCACGACCCTGTACCGGGGTGGCGTCAAGGTCGGCTCCAACGACGACCCGCTGTTCGGCGAGAAGCCGTTCACGGTGCCGTCAGGTGACGCCGCCTACAAGCTGACCACCTCGGTCAAGCGCTCGGCGAGGGTCGCCGCGGCCTCCTCGCGGATCGACGCCACCTGGACGTTCCGCTCCAAGAGGCCGTCCGGCTCCGGTGTCGCCAAGCTCCCCGTCTCCGCCCTGCGCTTCAACGCCACGACCGGCCTCGACAGCCGCGTCACGGCCGGCCGCACGGTCACCTTCCCGGTCACCGTCGAGGGCGCGGCGGCGGGCAGCAACCTGAAGTCCCTGTCGGTGTACGTCGCCTACGACGGCAAGACCTTCAAGAAGGTCACCGTCCACAGCGGCAAGATCACCGTGAAGAACCCGGCGAAGAACAAGGGCATCTCGTTCCGCGCCAAGATCACCGACAAGAAGGGCAACACGTCGGTGATCACGATCTACAACGCGTACTACGGCAAGTGAGGGCCTGGGCAGCAGCTTGAACGCAGCCTGAGCAGCGGCCTGTACGGCAGCTTGAACAGCACGTGATGGACGGCCCGTCGGAAGAACACCTTCCGGCGGGCCGTTCGTGATCGCGCGTGCGCCGGGCCCTACCGGGAGCACCCGGGGGCGACATAGGGTCGGGCGCGTGACTGCTGCCATCACCGCGATGATCACCGCCGTCGTCGGCGTGCTCGGCACCCTGTTCGCCCCGGTACTCAGGCAGCGGCAGGCCGACCGACGCCGCGCCGAGGAAGCCGAACTGGCCGGACACAGGCGGTTGTTCGAGGAGCGGCGGGCCGCCTACACGGCCATGAACCGCGCCTCACGGCAGTTCCACACGCTGCTCAAGGACGCCCTGCACCGCATCCGCGACGGCGTCTACTCCGACCACGACCGCGAGCAGCTGGAGGAGGCGCGGCTCGACTACCGCGACCGGTACGCCGAGGCGCAGATGGTCGTACCCGAGCGGATCCTGGACGCCTCCCGTGACGTCAACCGCGTCCTCGCCGGCGTCGACGCCGCCGTCAAGCGCCTCGACCGGGGCCGTGCCGGGGACGGCGAGAGCGCCGACCGGTCCCTGCTGGACCTGAAGGACGCCGAGCCACTGCTGACCACGATGCGCCGGCTGATGCGCGCCGACCTCGGGGTCGAGGACTAGCCGACGTCGGAGCCGAGGACTGGTCGACCTCGGGGTCGAGGACTAGCCGACCTCGGGGTCACCGACTGGTCGGCGCCGTTCGCCGTGCGATTCATGCGGACGGCACCGCGCGGGTCGCGTCCGTGCCCCAACTGGCCAGGAGGCGCAGGGACTCGGCGGACGGGGAGCCCGGTTCGGCGTGGTAGGTCACCAGGGACAGGTCGGCGTCGCCGGCAACGCGGAAACCCTCGTAGCTGAGGGAGAGTTCGCCGACCAGCGGGTGGTGCAGCCGCTTGACGCCGTGGCTCTTCTCCTTGACGTCGTGCGTGGCCCACAATTGCCGGAACTCCCCGCTCTTGACGGACAGTTCACCCACCAGCGCGGACAACCGGGGATCGTCCGGATAGCAACCGGCGTCCATGCGCAGCGCGCAGACGATGTCGATCGCCTTCTGCTCCCAGTCGACGAACAGGTCCCGGTAGTCGGGGTGCAGGAACACCAGCCGCGCCCAGTTGCGCTCGGCGGCGGGCAGCTCGCCCCAGTCGCCGAAGACGGCGGCCGCCATCCGGTTCCAGGCGAGGATCTCCGAGCGCCGGCCGACGACGTACGCGGGCACCCCCTCCATCGCGTCCAGCAGCTGCCGCAGCGCCACCCGCACCTGGAGCTGCCGCGCCGCCGGCTTCTTCTTGTGCGCCTTCGGGTTGGCCAGGTGGGTGAGGTGCGCGTGCTCGGCGTCCGACAGACGCAGGGCGCGCGCGATCGAGCCCAGCACCTCCGCCGAGACGTTGCGCCCGTTGCCCTGTTCCAGACGCGTGTAGTACGCCACCGACACCCCGGCGAGCTGGGCCAGTTCCTCGCGGCGCAGCCCCGGCACCCGGCGGTGCCGGCCGAAGTCGGGCAGCCCCACGTCCTCGGGCTTCAGCCGGGCCCGCCGGCTGCGCAGGAACTCGCTCAGCTCGGCCCGCCGGTCCAGGGGCGCGCCGGTGCCGGCCGGGGCCTGCTGTTCGTCCATACCGCAAGTATCGGCCGTCCGCCTGGTCGTAGGCACAGGAAGCCTGACCCCGTCAGTGGTAGGCACGCCAGTCGTACGAAGAGGCGTGACCTGGGTGGCGGACGCCGAACTGCGGCAGGCTGGAGAGGCGCCCGGTGCCAAAGGGAACCGGGAACGCATACCCCCCGCTAGGAGACCCGGCATGTCCACTGTTGCTGCTTACGCCGCGCCCGCACCCAAGGCCCCGCTGGAGCGGACCACGATCGAGCGGCGCGCGGTCGGTGAGTTCGACGTCCTGATCGACATCAAGTTCACCGGAATCTGCCACTCCGACATCCATCAGGCCCGGGACGGCTGGCGCCCCGGCATCTTCCCCATGGTTCCCGGCCACGAGATCGCGGGCGTCGTCGCCGAGGTCGGCCCCGGCGTGACCCGGTTCGCCGTCGGCGACCGCGTGGGCGTCGGCTGCATGGTCGACTCCTGCCGGGAGTGCGACAACTGCCTGGCCGGCCTGGAGCAGTACTGCACCAAGGGCGGTCCCACCTGGACGTACAACGACATGGGCAAGGACGGCGAGCCCACCTACGGCGGCTACGCCCAGAACGTCGTCGTCGACGAGAACTACGTCGTCCGCATACCCGAGGCCCTCCCCCTGGACGTGGCCGCGCCGCTGCTCTGCGCCGGCATCACCACGTACTCGCCGCTGCGCCACTGGAACGCCGGTCCCGGCAAGAGGGTCGCCGTCGTCGGCCTCGGCGGCCTCGGCCACATGGCCGTCAAGATCGCGCACGCGATGGGTGCCGAGGTCACCGTCCTGTCGCAGTCCCTGCGCAAGAAGGACGACGGCCTGCGGCTCGGCGCCGACCACTACTACGCCACCGGCGACCCGAACACCTTCGAGGAGCTGGCGGGCACCTTCGACATCATCCTGAACACCGTCTCGGCCCCGCTCGACTTCGCCGCGTACCTGTCCCTGCTGCGCACGGACGGCACCATGGTCAACGTCGGCCTTCCCGAGGAGCCGGTGCAGGTCGTCCTGCAGTCCCTCTTCGGCCAGCGCCGCAGCATCAGCTCCTCCGGCATCGGCGGCATCGCCGAGACCCAGCAGATGCTGGACTTCTGCGCCGAGCACGAACTGGGCGCCGAGATCGAGCTGATCAGCGCATCCGAGATCAACGAGGCCTACGACCGCGTCGCCGCGAGCGACGTCCGCTACCGCTTCGTGATCGACATCGCGACGATCTGAGCACCCCGAGCGCTCTGAGCGTCCTGAGGGCCCTGAGCGCCCTGAGGGCCTTGAGCGCCCTGGCGCCCACCACGCCGTTCGTCGGTGTGGCGGGCGCCCGCGTGTGTCTCCCGTCCGGCCGTCAGGCCGTCGAGCCGTCGAGCCGTCGAGCCGTCGAGCCGTCCAGCCGTCCGGCCGCTGGTTCAGGCGCCCGCGGCCGTGACGACGGCGTCCGTGGCGAAGCCGAGCAGCAGGCCGAGCAGGATGCACCAGGTGGTGAGCGTTTTCAGCCCGGTCCTGCGGGCGACCGCCAGCAGCTCGATGACCACGTAGAGAATCGAGCCGGCGGCCAGGCCGAGGAAGGCGATGGAGAGGGTGTCGTTGACGAGGTGCTGGCCGACGAGCGTGCCGAGGAAGGTGGGGCCGCCGCCGATCAGGCCCAGCCACAGCAGCGTGAGCCAGGACGGGCGCTCGCCCTCCGCGGCGAGCGGGGCGACGATGCCGAAGCCCTCCGTGGCGTTGTGCAGCCCGAAGCCGATGATCAGCAGCACGGCGAGGGAGAGTTCGCCCTTGGCGGCGGAGTTGCCGATGGCCAGGCCCTCGGCGAAGTTGTGCAGGCCGATGCCGGTGGCGATCATCAGCGCGAGCGAGCCCGCCTGGCTGCGGGCCTTCGGCGCCGCCTGGGCGTCGCCGGCTCCCGCGGGGAGGGCGTTGGCGGCCCGGCGGCGGGCCAGCCAGCCGTCGTAGTGCACGAGCCCGGCCAGCCCGACGGCCAGCCCCACGGCGAGGGTGCCGCCCCCGGAGGCGACCGTGCCCCACGCGTGCCCACTGAGTGCCTCGTCGACCGGCTCCCAGGCGTGCGCCAGTACGTCCCACACGAGGAAGACCAGGATGCCGATGGCGACGGCGTTCAGGCCTGCCTTGAGGCGGGGCGTGGGAGTGCGCAGGCGGCCTATGGGGAGGCCGAGATAGATGGTGAAGCCTGCGATGGCGCCGAGCAGGGCGATGTTCGCGCTGGACATGGGGATTCTCCGGTCTGACGTGCGGGGACGCGCCAGAAGCTAGGTCAGGCGAGCCTTGCCTAACAAGTGGGAGACGGCCGACTTCGGGGAATCTTGGTCAAGCTATTACGTGCGTGCACGGAATGCCCCGATTCGCCTGAGAGAGGCGGCCAGGGCACGGAATCACGGGGAACCCCCGCATGTTGAGGACAGTGGGCAGGATGCCGGTGATGTGTGAGCCGAGCAGCCCGAGTGGCCGAGCTGACAGAAAGTGGAGGGTCGTAATGGCTGCGCAGACGCAGAGGGCCGTGCTGGCGGGCGGATGCTTCTGGGGGATGGAGGAGCTGGTCCGCCGACTCCCGGGCGTGACGGCTACCCGGGTCGGATACACCGGAGGTGACGTGCCCAACGCGACGTACCGCAACCACGGTACGCACGCGGAGGCCCTCGAGATCCTCTACGACCCCGAGAAGACCGACTACCGCGCGCTCCTGGAGTTCTTCTTCCAGATCCACGACCCGAGCACCAAGAACCGCCAGGGCAACGACATCGGTCTCAGCTACCGCTCGGCGATCTACTACGTGGACGACGAGCAGAAGCGGGTCGCCGAGGACACCATCGCGGACGTGGACGCCTCCGGACTGTGGCCCGGCAAGGTCGTCACCGAGGTGGAGCCGGTCGGCCCCTTCTGGGAGGCCGAGCCCGAGCACCAGGACTACCTGCAGCGTTACCCGAACGGCTACACCTGCCACTTCCCGCGCCCGGGATGGCGGCTGCCCGCTCGCGCGGAGGGCTGACCACGAGTGGTCCGCCAGTAGGCGGTGAGCAGCACGTAGTAGGCAGCAGGCAGCAGGCAGCAGGCAGCAGGCAGTCGGCGGAGGTCGCCGGTCGAGGGTCGGCCGGCGGCCTCCGCGTCTTCGTCCGCCGGTTCCGTCCGCCGGTTCCGTCCGGTTCCGTCCGGTTCCGGGCGCCGGGCCGGTGGCCGTGCCCTTGGGGTCCTCGGGGTTCGGGGTCCTCGGGCTCGTTGTGCGGGCTGTCAGCCGGGCAGGGTCGCGGGGCTGCCGCCGTTGGCCTCGTAGCCCGCCACCGCCACCGCGCGGTAGAGGGCGAACTCGGCGGCCGGGTCGCCGGACAGCGTCCACGGCAGCGCGCCGACATGACCGTCGATGTGTATCAGCTGCTCCATGGCCTCGGCCCAGCGTTCGGCCCGCACCAGGAAGAAGAGCAGCAGGTGGCGGACGTGCGCGAGCATCGGGTCCTCGGGGAGGGCCGTGTGCACGGCGTGCAGCGCGCCGTGGATCGCCTTGGTGACGACCTCGCTCTGGTAGAAGCTCGCGACCAGGTTCACTTCCGGCAGGTGCTCGAAGACCGCGAAGAGCGGCAGCGCGGCCAGCAGCGAGCCCTCGGGGGCGCGGGCCGCCGCGGCCTCGGCGAAGGCGTACGCCTGCTCGCGCGAGCCGTGCCACTTCTCGCACAGGTAGTGCAGCGCGGCCAGGTGCGCCCCCATGTGGTGGGGAGCGCGGTCGAGGATGTTCAGCCACAGCTTGTCGAACTCGGGCTGCGGATAGGCGAGGCCGCGTGCGACGGACAGCTCCACGATGTACGGCACCGGGTCGGCGGGGGCGAGCCGCGCCGCCTCCGCGCAGGCCGACTTCGCCTCGTCCATGATGATCCGGAAGTCCTCCGTGCCCGGCCGTGACGTCCGCCATGCCTGCTGCACCAGGAACTCGGCGTACACCGCCGCGGCGCCCGGGTCCTCAGGCTGCTCGGCCCGCCACACCCGCAGCCACTGTCCGCCCGGCGTCTCGTGTATCCCGCCCGGCCGCTCGCGCAGCTCCAGCGCCGCCGCACCGGCGCACGCCTGCACGCGCTGCCAGCGCTGCTCGCCCTCGGACTCGGTGCCGGCCAGCAACTGGGCGGCCGCACGGTAGTCCTGGGTGCGCTGCACCACGTCCAGGACGTCCAGCAGGTCCGGGTCGGGGCCGGGCATCCGCACGTCCAGCTCCTCCTGGCGCAGGAAGCCGTAGGCCGCCGGGTCCGCGGCGTCGGGGTGGCCCGGGGGGACCTGCCCGATCGCCCCGCGCCTGCGCCGCAGCAGCGGGAGCAGCACGAAGCTCAGCATGATCAGGGCCATGAGCAGCCAAAGAATTGCCATGCCTCAAGCGAACCAGACCGCGCCGACAATTGGCCAACCCCCTCCGCCGTACCTGTGGAAAACTCCGGATCCGGCGACCCGACCGCTCTGGTGACCTGGCAGTTCCGGCCCTCCGGCCATGCCGCGCCCCCGTGCGGACGTCAGCATCCGGTCAGGCGCACTACGCTCGGTGCACATGAGCGACAGGCACATCAGTCAGCACTTCGAGACTCTCGCGATCCACGCGGGCAACACCGCGGATCCCCTCACCGGCGCGGTCGTCCCGCCGATCTACCAGGTCTCGACCTACAAGCAGGACGGCGTCGGCGGCCTGCGCGGGGGCTACGAGTACAGCCGTAGCGCCAACCCGACCAGGACCGCCCTGGAGGAGAACCTCGCCGCGCTGGAGGGTGGCCGCCGCGGTCTGGCGTTCGCGTCCGGCCTCGCCGCCGAGGACACCCTGCTGCGTACGCTGCTCACCCCCGGCGACCACGTGGTGATCCCGAACGACGCCTACGGCGGCACCTTCCGCCTCTTCGCCAAGGTCGCCACCCGCTGGGGCGTGGAGTGGTCCGTCGCCGACACCAGCGACCCCGCCTCCGTGCGGGCCGCGATCACCCCGAAGACCAAGGCGGTCTGGGTGGAGACCCCCTCCAACCCGCTGCTCGGCATCACCGACATCGCCGCCGTCGCCCAGGTCGCGCACGACGCGGGCGCGCGGCTCGTCGTCGACAACACCTTCGCCACGCCCTACCTGCAGCAGCCGCTGTCGCTCGGGGCGGACGTCGTCGTGCACTCCCTGACCAAGTACATGGGCGGACACTCGGACGTGGTCGGCGGTGCGCTGATCGTCTCCGACCAGGGTCTGGGCGAGGAGCTGGCCTACCACCAGAACGCGATGGGCGCCGTCGCCGGCCCCTTCGACTCCTGGCTGGTGCTGCGCGGCGCGAAGACCCTCGCGGTGCGCATGGACCGGCACAGCGAGAACGCCACGAAGATCGCGGACATGCTGACCCGGCACCCGAAGGTGACCGGCGTGCTCTACCCTGGCCTGCCCGAGCACCCCGGCCACGAGGTGGCCGCCAAGCAGATGCGGGCGTTCGGCGGCATGGTGTCCTTCCGCGTCGCGGGCGGCGAGGAGGCGGCCGTCGAGGTGTGCAACCGCGCCAAGGTGTTCACGCTCGGCGAGTCCCTGGGCGGCGTCGAGTCGCTGATCGAGCACCCGGGCCGCATGACGCACGCCTCCGTGGCCGGTTCCGCGCTGGAGGTCCCGGCCGACCTGGTGCGTCTGTCGGTCGGCATCGAGAACGTCGAGGACCAGCTGGAGGACCTGGAGCAGGCCCTCGGCAAGTAGGCCGCAGAGCAGGCCGAGAGAGGCCGAGCGGGCCAAGTAGGCCAAGAGAGGCGGAACGGGCCAAGCAGCCACGGCCACCGGCCGGTGACGTGTCACCAGCTGGTGACGGGCGGGGTCGTCCCTGACGGCGGCTCCGCCCACGGCCGGGCCTGCACCGCCCAGACGGTGAACGCCACGGCCGCGGCGCACAGCAGCACCCACAGCAGGGCGCGGGCGAGCCGCCGCCGGCGCAGTATCCGGGTGCCGCGGCGGACGACCTCGCCGTAGAGGTCCGGCGGCACGGGCGCCGGAGTCCGTTCCATGAGCTGCCGCGCGGCGGCCTCCCGTTCGGGCCGGTTCACCGGGACCTCCCCGCACGCCGTCCGCCGCGCCCGCGGCTCATGACGGGGCCACCGTGGCGCCCACCGCGCGCGGGGCGGCCGTACGCGCCGGATGCAGCACGGTGGCCGTCGCGCGGTCGCACAGGGCGTGCACCCGCTCGGCGGGCAGGCCCAGCAGGGCCGCCGTCTGTTCCTCGGCGACCCCCTCGTACAGCCTGAACACCAGGATCAGCCGCTCCTGCGGTCTCAGGGCGGCGAGCGGACTGCGCGGATCGGGCCGGTGGGCGCGGCCGAGAAGCCCGTACTGGTGCCATGTGCCGTGCGCGAAGCGGGTGGCGAGGTCCTGGCGGGCGCGGTCGTAGGGGTCCTCGCCGCGCAGCCGGTCCCAGCAGGCGTACGTGTGGGCGAGTGCGAGGGTCAGCAGGCGCCGCGCGCGCGGGTTGGCGTCCGGTGCCTCGGCGGTGAGCAGGGTGGCGGTGTGCAGCAGGCGTCCCGCCGCGCCCGCGACGAACGCCTCGAACTCCCGCGCCCGGCGTGCAGCTCGCCGTGCCTGCCGCTCACGCACCGCTCCTCCCCCCTGAGGAGGCCCTGCCCGGTACGGCCCGGACGAGCCGTGTCCGACGGCGGCCCGGTCCCGGACGACGGCCGCTCCCGGATGAGGGCCCGGTTTTATATGAGGCCAGCGGCGGCCCGGGGTCAAGAGTCCGGACGGCACCGGAACGCTCACCCGGCGGCGGGACCGAAACGCTCATCCGACTACGGCACTGGAACGCTCACCCGGCGGCGGGACCGGGATGCTCACCCGACTGCGGCACCGGAACGCTCATACGACGACGGCGGAGCCGGGCCGTGCCTCAGGAGGTGGCCGGCGGCTCCGCCGAGGGCCCTCCCTGGACCGCGCGGGCGGACAGGGCGGTGTTGAAGCGCGTGAGGAGCGTGCAGAACTGCTCGCGTTCCTCCGGAGCCCAGTTCTGGGTCAGCTCGGCCATCAACTGGCGCCGCGAGGACCGCACTTCCGCCAGCCGGGACGCCCCGCGCGGGGACAGCTGGAGCACCACCGCACGGCCGTCCTCCGGGTGCGAGGTGCGCTTGACGAGCCCGGTGTCCACCAGGGGAGCCACCTGCCGGGTCACCGTGGAGGAGTCGATCCCCATGCTCGCGGCCAGCGCCTTGACCCCCATGGGGCCTTCCTTGTCGAGCCGGTTGAGCAGCAGGTACGCGGCGCGGTCCATGGAGTTGCGCACCTGCCCGACGCCGCCGAGCCGGGTCTGTTCGGCACGGCGGGCGAACACCGCCACCTCGTGCTGAAGGGTTTCGAGAAGACCGGGGTCACCGACGGTCGTCATGTCCATCGACATTTCAGGTGTAGTGGGCATGGCCGGAGGCTCGCTTCATGAAGGGTGCTGGGTTGGGGGACAGGGTACGCGGCCCGGGGGCGGGCCGTACCGGCGCTGCGCAAACCGGTCTCGCTGCTTGGTCGCTCCAGTCGTGTGCGACCGTGAACTGCGAGACTTGAGTCATGAGCTATGGCACGGCTGACTCCTTGCGCTCCGTCACTCTCGACGATGTGCGCGGAGCCCAGAAGATGCTTTCGGGCGTGGCACGGGTGACCGCGATGGAGGGCAGCCGGCACCTCTCCCAGCTGGTGGGCGCGCCGGTGCACCTCAAGTGCGAGAACCTCCAGCGGACCGGCTCCTTCAAGCTGCGCGGCGCCTACGTCCGCATCGCCGGACTGCTGCCGGAGGAGCGTGCCGCCGGGGTGGTGGCGGCGAGCGCCGGCAACCACGCGCAGGGCGTGGCACTGGCCTCCGCGCTGCTCGGGGTGCACGCCACTGTGTTCATGCCCAAGGGCGCCCCGCTGCCCAAGATCAGTGCGACGCGGGACTACGGCGCCGAGGTGCGGCTGCACGGCCAGGTCGTGGACGAGACGCTGGCCGCCGCCCAGGAGTACGCGGCCGAGACGGGCGCGGTGTTCATCCACCCCTTCGACCACCCGGACGTCATCGCGGGCCAGGGCACGGTCGGCCTGGAGATCCTGGAGCAGTGCCCGGAGGCGGGCACGATCGTCGTCGGTGTCGGGGGCGGCGGGCTCGCGGCCGGTATCGCGGTCGCCGTGAAGACGCTGCGGCCGGACGTCAGGATCGTCGGGGTGCAGGCGGAGGGTGCGGCGGCCTATCCGCCCTCGCTCGCCGCCGGGCACCCGGTGTCGGTGCGGAACCCGGCGACGATGGCCGACGGCATCAAGGTCGGGCGGCCCGGTGAGGTGCCGTTCGCGATCATCAACGAGCTGGTCGACGAGGTGCGCACGGTCAGCGAGGACCAGCTGTCGGCCGCGCTGCTGCTGTGCCTGGAGCGGGCCAAGCTGGTCGTGGAACCGGCGGGGGTGAGCCCGGTGGCCGCGCTGCTCGCGGAGCCCGGCTCCTTCCCCGGGCCGGTCGTCGCGGTGCTGTCCGGCGGGAACGTCGACCCGGTGCTGCTGCAGCGGGTGCTGCGGTACGGCATGGCCGCGCAGGGCCGCTACCTGGCGGTTTCGCTGCGGCTCACGGACCGTCCGGGCGCCCTCGCCACGCTCCTCGGGGTGTTGTCAGTGGTGGACGCTAATGTCCTCGACGTGAGCCACGTTCGAACCGATCCCCGGCTCGGGCTCGCGGAGGCGGAGGTGGAGCTGCACCTCGAGACGAAGGGTCCGGCGCACTGTGCCGAGGTCGGCCAGGCGCTGCGCGAGGCGGGCTACACGGTCATCGGCTGATTCATTCGTTCGAGCCATCTCGCATCAAGCCCATTGAGAGACGCGATACATCGCGTTATGGTGTGTCGTGTGGCCGGCGGTTCGACCGTTCCGTCCGCGCGTGGACGTCGTCCGCGCAGGGGTGGGACATGGCGCGTGGAAAACCACAGGCGCGCACCGGCGTGCAAAACCTAGCCTTTCCGAAGCAACCTCCGACTACGTGGAGACATATATGCCAGGCGCCATCTATGCCGAAGGCCTGGTCAAGACCTTCGGTGACGTAAAGGCACTGGACGGCGTCGACCTCGATGTCCCCGAGGGCACCGTCCTCGGCCTCCTCGGGCCGAACGGTGCCGGCAAGACGACGACCGTCCGCTGTCTGACGACCCTGCTGCGCCCCGACAGCGGCAAGGCGGTCGTCGCCGGCGTGGACGTCCTCAAGCACCCCGACGCCGTCCGCCGCTCCATAGGACTGTCCGGCCAGTTCGCGGCGGTCGACGAGTACCTGACCGGCCGGGAGAACCTCCAGATGGTCGGCCAGCTCTACCAGATGAAGGCCAAGGCCTCCAAGGAGCGCGCGGCCGAGCTGCTGGAGCAGTTCAACCTCGCGGACGCCGCCGACCGTCCCGCCAAGACCTACTCCGGAGGCATGCGCCGCCGGCTCGACCTCGCGGCCGCCCTCGTGGTCTCGCCGCCCGTGATGTTCATGGACGAGCCGACGACCGGTCTCGACCCGCGCAACCGCCAGCAGCTGTGGGGGGTCATCAAGGAGCTGGTCTCCAGCGGCACCACGTTGCTCCTGACCACCCAGTACCTCGAAGAGGCCGACCACCTGGCCCATGACATAGCCGTCGTCGACCAGGGCCGCGTCATCGCCAAGGGCACCTCCGACCAGCTCAAGGCCCGCACCGGCGGCGAGCGCGTCGAGGTCGTGGTGCACGAGCCCGAGGAGATTCCGGGCGCCGCCGAGGTCCTCGCCCGCTTCGGCAAGGGCGAGACCACGATCGAGGACCACACCCGCAAGCTCACCGTCCCCGTCACCGGCGGCGCCAAGCTGCTCGCCGAGGTCATCCGGGAGCTGGACACCCGCGGGATAGAGATAGACGACATCGGACTGCGCCGCCCCACCCTCGACGACGTCTTCCTGTCCCTGACCGGACACGTCGCCGAGGCCGAAAAGGGCGAGGCGAACGGCAAGGAGGCCGTGAAGTGAGTGCCGTCACCGACGCCGTACGCATCGAGGCGCCCGGCAACCCCATGATCCGCTCCGTGCGCGACTCGCTGGTCATCGCCCGCCGGAACCTGATCCGCATGAGCCGGATTCCCGAGATGCTCATCTTCGGGCTGATCCAGCCGATCATGTTCGTGGTGCTGTTCACCTACGTGTTCGGCGGCTCGATCAAGGTCGGCTCGTCCAACGCCACCCAGGCGTATCGCGAGTTCCTGATGGCCGGCATCTTCGCCCAGACCGTCACGTTCGCCACGGCGGGCGCGGGGGCGGGCATAGCCGACGACATGCACAAGGGCCTCATCGACCGCTTCCGCTCCCTGCCCATGGCGCGTGGCGCGGTCCTGACCGGGCGCACCCTCGCCGACCTGGTGCAGACGGCGCTCACCCTCGTCGTCCTGGCGGTCGTCGCCCTGATCGTCGGCTGGCGTACGCACGAGAACTTCGGCAAGGTGCTCGCCGGATTCGGTCTGCTCCTTGTGTTCGGGTACGCGTTCTCATGGATCGGCGCGCTCATCGGCCTCTCCGTGCGCACCCCGGAAGCGGCGACCTCGGGCGGCCTGATCTGGCTGTTTCCGCTGACGTTCATCTCGAACGCGTTCGTGGACGCGAACCAGATGCCGGCGTTCCTGCGGCACATAGCCGAGTGGAATCCGTTCAGCGCCACCGTGCAGGCCTCCCGCGAGCTGTTCGGCAACCTGCCCCCGGGCTTCCGGACGCCCGACGCCTGGCCCATGCAGCACCCCGTGCTGGCCTCGCTGATCTGGTCGGCCGTGATCATCCTGGTCTTCCGCACCCTGGCGGTCCGCAAGTACCGCTCGGCCACCGCGTGAGCACCGCATGACCGCCTGACGGCTTGACCGTATGACGGCATGACGAAGCCCCCGGTGTCCGTGGACGCCGGGGGCTTCGCTCCTGGAAAGGGGGCCGGGATCAGCCCGAGTACGGCTCGGCCTTCATGATCCGCACCGAGGCCTTCTTGCCGTTGGGCAGCTCGTACTCCGCGTCCTCGCCGACCTTGTGGCCGATGACGCCGGAGCCCAGCGGGGACTGCGGCGAGTACGTCTCGACGTCGGCGCTCGCGTACTCGCGGGAGGCGAGCAGGAACGTCATGGTGTCGTCCTCGTCCCCGTCGAAGGCGATCGTGACGACCATGCCGGGCGCGACGGCACCGTCGGCGGAGGCCGGAGCCTCGCCGACCTTGGCGTTCTCGAGCAGCTGGGTCAGCTGGCGCACACGCAGCTCCTGCTTGCCCTGCTCCTCCTTGGCCGCGTGGTACCCGCCGTTCTCGCGCAGGTCGCCCTCCTCGCGCGCGGCCGCGATCTTGGCGGCGATCTCCGTGCGCGCAGGACCAGTAAGGTACTCAAGCTCGTCCTTGAGCTTGTTGTACGCCTCCTGGGTCAGCCAGGTGACGTTCTCGCTGGTCTGGGTCACAGGGTGCTCCTCGTCGGTACTGGGAATACAAAGCATCGCCCTACCCAGAAGAATGTTCCCTCTTGGATGGGCGAAACCACGAGCCTAACAATTCAACGGCGAAAGGGGGAGGACATAAGCCATAAGAATCCCATCAATGCAGGTCAGAGCGTACGCATTGTGGGTGATTCAGTCGGCTCGGCCGTGTGGACCGCCCCGATCAGCCGGCGTGACAGCCCAGCAGTTCGGCCGTCGTGCCCCTGGCCGTCGTACGCAGCGTGACGACCTGGTCGATGCGTGTGGCCGAGCCGGTGAAGCGGAAGTCCGCCCGGCCCACCTCGGCGCCGTCGGCGGACTGGGACCGCAGCGTGCAGTAGCCGTCCACACCGGCGTCCTTGTGGACCTCCAGATGCACCTCGACCGCGTCGCCGGAGGCCTGGAAGGTGATCACCTGGCCGCTGATCTCGTTCTCCGCGACGTAGTGGTAGGCGAAGTAGCCGACCAGCGCGAGCAGGAGCGCGCCCAGCACCGCCCCCGCGACCTTGAGTTTCCGGTCGGCGCGCTCGTCCGAGGAACGGCCGTAGCGGCCCTCGGGCAGCCGCGTGCTCGCCGTACTCATGATCGTCCTCTCCGCGGAATTATTCGCCTTCCGATTCGGTCACTATAGAAGCCCGCGCGCGTACCGCAGGACGCGGGGCGCCGACACCTGAGGATTGAGTCTTGACTGACCAGCTGCGACTGATGGCCGTTCACGCGCACCCCGACGACGAGTCGAGCAAGGGCGCGGCCACGATGGCGAAGTACGTGTCCGAAGGGGTGGACGTGCTGGTGGTGACCTGCACCGGCGGAGAGCGCGGCTCCATCCTCAACCCCAAGCTCCAGGGCGACACGTACATCGAGGAGCACATCCACGAAGTACGCAAGAAGGAGATGGACGAGGCCCGCGAGATCCTCGGTGTCACGCAGGAGTGGCTCGGCTTCGTCGACTCCGGCCTGCCCGAGGGCGACCCGCTGCCCCCGCTGCCCGAGGGCTGCTTCGCCCTGGAGGACGTGGACAAGGCGGCCGGCGAGCTGGTGCGCAAGATCCGCGCCTTCCGCCCGCAGGCGATCACCACCTACGACGAGAACGGCGGCTACCCGCACCCCGACCACATCATGACCCACAAGATCTCCATGGTGGCGTTCGACGGCGCGGCGGACACCGAGAAGTACCCGGAGAGCGAGTTCGGGCCCGCCTGGCAGCCGCTCAAGCTCTACTACAACCAGGGCTTCAACCGCCCCCGCACCGAGGCCCTGCACCAGGCGATGCTGGACCGCGGCCTGGAGTCGCCCTACGGGGACTGGCTCAAGCGCTGGAACGAGTTCGAGCGCACCGAGCGCACGCTGACCACGCACATCCCGTGCGCGGACTTCTTCGAGATCCGTGACAAGGCGCTGATCGCGCACGCCACGCAGATCGACCCCGACGGCGGCTGGTTCAAGGTCCCGATGGACCTGCAGAAGGAGGTCTGGCCGACCGAGGAGTACGAGCTGGCGAAGTCGCTCGTGGACACCTCCCTCCCCGAGGACGACCTCTTCGCGGGCATCCGCGACAATGCCTGACATGAGCGCAAGCGTGAGCCTCGCAGTGACGCACCTCGTCCCCCTCGCCGCCAAGGAGGTCGACCAGAACAAGGTCACTCCCGGTGTCCTCGGCTTCATCGTCTTCGCGGTGCTGGCCCTGGCCGTGTGGGGCCTGATGAAGTCCATGAACAAGCACATGCAGAGGGTCGACTTCCAGGAGAGGCCGGCCGAGGTGGACACCAAGGCCGACTCCACGGCGCAGCAGAGCTGACCGCGCCGGTCAGCTCTTCAGGGCTGACCACCTCGGTCTGCACCTCAGGTCCGACCACCTACGGTCTGCACCTCAGGTCTGACCGCGCCGGTCAGCTCCTCGCCGGCACCGCCACCCCCATCACCTCGCGGGCGTGGCGGTCCGGCGTCATGCGCAGCCGCCAGGCCTCCCAGCCCGTCTCCAGCGTGATACCGCGCTCCAGGAGCAGGGCGTACGCCGGGGCGTACTCGGCCAGCTTCCCGTCCCGCAGCGGATGCGAGTCCCGGGTCAGCTGGGCCAGCTCCTCCTGCGCCACGGCCGTACCCACCTCCACCCCGCCCGCGGCCGCGTACGGCAGCAGGGTGCAGCGCAGGAAACGTGCCCAGTCCTCGCCGCGACGGTCGCCGTACGCCGTGAACAGGGTCAGCGCCTCGTCGCACAGGGCCAGCGCCTGCTGCGTACGAGCGTTGCCCGCGTCCACCACGGCCAGCTCCAGACAGGTCCAGGCCTCGCCGTGCGCGACCCCGATGCGCTGGAAGTCGGCACGCGCGTCCACCAGCAGCTGACGGGCGAAGCCGGAGTTGCGCAGCGAGCCCGTCTGCGCGGCCCGCTGGTCCCGGGTGACCCGCGCCGAATGGTGCCGGGCGCAGGCCAGCCCGTACACGTCGCGCATCCTCGAGAACATCGTGCGCGCCCGCTCCAGCTCACGGACCGCCCGGTCCAGCTCGCCGCTCTCCTCCAGCGCCTGGCCGAGGTAGTACAGCGTCCACGCCTCGCCGCGCACGTCCTCGTTCTCCCGGTGCCGGGCCGCCGCCCGGCTCAGCCCCTCCACGGCCGGGGCGGCATCGCCGTCCACCAGCCGTGCTCGGGCCAGCTGGGTCAAGGCCCAGGCCTCCCCGCGCGCGTCGTGCGTGCGGCCGTACCGCTCCTGGGCCGCCCGCAGCTCCGTCTCCGCGCCCGGCACGTCCCCCAGGCGCAGCGTCAGCTGGCCGAGCTGGAAGTGCGCCCACGCCTCCCCGTGCACCGAACCGCCCTCGCGGTGCAGGACCAGCGAGCGGGTCAGCAGGTCCAGCGCCTCCGACAGCCGGGCCCGGTCGCGCTGCACCGCCGCCAGCGCGTGCATCGTCCAGGCCCGGTCCGTCGCCAGCGTCGGCGCCGCCTGCAGATCCAGCGCCTCCTGCAGCTTGGCCGCGGCCTCCGTGAGATTGCCCTGGTGATGCAGGGTGATCCCGAGCGAGCACAGGGCCCGCGCCGCGCCCGCGTCCTGATGCGCCTCCCGGTACAGGTCGACCACCGAGGCCAGCGTGGTGCGCGCCTTGTCCAGCTCGCCCAGCTGCCGCGCCGCGATACCGGTACGCCACTGCACGGACTGCAGCAGCAGCCCCTCGTCCACGGTCTGCGCCAGCTCGCTGATCTCACCGAGCCGGTACAGGTCGCCCCGCAGCAGGCAGTAGTCGCACAGGGAGCCCAGCAGGTTCAGCACCGCCGCCCGTTCCACGCCCTCCGCGTGCCGCAGCGCCGACGTGATGAAGCTCGACTCGTCGTCCAGCCAGCGCAGCGCCTCGTCCAGCGAGGTGAAGCCGTGCGAACCGAACCGGTCCGAGCGCGTCGACATGTTGCCGTCGACCAGCCGCAGCACCGAGTCGGCCAGCTCCGCGTAGTTCACGATCAGCCGCTCCTGCGCCGCCGCACGCTCCGCCGGCTCCTCCTCGTCCGCCAGCCGCGCCTGCGCGAAACCACGGACCAGGTCGTGCAGCCGGTAACGGCTGCCGCGCACATGGTCCAGGAGCCCCGCCTCCGCCAGCGCCACCAGATGCCGGGTGGCCTCCTGCTCGTCCGTGGCGAGCAGCGCCGCGGCCGCCGCCGCACCCAGCGACGCCCGGCCCGCCAGCGCGAGCCTCCGCAGCAGCCGGCGCGTCGGCTCCGGCTGATCCGTGTAGCGCAGCCACAGCACCCGCTCCACCGGATCCACCGGGCCGTACGCCCCCAGATCCACCGCCAGCTGCCGAGGAGAACGCGGCCCCAGCGCGGAACCCGCGACACGCAGCGCCAGCGGAAGCCCCCCGCACAACTGCCGGATCCGGTCGGCGGACTCGGCGTCGTACGGGCCCGACGCGTCCTGCGCGGCCGCACTCAGCAATTCCTCCGCGCCCGCCGCGTCCAGCGCCCGCACCGGCAACCGGTGCACCCAGGCCGGCAGATCCGCGGGCAGCTCCAGCGCGGTGCGCGCCGTGACCAGCACCAGGCTGTCGGACCGCTCCGGCACCAGCGCACGCACCTGCTCCGGGTCCGAGGCGTCGTCCAGCACGATCGTCACCGGCAGGCCGGTCAGATGCTGGTGGTACAGCTCGCTCAGCCGCTTGACCTGCTGGTCGGGGGAGGAACGCTCCCGGAACAGCAACTGCTCGCGGGGCGCCCCGAGCCGGTTGAGCAGGTGCAGCAGCGCGTCCCGGGTGGACAGCGCCGGCTCCTCCCGGCCGCCGCGCAGATCCACGACGACCGCGCCGCGGAAGTGGTCCCGCAGCTCGTGCGCCGCACGCACCGCGAGCGTCGTACGCCCCGAACCGGGCTCGCCGTGCAGCACCACCACCGTCGGCCGGGTCTCCGTGGCCGCCCGCGCCGACTGCGTCCACTGCCTGATCCGCGTCATCTCCTGCCGGCGCCCCGCGAACGGCCCCTCCGGCTCGGGGAGTTGCCCGAACGACTGCTCCAGCACCGAGCGCCTGCGGGCCGCCGCGCTCTTGTCCGCGCCACGCAACGACGGGCCGCGCAGCGACGGGCCGGACGTCTTCTGCGGGGCCGCCGAGGCGCTGAGCACCCGCTGCTGGTCCAGGAACGGACGGATACCGCGCACCTCCAGCGCGGTCAGCCACTGCAGGCGCAGCTGCTGCGGACCGCCCGGCTGGCCGGCCGCGCCCGCACGATGGTGGGCGGCGGGCAGATGCGCACCGGCCACCTTCACCACGGTCGCCGTCGCGCCCACCACGCCCACGACGGCGCCCGCACCGACCGCCGTGCCGGTGCCGGTCCCCAGGGACATGTCCGCGACGGCGGCCGCGATCGCGCCGACGGCGGCCACCAGCAAGGCCGTTCCGGCGCCCTCGCGGGCATAGCGCTGACCGAAGGTGAGCCGTCCCGCGTCGGCCTCGTCCAGGGCGCGCGTGTAGGCCTCGTACTCCTCGGCCGCCGTGCGCGCCATCGCGTCCAGCGCGCCGCGCGCCCGCGACAGCAGCAACTGCCCGTCGGTCCGGCCGCCCGAGCGGCGCACCTCTTCCTCCACGGCCCGAACCAGCAGCCGTTCGGCCTCCGCACGATGGCCGTCGCGCATGTCCCGTCCCCCTCCGGCGCCAACTCCGTCACCTACGAGTGTCCTTGGGGCGAGGCGCGAGCGCGAGAGGGCGGCGATCAGGCGGAGGGTGAGGGTTTGGTGGGCAGGCCCTCACGGACACCCGGCACAGGCGGCTTCGCCAGCGCCGGCGCCACACACGCCCACGCCGGCCCCGCCACGGCGGCGGTCGCCGAGGCCGCGAGGCGGGCGCGAGGGACGGCGCGCAGGCCGAACACCACCATCCAAGGCGCCAGCAGCACGGCCCGCCCCCACCCCGAGCAGGACCAGCATCCACCTCTTCAGCGCCACAGCCGTCACCGACCTTCCCAGCGCCACCGACACCGCCGCCTTCCGCGCCCTTCCCGGCCCGCCCACAACCTCGAGATCGAGATCGGCAGGGGCACGCCCGGTGTCGGCGCGTCTCTCCGCGGTACCGGAGACCGTGGGAGAGTGGAACGGTGAACCGACTGGCCCATGAGACGTCCCCGTATCTGCTCCAGCACGCCGACAACCCCGTCGACTGGTGGCCCTGGTCGGCCTCCGCTTTCGACGAGGCCCGCAAGGCCGGTAAACCCGTCCTGCTGAGCGTCGGTTACAGCAGTTGCCACTGGTGCCATGTGATGGCTCACGAATCCTTCGAGGATCAGGTCACCGCCGACTACCTCAACGAGCACTTCATCAGTGTCAAGGTCGACCGTGAGGAACGTCCCGACGTCGATGCCGTGTACATGGAGGCCGTGCAGGCGGCCACCGGGCAGGGTGGGTGGCCGATGACGGTGTTTTTGACGCCGGAGGCCGAGCCGTTCTACTTCGGGACGTATTTTCCGCCCGAGCCCCGGCACGGGATGCCGTCGTTCCGGCAGGTGCTGGAAGGGGTGCGGCAGGCGTGGGAGGAGCGGCGGGAGGAGGTCGGGGAGGTCGCCGGGAAGATCGTGCGGGATCTCGCGCAGCGGGAGATCGGGCATCAGGGCGGCGAGGCGCCCGGGGAGCAGGAGCTCGCGCAGGCGCTGCTGGGGCTCACCCGTGAGTACGACCCGCAGCGCGGCGGATTCGGCGGGGCGCCGAAGTTCCCGCCGTCCATGGTGCTGGAGTTCCTGCTGCGGCATCACGCGCGGACCGGCGCCGAGGGCGCGTTGCAGATGGCGCAGGACACGTGCGAGCGGATGGCGCGCGGCGGGATCTACGACCAGCTGGGCGGTGGGTTCGCGCGGTATTCCGTCGACCGTGACTGGGTGGTGCCGCACTTCGAGAAGATGCTGTACGACAACGCCCTGCTGTGCCGGGTGTACGCGCATCTGTGGCGGGCCACGGGGTCGGATCTCGCGCGGCGGGTCGCGTTGGAGACCGCGGACTTCCTGGTGCGTGAACTGCGCACCGAGCAGGGCGGGTTCGCGTCCGCGCTCGATGCCGACAGCGACGATGGGAGCGGGCGGCACGTCGAGGGGGCGTACTACGTGTGGACGCCCGAGCGGTTGTGTGCCGTGCTCGGGGAGGCCGACGGTGACCTCGCCGCCCAGTACTTCGGCGTGACCGGCGAGGGCACGTTCGAGCACGGGCAGTCCGTGCTGCAACTCCCGCAGACCGAAGGCGTGTTCGACGCGGACAAGGTCGCGTCCGTCAAGGAGCGGCTGCTGGCGGAGAGGGCGAAGCGGCCCGCGCCGGGGCGGGACGACAAGGTGGTCGCCGCCTGGAACGGGCTCGCGATCGCCGCGCTCGCCGAGACCGGCGCCTACTTCGGCAGGCCCGACCTGGTCGAGGCCGCCGTCGGCGCCGCCGACCTGCTCGTACGGGTGCACCTGGACGAGCACGCGCACCTCGCCCGCACCAGCAAGGACGGCCGGGCCGGCGCCAACGCCGGTGTGCTGGAGGACTACGCCGACGTCGCCGAGGGCTTCCTGGCGCTGGCGTCCGTGACGGGGGAGGGGGTGTGGCTGGACTTCGCCGGGCTGCTCGTTGACCACGTGCTCGCGCGCTTCACCGACCCGGACAGCGGCGCCCTGTTCGACACCGCGTCCGATGCCGAGCAGTTGATCCGCCGGCCGCAGGACCCGACCGACAACGCCACTCCCTCGGGCTGGACCGCCGCGGCCGGCGCGCTGCTCGGCTATGCCGCGCACACCGGTTCCGAGCCCCATCGGACGGCCGCCGCACAGGCGTTGGGTGTCGTGCGGGCGCTCGGGCCGCGCGTGCCCCGGTTCATCGGCTGGGGGCTGGCCGTGGCCGAGGCGCTGCTCGACGGGCCCCGGGAGGTCGCGGTCGTCGGGCCGTCGCTCACCGACGAGGGGACGGCCGCGCTGCACCGGGCCGCTCTGCTCGGCACCGCGCCGGGCGCGGTCGTGGCCGCCGGTGCCGCGGACAGTGACGAGTTCCCGCTGCTCGCCGACCGCCCGCTCGTGGACGGGCGGCCTGCCGCGTACGTCTGCCGCCACTTCACCTGTGACGCCCCGACGACGGATCCGGAACGGCTGGAAGCGGCGCTGAAGGCCCGCTGAGCAGGGCGCGGGCGCACCGGAGCGAGGGGGAGTGAAGGGGACACGGAGGGGCGCGGAAGGGCACGGGAGAGGGGAACTGTCCTTATTTCGGCGTGTGTTGGGATAGATACCGCTTACCACACCACCGATACGAAACACGTTATTTATCGGATCGGCTCGCGCCCTTCATCGTTCCCACCTAATCTCTCCACAATGACGCGACGGCAGTGACTCGCCGTCGCGTCAGGGGGTATTTCAGGGGCGTATTTGGAGATCTGGGGGGATCTTTGCTGACGTCTGTCTTCGTGGCCGTCGTCTCGCTGGCCTTGTTCTGGATGGCGGCCTTCACCTTGTGGTGGCAGATGCACGCGTGGCGCACGCCCGAGGTGCTCGCCTCCACCCGGTTCAGCAGACCGGAGGGGGACGAGCACCTGTCGTTCTCGCTGCTCCTGCCGGCGCGGCACGAGCAGGCGGTGCTCGACCACACCGTCCAGCGGCTGCTGGAGTCCACACACACCGACTTCGAGATCATCGTGATCGTCGGGCACGACGACCCCGGCACCACGGCGGTGGCCGAACGCGCCGCCGCACGCGACCCGCGCGTCCGCGTCGTCGTCGACACCCACGAGAAGAAGAACAAGCCGAAGGCCATGAACACGGCGCTGCCGCACTGCCGCGGTGACGTCGTCGGGGTCTTCGACGCCGAGGACCAGGTCCACCCGGAGCTGCTCGCGCACGTCGACCACGCGTTCCGCACGACCGGCGCGGACGTCGTCCAGGGCGGCGTGCAGCTCATCAACTTCCACTCCAGCTGGTACAGCCTGCGCAACTGCCTGGAGTACTTCTTCTGGTTCCGCTCCCGGCTGCATCTGCATGCGCAGAAGGGGTTCATCCCGCTCGGCGGCAACACCGTCTTCGTGCGCACCGGCGTCCTCAGGGAAGCGGACGGCTGGGACCCGGACTGCCTGGCCGAGGACTGCGACCTGGGGGTCAGGCTCTCCAGCGTCGGCAAGAAGGTCGTCGTCGCCTACGACAGCGACATGGTGACCCGCGAGGAGGCGCCCGGAAGCCTGATGTCGCTGCTCAAGCAGCGCACCCGCTGGAACCAGGGCTTCCTTCAGGTGTACCGGAAGAAGGACTGGAAGCAACTGCCGGGATTCGGGCAGCGGTTGCTCGCCCAGCCGGCACCTCTGGCACCACTTAGGCGCCGGGGCGGCCGGTGTGCTCACCAAGGAGACGCTGCTCGTCGTCCTGCCCGCCCTGTTCGTCACCATGTGGCGGCACAGCCACCGCGACACCCGCAAGTTCGCCCTCACCGGAGCCGTCACCGCCTGCGCGCTGATCGGCTTCTCCTACCCGCTGTTCGCCCTCCTCAAGGGCGAGTTGCTCCCGGGCAGCGGGCACGTGTCGCTGCTGGACGGCATCAAGTACCAGATGTCCCGGCCCGGTTCGGGCTTCATCCTGGACAGCTCCGCCGGCTCCTACGGCGTCCTGCACTCGTGGCTGTACTACGACCGTGTCCTGCCCCTGGGCGGCCTGGCCGGGGCGCTGCTCCTGCTGGCCACCTGGCGCTGGTCGGTCACCGCCCGCGCGCTCGCCGGGCCCGCCCTGGCCGTGGCGGTCCTGGCCGCGGTCGCCCTGCGGCCGGGCGGCTACCTGCCCGCCATGTACGTCATCGGCGCCCTGCCGTTCCTCGCGCTGGTCCTGGCCGGCGCCGCCGCCTCCGTCGTCCACGCGGTGCTGCGCCGCAGGCGCGCGCAGGGCGAGCGGCGGTACGTCACCGCCGGCCGGTACGCGGTGGCCGCCGTGCTGGCGCTCGCGGCCGGCGCGTACGTCGTCCCGTATTGGTACGACGGTGACCGCACCGCCGTCACCGCCGACGCCAACAAGCCCTACCGGCAGGCGTCCCACTGGCTCGGCACCGAGGTCGCGGACCCCGGCCGCACCCGGGTCCTGGTCGACGACGCGCTCTGGCTGGACCTCGTGCACGCCGGGTACCGTCCCGGGCTCGGCGCGATCTGGTTCTACAAGGCCGACCTCGACCCGGCCGTCGCCCGGACCCTGCCGCACGGCTGGCGGGACCTCGACTACGTCGTCGCCTCGCCGACGGTCCGCCGTGACGCCGAGGACCTGCCCACCGTACGGGCCGCCATCCGGCACTCCGAGCCGGTCGCCACCTTCGGCACCGGCCCCGACCGCATCGAGATCCGGCAGATCGGCACGGCAGCCGCGGGAGGCGTGCGATGACCAGCCACGAGTACACGGTTCCCGCGGACGGCCTGGCCGCGGCGGAAGGTTCGGTTCCCGAACCGGGGGCCGTCACCATCGTCGTACCGACCTTCAACGAGTCCGCGAACATCCGGCACCTGCTCCGGCAGATCACCGCGTCGGTGCCGGCGCGGCTGCCCTGCGAGGTCGTCTTCGTGGACGACTCCACCGACGACACCCCCGAGGTGATCCGCGACGCCGCGAGGGACTGCGCGTTCCCGGTGGCCGTGCTGCACCGCGAGGAGCCGGCCGGCGGGCTCGGCGGCGCGGTGGTCGAGGGACTGCGGGCGGCGACCTCGGACTGGATCGTCGTCATGGACGGCGACTGCCAGCATCCTCCGTCCTTGGTAACGGAGTTGGTGGCCACGGGCGAACGCCGCGGTGCGGGCCTCGTGGTGACCTCCCGGTACATCGCGGGCGGCAGCAGGGCCGGGCTCGCCGGCGGCTACCGGGTGGCCGTGTCGCGGGGCGCGACCTGGCTCACCAAGGCCCTGTTCCCGCGCAGGCTGCGCGGTATCAGCGACCCGATGAGCGGCTTCTTCGCGATCCGGCGCAGCGCGGTCACCGCGGACGTGCTCCGGCCGCTCGGCTACAAGATCCTGCTGGAACTGGCCGTCCGCAACCGCCCCCGGCAGGTCGCCGAGGTGCCGTTCGTCTTCCAGGACCGGTACGCCGGGGAGTCCAAGTCGAGTGCGCGGGAGGGCTTTCGCTTCCTGCGTCATCTGGCCGGGCTGCGCACCGCCTCACCTGTCGCCCGTATGATCGGCTTCGGGCTGATCGGGGCGAGTGGCTTCGTGCCGAACCTGGTCGGACTGTGGGCGCTCATCGCGCTCGGTGTGCACTACGTTCCCGCGGAGATCCTCGCCAACCAGCTCGGCGTCGCATGGAACTTCCTGCTCATCGAGCACCTCCTGTTCCGTGACCGGCGCGGGCACCGCCGCTGGTGGGACCGCCTGGGCCGGTTCGCGCTGCTCGCCAACGCGGATCTGGTGCTGCGCATCCCGCTGATCGCCCTGTTCGTCGACCGGCTCGGCATGGGCGTGCTGGCCGCGACGGCGCTCGCGCTGGTGACGACGTTCCTGCTGCGCTTCGCCGGCACGGAGGCGCTGGTGTATCTCCCGCGCCGCAAACCCGCCCGGTGAAGCGCGGCCGTACAACGCGCGGCCGTACAACGCGCGGCCGTACAACGCGCAGTCGGACAACGTGCAGTCGGACAACGCACAGTCGTACAACGCGCGGCAGGACAACGCGCAGTCTTACCACCCGCAGTCGTACAACTCGCGGCCGCACAAGGCACAGTCGTACAGCCCGCAGCCGCGCAATGCGCAGCCGCAGCCGCATACAGCCGCACAACCGCAAGGAGAGCCGTGTGAACAAGCGACGCAGACGGACCGCGCTGGCCGGGGTGGGCGCCCTGACCGCCGGTCTGCTCCTGACCTCGCCACAGAGCGCCGAGGCCGCCAACCTCGTCAAGAACCCGGGCTTCGAGACCGCCGGTACGGACGGCATGCCGTACTGCTGGGAGAAGTCCGGGTGGGGCGACAACGACTTCAGCTTCGAGACGGTGGCGGACGCCCACTCCGGCGGCAAGGCCATGAAGGTCACGCTGACCCGGCGGGTCGACGGGGACCGCAAGGCGCTGGTCACCGAGTCCACCGACTGCGCGCCGGTGGTGAGCGTCGGCAAGCAGTACGACCTCGGGCTCTGGTACAAGTCGACGACGCCGGACACGAGCATCACGCTGTTCCGGCACGACACGACCGCCGGCTGGCAGTACTGGACGGACCTCAAGACCCTGGACATGGCGTCGAGTTGGACACAGGCCACGGTCCGCACCCCCGGCGTCCCTGCGGGCACCGACCGCATCACCTGGGGTGTGTCGGTGTACGGCACCGGTTCGGCGACCACCGACGACTACACGATGGAGCAGGTCCCGGACACGGTTCCGCCACCCGACTGCACGGCCACGGGGCAGATCTGCGCCAACGGCAGCTGGACGGTGCAGCCGACGCAGAACCCGGTGCGCTCGATGCACTCCGTCGTCCTCAGCAACGGCAAGGTCCTGCTGATCGCCGGCTCCGGCAACAACGAGGAGGACTTCGCCGCGGGCACGTTCACCAGCGCGGTGTACGACCCGGCCGACGGCAGCTACAAGGTCATCCCGACGCCCAAGGACATGTTCTGCGCGGGGCACGTCCAGCTCCAGGACGGGCGCGTGCTCGTCATCAGCGGCAACAAGGCGTACGCGGTCCCCGGCGGGCACGGCTACGAGGGCTTCAAGGACTCGTACATATTCGACCCGAAGACCGAGACGTACACGAAGACCAACGACCTGAACGACGGCCACTGGTATCCGTCGGCGACCGAGCTGGGCAACGGTGACGTCATCACCTTCGGCGGGCTGCGCGAGGACTCCACCGGCTCGGTGACCGCCGAGCGCTGGTCGGACAAGGACCAGCGGTGGCTGCCGCTGTCGCAGGTCAACCAGACCTGGTCGTTCTGGGGCCTGTACCCGTCGATGATCCTCATGCAGGACGGCCGCCTCTTCTACTCGGGCAGCCACGTCTTCGGCAACAACATCCCCGGCACCGGCTCGGCGGTCTACGACTACGACGCCAACACGATCACCCAGATCCCGGGGCTGCAGAACAAGGACGAGCGGGACCAGTCGGCGAGCGTGCTGCTGCCTCCGGCGCAGGACCAGAAGGTCCTCACCATCGGCGGCGGCAACATCGACTCCAACCCGGACGCGAACCGGCTCACCGACGTGATCGACCTCAAGCAGCCGAACCCGTCGTACGTCGCGGGTCCCCCGCTGCCGCAGGGCACGGTCGACCTGGGAGCCGGCAAGGTCGCCGAGACCGGCAACCAGGGCAAGATGTACGTCTCCACCGTGCTGCTGCCCGACGGCAAGGTGCTGGAGACGGGCGGCGCCCTGCACAACCGGGCCAACTCGGTGTACGAGACGTCGCTCTACGACCCGGTCGCGAACCGCTTCGATCCGGTGGCCGCCGACCCCGAGTCCCGCGGCTACCACTCCTCGGCGTTCCTGCTGCCCGACGGCCGCGTGATGGCCACCGGTGACAACCCGGGCAACGGCACCTGGAACCACAACGTGTCGATCTACTCCCCGCCCTACCTGTTCAAGGGCTACCGGCCGGCGATCACCTCGTTGATCAACCAGGAGTGGAAGTACGGCGACACCCAGCGGATCACCGTCGACCGGCCCATCGCCAAGGCCGAGCTGATCCGTCCGGCCGCGGTCACCCACTCCTCCGACCCGAACCAGCGCTTCGTCGACCTGCCGCTGTCGGTGAGCGGCAACAACGTCGACCTGAACGTGACGAGCAACCCCAATCTGGCTCCGCCCGGCTGGTACATGCTCTTCGCGGTGGACGCGGCGGGGGTGCCGTCGGTCGCCAAGTGGGTGCATCTGACGGGCCCGGCCGCGCTGAGCGCGTCCGAGCCGTCCGCCCACGTCCACTCCTTCGCCGACTCGCTCCGGGGCAAGGTCGCGGGCGCGGGCACCAAGCGGACCGCGCAGAAGGTCAGCACGACGATCTCCGGGTGCGACCGGCACTACGGATCGGCGAACGTGTGCGTGCCGACGGTCTTCCCGCCCCAGGTGAAGAAGACCGCCGCCGCCCGCTGCGCCTGGCTGAAGCAGAACCACTACGGACGCCTGAAGGTCAACGGCGGCGACGACCCGCTGGGCCTGAACCGGAACCGCAACGGCACCGCGTGCGACCGGGGCGACGTGAACAGCTAGCCACGTGAACAGCTAGCCACGTGAGCGGCTGGCTACGTGAGCAGTCGGCCGCGTGAGTGGCCGGCTGCTAGCCGTGTTCCGTCAGGGCGCGTTCCACGATCGCCTCCAGCTGGTCGTGGTGCGCGCCCTTCCAGTAGGCGCGGCCGCAGTCCGTGCACTGGGCGAAGACGTCGTACGTGCGGCGCGTGCCGTGTTCGAGGCGGTCGGCGACCTCGTCCTTGGTGGCTTCCCTCAGCAGGCCGTTGCAGGCGGTGCAGCGGGTCCAGGGGCGCAGTTCGGGGGCGAAGCGGTCGAGGATGTCGTGGAGCTGGTCGTCGGGGCGGGTGCTGTAGACGTAGGCGCCGGCGAACAGTTCGCGCCGGCGCAGCAGGCCCCGGTCGCGGCTGAGCATGACCCGCTTCTCGGCGGCCGAGCGGGCGGCGAGGGCCGGGTCGCCGATGTCGGTGGCCTCGTACGCCGTGTCGACGCCGAGCAGGCGCAGCCGGCGGGCGAGGGTGCCGAGGTGGACGTCGAGGAGGAAGCGGAGCGGGGCGCCGGTGACCTGCTGGGGGCGCTCGACGCGGCGGACCTCGACCGTGTCGCCCGCGACCGGGATGTAGGAGACCGGCACCTCGCGGCCGTCGACCCACAGCGCCCCGACCTCGGTCAGCGGGACACCGGCCGACTCGACGACATGGCCCAGGGTGGAGACGCCGTCGGTGGCGAGGACGGTGGCGCCCCGGCGCCGCCCGCTCGGCAGGAACACGGCCAGGCCGGGGGCGAACTCGACATGGATCTCGGGACCGTTCACCCGGTCAGGATGTCACGGCGGATGCCGCCGGGCTCAGGGGTTTTCGCCGGGCAGACCGTGTTCCAGGAGGTCCAGGCCCCGCGCGAGGAGGCCGGGGAGGTCGTCCTCGAAGCCGCGCTCGGCCCAGTACAGGTAGACCTCCATCAGGCCGCCGACCAGGGACGTCACATGGACGCGGACCTGGAGGCCGTCGGGGTCCAGGCCGGAGCGCTCGGCGAGGACGGTGCCCAGAAGGCGCCCGGTCCGCGTCGTGCTCCCGGCCATGCGGTCGCGGACGGCGGGTACCTGGAGCGCGAGGCGCGCGCGGACGCGGAGCGCCTCGGGGTCGTCCTCGGCCATCGCCTCGACGGCCCTGCCGAGCACGTGCCGCAGCGAGTGCGTCCACGACTCGCCGGCGGGCCGGGCGCGCAACTCCTCGGCCATCAGCGGGTCGTACTCCCACCGCAGGACGATGTCCTCCTTGGCCGGGAAGTAGCGGAAGACGGTCGACGGCGACACCTCGGCGCGCTCGGCGATCTGCTCGATCGTCGTGGCGTCGTACCCCTGCTCCCCGATCAGCGCGTAGGTCGCGGTGCGGATCGCCTCGCGGGTCTTGGTCTTCTTGCGTTCGCGCAGGCCCGGCCGGGGGGTGCCGGCGGGGGAGAGGGGGGAGTGTGCGGCCGTCATGGAGATCATTCTCGGGCACCCCGGGTGCGGGGTGCCGACCTGCGGGACGGACCTACGAGGCGGACCGGTGCGACGGGCCCGCCGACGGGCCTGCGCGACGGGCCTACGCGTGCTGGTACGCCACCAGGGAGATGCCGACGTAGTGGACGACGAAGGCGGCGAGGGTGAGGGAGTGGAAGACCTCGTGGAAGCCGAACCAGCGCGGTGAGGGGTTCGGGCGCTTGATGCCGTAGATCACGCCGCCGGCGCTGTAGAGCAGGCCGCCGACGACCACCAGGACCAGGACGGCGATGCCGCCGGTGCGCATGAAGTCGGGCAGGAAGAAGACCGCGGCCCAGCCCATCGCGATGTAGCAGGGGGTGTAGAGCCAGCGCGGGGCGCCGACCCAGAAGACCCGGAAGACGATGCCCGCGGCGGCAGCGGCCCAGATGCCCCACAGCAGCCACTGCCCCTTCGCGCCGGGCAGGAGCAGCAGGGTGAGCGGGGTGTAGGTGCCCGCGATGATCAGGAAGATGTTGGCGTGGTCGAGGCGGCGCAGGATGCCGTCCATCCGGGGGCTCCAGTCGCCCCGGTGGTACAGCGCGCTGACGCCGAACAGGAGGCAGGCCGTGAGGACGTAGATCCCGCAGGCGACGCGGCCTCTGGTGGAGTCGGCGAGCGCGGTGAGCACCAGGCCCGCGACGAGGACGGCCGGGAACATGGCGAGGTGCAGCCAGCCGCGGAGGCGGGGCTTGGCCGCGAGCGGCAGGGAGTGCGCGGTGGGGCCACGGCCGGCGGCCGGCGTGTCCGTGGGCGCGTCGGGGACGGGCGCAGTCATGGCCCGCATGGTACCTACGCCACCGTAAGTCACGCGTCAGCACGTCCTGGTGAACGGACGCAACGCAAAAAGTCCTTCCGTTGAACTTCATGTGCACGCAAAGAAGCCAGGAAACCGTGGGATTACTCACGTCGCTCACCTGTGATGCCCTCTGGACAGATGCGCACTAGAATCGGATGATCAAATGAGAGCAGTCGGCACCGGATGAGCGGCTACGAAGCGTCCGGGTCGCGGCCCCCACGGGGCGTTGTACACAAAAATCCCTCAATTAGGAGCAATCGTGGCGCGCGACATCGCGGCTCCCACCGGCATCCCCACCCAGCACCAGGACCTGATCTCGTGGGTGAACGAGATCGCCGAACTGACGCAGCCGGACAAGGTCGTCTGGTGTGACGGATCCGAGGCCGAGTACGAGCGACTGAGCGAGGAGCTCGTAGCGAAGGGCACCTTCAAGAAGCTCGACCCGATCAAGCGCCCCCACTCCTACTACGCGGCCTCCGACCCCAGCGACGTCGCCCGCGTCGAGGACCGGACGTTCATCTGCTCCGAGGAGGAGAAGGACGCCGGTCCCACCAACCACTGGATGGACCCCGCTCAGATGCGCGAGGTCTTCACCGGCGAGAAGGGCGTCTTCCGCGGCTCGATGCGCGGTCGCACGATGTACGTCGTCCCGTTCTGCATGGGCCCGCTCGGCTCGAAGCTCTCCGCGATCGGCGTGGAGATCACCGACTCCGCGTACGTGGCCGTCTCGATGCGCACCATGACGCGCATGGGCCAGGCCGTCCTCGACGAGCTGGGCACCGACGGCTTCTTCGTCAAGGCCGTGCACTCCGTCGGCGCCCCGCTGGAGGAGGGCGAGCAGGACGTGCCGTGGCCGTGCAACCAGACCAAGTACATCTCGCACTTCCCCGAGAGCCGCGAGATCTGGTCCTACGGCTCCGGCTACGGCGGCAACGCGCTGCTCGGCAAGAAGTGCTACGCGCTGCGTATCGCCTCCGTCATGGCCCGTGACGAGGGCTGGCTCGCCGAGCACATGCTGATCCTCAAGCTCACCCCGCCGCAGGGTGAGGCCAAGTACGTCGCCGCCGCCTTCCCGAGCGCCTGCGGCAAGACCAACCTCGCCATGCTGGAGCCCACGATCTCCGGCTGGACCGTGGAGACCATCGGCGACGACATCGCCTGGATGCGCTTCGGCGAGGACGGCCGCCTGTACGCGATCAACCCCGAGGCCGGCTTCTTCGGCGTCGCGCCCGGCACCGGTGAGCACACCAACGCCAACGCGATGAAGACCATGTGGGGCAACGCCGTCTTCACCAACGTCGCGCTCACCGACGACGGCGACGTGTGGTGGGAGGGCATGACCGAGGAGGCGCCCGCCCACCTCACCGACTGGAAGGGCAACGACTGGACGCCGGCGTCCGGGACGCCGGCCGCCCACCCCAACGCCCGCTTCACCGTCCCCGCCGCGCAGTGCCCGATCATCGCGCCCGAGTGGGAGGACCCGAAGGGCGTGCCGATCTCGGCGATCCTCTTCGGCGGACGCCGCGCCACCGCCGTCCCGCTGGTCACCGAGTCCTTCGACTGGAACCACGGTGTGTTCCTCGGCGCCAACGTGGCCTCCGAGAAGACCGCCGCCGCCGAGGGCAAGGTCGGCGAGCTGCGCCGCGACCCCTTCGCGATGCTGCCCTTCTGCGGCTACAACATGGGCGACTACATGGCCCACTGGGTCGACGTGGCCAAGGACAAGGACCAGTCCAAGCTGCCGAAGATCTACTACGTCAACTGGTTCCGCAAGAACGACGAGGGCAAGTTCGTCTGGCCCGGCTTCGGCGAGAACAGCCGCGTCCTGAAGTGGATCGTGGAGCGCCTGGGCGGCACCGCCGAGGGCGTCGAGACCCCCATCGGCATCCTGCCGGCCAAGGGCGCCCTGGACACCGAGGGCCTCGAACTGTCCGACTCCGACCTGGACTTCCTGCTCAAGGTCGACACCGAGGTCTGGCGCGAGGAGGCCGCCCTCGTCCCCGAGCACCTCAACACCTTCGGCGAGCACACCCCGAAGGAGCTGTGGGACCAGTACCGCGCGCTGGTGCAGCGCCTGGGCTGAGCCCCGCGCCCCCGAAGACTCCACGGCCGGTTGGGATGCCCTGACCAGTGATCGTCACGGCCGGCCGTGGTGGACAGTGGCGAGGCCCCGCACAACGGAGTGCGGAGCCCTGGGCCTGTCGCCGTCCGTTCCCGTCCGCCCCGACGGAAACGGAAGGCGGCAGGCCTTCGCCCATGTGAGCACCTCTGTATGCGTGAGTGCCCCTACGCGCTTGAGTATCTCTACGCGCTTGAGTAACTCCTGCACGCTTGAGCACCCCCACGCGCTTGAGCGTCCCTACACGCTGTTCCCGCCGCCCCCGCCCCGCTCCTCCAGATAGCGGGTGTGGGTCTCCTGGCGGCGGGCCTCGGTCTCCCGCAGGTCCGCGGCCAGCTGCCCGGCCTCGTCCCGCAGCAGCCCCAACTGGCGTTCCAGATGGCGTTCCGGGGCCTCCTGCCCCGGGGCCAGCCGGGTCCACCACCGGGTCCGCACGAACGCGTCGACCGCCTCCGGCAGGTCCTGCCGCACCACCCGGGAGAGCGTGTGCACGCCCTCCGGGTCCTGGGCGAGCAGCTCGGCGCCCCAGCCGGGATCGAGCAGGGCGGCCAGCAGCTCCGTCAGCTCGGTGAGCCGGTCCGCCGCGGCCGGCGGCAGCTCGACGTCCGCGAGATAACCGCCCAGCTTCTCGAAGTCGCCTCGCACCGCGTCCAGTTGGGCGGACGGGTCGGGGAAGTCGGGCAGCGCGGGCCGCTCCGGCGGGGCGATCAGCGCGCCCGCGCCGTACAGCCCGGCGACCACGACCGGCCAGTAGGGGCCCGCGACCCCGGTGAAGGTCAGCGCCAGGCCGACCAGCCCGCAGGCGGCGCCGGTGAGGTTCTTGCGGGACTCGAGATAGCCGAGCACCTTACTGGTAGCCACGGATCTCCTTGAAGGCGCCGTCCAGCGAGCCGTGCTGGGCGTCGAAGAGGCGGCCGCCGGTCAGGTCGGCGATGTGCGACAGCTCCGCGCGGTCGGAGTCGCCGAAGAGGATCGGGAAGACGGGGATGTCCCGCCGGGTGCCGGTCAGCCGGCGGTAGAAGCCGTCGAAGTCCCCGGCCTTCGCGCCGGTGGTGTTCTCGCCGTCGGTCATCAGCACGATCGAGGTGAACGTGTCGCGGTCGGCGCCCAGATGGTCGTAGGCCTTCTCCAGCGAGGTGTAGATCGCGGTGTTGCCGTCCGCCTCCAGGGCCGCGGTGTCCCGCCGGATGGCGTCGAGACCGGCCTTCGGGTCCCCGGGCTCCACGACGTGGGTGCGTACGCTCTTCACGTCCGAGCCGAACGGCATCAGCGTGACCTCCTCGCGGTCGCGGAAGTCGCCGGTGAGATCGGTCAGCGCCTTCTTCAGCGAGTCCAGCCGGTCGCCGTCCATCGAGCCGGAGGTGTCGAGGACGTACACCGTCCGCGAGGGGCGGCGCAGCTCGTTCTCGTACGAGTCGAGGAGCCCGTCGGCGACCGAACGGCTGCCCGGGAACGGCAGTTCGCGCCGGCGGCCGGTGTCCAGACCCGCCGCGGGCGGCACCGAGGCGACGACCGGCCGGCGGTGGGTGGTGCCGGTGATGAGCTTCTGCACCGCGGGCGTGCGCAGGTCGTCCACCACCCGGCGCACGTCCTCACGGGTGCGGGCACCGGTGGCGGCCAGCGAGGAGAGCGGGTAGTCGGCGGTGACGACGCCGTCGCGGGGGCGGATCACGGTCAGGCCCGGGATGCCCTTGAGCACGGACTCGTAGTTCAGCAGGGCGTCGACGGTGCCGCGCCGCTTGTACGCCGCCGCCAGCCAGCCCGACGAACCCGACGTCAGCTTCTGCCCCTTGAAGAACTCCTTCAGCCGGGGCGTCGCCTTCGCCACGTCCGCGTCCGTCAGCGCGGACTGCGCTCCGGACAGGGCCGAGGCGACCGAGACGAGCGTGGAGAAACCGGAGTTGGAGCGGGCCGGGTCGGTCATGCCGTACGTCAGCCGCCCGTCCTGCACGGCCTGCTCGATCTGCGACCAGGTGACCTGCTCGGGCTTCCAGCCGAGCGCTTGTACGGTGGCCGGCTTGACGCCGATGGCGACCGGGCTGGACATGACCGGTGTCTCCGAGACCACCTTCTTCGCCGCCTCGGGGCGCAGCCGCAGATAGTCGTCCGAGGACAGCCACAGCGCGTCGTACGCCCCGTCCGCCTTGCCCCTGGCGACCAGGTCGACGGCGTCCAGGGTGCCCATGTAGGTGGGCCGGACGGTGACGCCGGTGTCCTCGCGGACGCGGTCGAAGACGGCGCCCATGTCGCTGAGTTCGCTGGAGGCGAGGACCCGCAGGGTGCCGGGCTTCGGGGCCGCGGGGTCGTCCTTGTGGCCCTGGCCGCCGCTCGTGCAGCCGGTCAGCAGCGCCGCCGTCACGGTCAGCAGGGCGAGTGCGCGCCGTCTCATCCGAGGCCGCCTTCCAGCGCACCCTGCGAGCGGCTGCGCTCCAGGTACGCGCTCGCGTGCTGCAGTTCGTCCGTCAGCGACTGGACCGTGGACGCCATCACCTCGGTCGCCTGCACCTTGTAGGTGTCGATGGCGTCCAGGGTGCGGTAGATCTGCTGGAACGCCGAGCGCAGCGTCTCCGCGCCGACGGCCGGGTCGGCGGCGATGCGCTGGATCTCCCCGCTCTGCGTGGCGAGCATCTCCGAGTTGGCCCGGATCAGGTCCTCGGTGGTCCCGCGCAGGGCGTTGACCTGCTCGACCACCTTCTTCTGGTTGTCGAGCGCGGAGGCCAGCATCACCGAGATGCGCAGGGCCGAGACGGTCGTCGTGGCCGCCCGGTCGACGCCCTTGATCAGCTCGTCGTTGTTACGTCGTACGACGTCCATGGCGAGGTAGCCCTGCGCGCACACCGCGAGCTGGGTCAGCAGGTCCTGGTGCTTCTGCCGCACCGGGAAGAGGACGTCGGCGCGCAGGGTGTCGGCCTGCTCGGGGTCGAGGACCCCGGCGATGTGCCCCTCGACGGCCGTGTCCAGGGCCTCGGTGAGGACGACGTACTCCTGGAGCTTGCCCATGGTCTCCCACAGCCGGACCCGCTCGGTCTGCAACGCGGCGCTGTCACGCCGCAGTTCGTCCTGCCCGCCGCGCAGCGACCCCACGATCTTGTTCAACGTGCCCTGCGCGGAAGCGTACTTGGCGACGTGGTCGCGCAGCTTGTTCCCGCCGGGCAGCCGGGACAGGAACCTGCGTCCCTTGGTCGCCGGCAGGTCGCGCGGGTCCAGGTCCTCGACCACGCGCCGCAGTTCGACGAGCGAGCCCGCCACCTTGGCCTGGGCGTCGCCGCCCTTGTCGGGCAGGCTGCGCACGGCCCGCTCCAGCATCCGGTTGGACTGGGCGGCCGCGGTGCGCATGTCGCCGGCGCCGAGCGCGGTGATCTCCCCGACCTTGCCCGCGAACTCGGGCGAGCGGGCGTCGAGCGAGGCGAGCCCCTCGACGTAGGCGGCGGCCTTGCGCGCCATGTCCGAGCGCACGCCCTCCTCCACGGGTACCAGGCCGCCGGCCTTGTCCCGGGGCACGGCCGCGACGGCCTCGGGCGGGGTCAGCGTGAAGATGTCGTCGCCGCTGAGCGTGGGCGTGTGCTCACCGCCGCCCGGCGCCATCTTGTCGAAGTTGCTCACAGGGTCCCCCCGTCATCCGCGCGCCCGGCGGGCCATCTCGTGCAGCACCGCGGAGGTGGGCACGGGCGCCTGCCGGACGCCGGTCAGCTGCTGGTTGAGGTACGCGGCGTGGGCCGCGGTGGCCGAGACGAACTCGGCGGCGTCGCCCTGCGGCCGGAACCCGTGCCGGGCCGCGAGCTTGCGCAGGGTGGGGTCGGTGCTGAGCAGTTCCCCGAGCGCGCGGCCGTTCGCGTCGAGCGCGACGACCGTGTGGTCGCTGTTGACCGTGGTGTCCGGGTACAGGACCACGAGGTCGTCCGCGCCGGTGCCGTGCTGCTCGGTGAGCATCGAGGCGACCTGGGACTCGTACACCAGTACCAGGGGGTTCCCGGCGCCGCTGATGAAGTCCCGGAACACCGCGTCCGAGCTGGACTGCTGGGCGCCCTGCACACTGACGAGCTGGTGCAGCAGGGGAGCGGTGCGGTCGATGTCGGCGTTGTTCGCGACCACCTTGCCGCCGTTGGCGACGTAGGAGGCGTCGGCGAGGTAGAGGGCACCGGAGTTGGAGGACTCCGGGTCCGTGCTCGCGACATAGAGGGTGCCGGTCAACTCACCGTACTTGGAAGCGCCCTTGAGCTGCTGCCAGGTGCGGTCGTGCCGGGCGGCGTCCAGATAGGCGGCCATCTTCAGCGTGCCGCGGCCCTTCCCGTCCAGCGTGGCCAGATCGTTGCCCGCCAGCACCTCGGCGGCACTGCGGTGGGCCACCACCACGAGGGGCGAGTAGAAGGGCCGGGGCAGCGGCTCCTGCACGTGGTACTTGGCGGCCAGTTGGTCGGCGGGCGCCTGGCTGGAGGGGAACGCGAAGTCGTACCCCTTCAGGTCCAGGCCCTCCATGGCCCAGGACCCCGACGCCTCCGTCTTCACGGTGTAGCCCTTGGCGGCGAGGGCCTTCACCACGTCGGGATCGGCGAAGAAGTCCGACTTCTCCGAACCGATCACTCCTCGCACGGTCTTCGTTGCCGTGCCCTTGTCCTCCCCGTGCCGCCCCGCCACGACAGCAGCCACCACGCCGCCGATCAGCAGGACCGCGAGGACGATTCCCGCGATACGTCTCACGCGGTGGAGCGTGCTCCCGGAATTCCACATTCCCTGAGACGGGTGATGAACAGGGAGTGACATACCTGCTCCGGCACTGCAACGCCGCGAAGGGGCGCGGGCGGTGTCCATGTGCGGCTCCGCCGCGTGGCCGCGACAGGCCGCGGGCGGCCGGGAGTTGAGGGACGGCGATCGGGGGCCGGTAGCCGGGGGCGGCAGCCGGGGGACGCCCCTCGGGGGAGGGCAGCCGGGGGATGCCCCTCGGGGGAGGGCAGGCGACGGCCGGCAGGCGAGGGGCGCCCGTCGGGGGAGGGCAGTTGGGGGACGCCCCTCGGGGGAGGGCAGCCGGGGGACGCCCCTCGGGGGAGGGCAGGCGACGGCCGGCAGGCGAGGGGCGCCCGTCGGGGGAGGGCAGTTGGGGGACGCCCGATGGGGGACGGCAGTCGAGCGTCGGCATTCGGGGGCGGCCGAGAGACGGCCGTCGAGGGCCGGCCGTTGAGGGAAAGTTGTCGGGGGAGGGCAGTTGGGGGACGCCCGATGGGGGACGGTAGTCGAGCGTCGGCATTCGGGGGCGGCCGAGAGACGGCCGTCGAGGGCCGGCCGTTGAGGGAAAGTTGTCGGGGGAGGGCAGTTGGGGGACGCCCGATGGGGGACGGTAGTCGAGCGTCGGCATTCGGGGGCGGCCGAGAGACGGCCGTCGAGGGCCGGCCGTCGAGGGAAAGCCGTCAGGGGAAGGGCCGTTGGGGGACGGCAGTCGAGGGAGGCCGGTCGGGGGGCGCCCCGAACTCCTACGGCGTCAGTGGGCCGCGCTCAGTTCCTTCGGATCGGCGAGAGCCGCACCGTGCGCATCCGTCCGCTCGGCCGCCAGAATCGCCGCCGAGGTGTCCGCGCGCGAGGCCGCCACCACGAGCGCGCGCCCGGCGAGGGCATGGGCACGCCGGTGCAGGGCGGCGGGATCACCGCTCGCGGCCGGGGTCGCGCGCAGCGGCTCGCGTCCGCCCCGCAGCCGGCGGACCTCGCCGGCCAGGCGCTCCGCGGCGGTGTCCAGGCCGGGGCAGGGCGTCAGGGCGCGCAGGTCGTCGGTGACGGCGAGCAGCGCGGAGAGGTGGCCGGCCAGCTGGATGTCCAGCTCTTCCTCGCGCGAGCGGTGGGGGAAGTCCGAGTCGGTGCCGGCCGTCGTGCTGTGGACCGACTTGGTGCGGATCGGTTCGTACATGGGACGGCCTCCTGTGCGCTGACAGGAAACCATCCTAGCTTAGATCTCGTCTAAAGTTGAGCGCGGTCACGGAACGGGCCCCGGTGACTACGGCTGGCCGTACCCGTCCAGGAACGACCCGATCCGCGTCACCGCGTCCCGCAGATCCCCCGCCGTCGGCAGGGTCACGACCCGGAAGTGATCGGGTTCGGGCCAGTTGAAGCCCGTGCCGTGGACCACCATGATCTTTTCCCGGCGCAGCAGGTCAAGGACCATCCGCCGGTCGTCCTTGATCTTGAAGACCTGCGGATCGAGCCGCGGGAAGAGATACAGCGCGCCCTTGGGCCGTACGCAGGTCACTCCCGGGATCTGCGTCAGCAGCTCGTACGCCGTGTCCATCTGCTCCTTCAGGCGCCCGCCCGGCAGGACCAGGTCGTTGATCGACTGGCGCCCGCTGAGCGCGGCCATGACCCCGTGCTGGCCCGGCATGTTCGCGCACAGGCGCATGTTCGCCAGGATCGTCAGGCCCTCCAGGTAGGAGTCGGCGTGCGCGCGCGGCCCGGAGACGGACATCCAGCCGACGCGGTAACCGGCCACCCGGTACGCCTTCGACATGCCGTTGAAGGTCAGCGTCAGCAGGTCGGGGGCTACCTTGGCGGTCGGGGTGTGCGTCGCGCCGTCGTAGAGGATCTTGTCGTAGATCTCGTCGGAGCAGACCAGCAGGTTGTGCCGGCGGGCGATGTCGGTCAGGCCCTTCAGCACGGCCTCGTCGTACACCGCACCCGTCGGGTTGTTCGGGTTGATGATGACGATCGCCTTGGTGCGGTCGGTGACCTTGCGCTCGATGTCGGCGAGGTCGGGCATCCAGTCGGACTGCTCGTCGCAGCGGTAGTGCACCGCCGTACCGCCGGACAGGGAGACCGCGGCCGTCCACAGCGGGTAGTCCGGCGCCGGTACGAGCACCTCGTCGCCGTCGTCCAGCAGCCCCTGCATCGCCATCACGATCAGCTCGGAGACGCCGTTGCCGATGAAGACGTGCTCGACGTCGGTCTCGATGCCGATGGTCTGGTTGTGCATCACGACCGCGCGGCGGGCGGCCAGCAGGCCCTTGGCGTCGCCGTAGCCGTGCGCCGAGGAGACGTTGCGGAGGATGTCCTCCAGGATCTCCGGCGGGCACTCGAAGCCGAACGCGGCGGGGTTTCCGGTGTTGAGCTTCAGGATGCGGTGACCGGCCGCCTCCAGCCGCATCGCCTCCTCGAGCACCGGACCCCGGATCTCGTAACAGACGTTGGAGAGCTTGGTCGACTGGATCACCTGCATGTCCGTGAGCTTACGACCCCCCACTGCCCCGTGCTCCGTGTTTTCCGCCACGCGAGGCGATGGAAAGTTTGGACTGTTATCGCCGGTAACTGTCACACGCGTCACACGCGTCTCTACAATCCCCCCACATGACGACCGAACGCCCGCAGGGGGCGGGGGCGTACGGCGCGCACGGTGCGGGTGACGAGCCACCGGCCCTGCCCAGCGTGTACCACCCGCAGGAAGCCCCGGCTCCCTCGTACGAGGCATACGCCGACCCCGCCTCCGCCTACGGCTGGCAGAACGCGTACGACGAGACGTGCGAGCTGCCTGCGATATCCGAGGCGGCGGGGCTGTTTGGGGCGGAAGGGGCGTGCGAGGCGGCTGGGGCATATGAGGCGGCTGGCCCATATGAGGCGGCTGGGCCGCGTGATGCGTACGAGCCGCACGCGTCCCGTGCACCTCATGCGTCCCACGCGTCCCATGCACCGCAGGCCTCCGACGGCTCGTACGGCTCGTACGGCCTGGACACCCCGGACACCCCGGACACCCCGGACGTCCTCCGCGACACCGTCGCACTCGGCGTCCTCGCCGCGCCCGGCGCTCCCACCGCACCCCCTGCCCCCTCCACCTCGCACGGCCGGACCGCTCGGGCCGGTCGGACCGGCCGTGCCGGTCGGCGGAGGCAGCGGCAGCGGGAGCGCCTCGGGCGTCGGCGGCTGGCGATCGTCGCCGGGGTGGTCGGCGTCGCCGGTACCGTCGCCCTGATCACCGGCCTGGGCGGCTCGGGTTCCCCCGGCGGGGGCAAGAATCCCGCCAAGGGGGAGGGTGCCCCTCGCACCTCCCGTACCGCGCCCGAGGGAACGGCCACGGGTTCCCCGGACGCCGGTGCCGGTCGGGCCGCCTCGCCGTCCCCCGCTTCCCCGGGGACCGCCACCGCGTCCGGGCCGGGCGCGGGAACGGCGCGGAGCGGCAGCCCGACGACGGCCGCGCCCTCTTCGTCCGCCCCGGGGTCCACCCGGCCCACGTCCACGGCGACGACTCCCTCCGTGGCGCCGACCACTCCCGGTGGCCCCGGGAGCAGGGGCCACGGCCACGGCCGCAAGCCCATGGGGAACGAGTAGAACTGACGGCGCGCCGGGAGAGCCGCGCGCCGCCGTCACGGCCGACTCTTCGCCGATTCGCCGATTCGCCGATCCGTCAATTCGCCAACTCGCCGCCAGATCCTTGCTCATGCGCGCCCCTGTCGTGAGAATGCTCATGACAAAGACAGGCGACCGGAAGATCTCCGGTCGCCCACGTCGTAAGAGGGGACCCCCACATGAACAAGCCTCTCCTGGCCGTCCTGTCCGCCCTCGCGATAGCCGGGGTCGGCGCGGCACCCGCGGTCGCCGCACCGCAGGGCCACGCGGTCGAGGCCGCGAAGTCGGCCAAGACTGCCGAGCCGGTCAAGTCCGCCAAGACCGCCGAGCCGGTCAAGTCCGCCAAGGCGGCTGAGTCGGCCAAGACTGCCCAAGCCGCCAAGGCGGTGACCGTCACCTTCGCCGGGACGGTGTCGCTCAGCAACTGCTCCGGATCCGTCGTCCGCTTCCCGGGCTCCGCGGACACCGACCCCGCGCTCGTGATGACCAACGGCCACTGCCTGGAGACCGGCTTCCCGAGTCCGGGCCAGGTGATCACCGGCCAGTCCTCCAGCCGCACCTTCGGCCTGCTGAACTCCTCCGGCACCAAGGTCGCGACGCTGCGCGCCAACCAGGTCGTGTACTCCACGATGACCGACACGGACGTCACGATCTACCGGCTGACCACCACCTACGCGGCGATCAAGAGCTCGTACGGCATCAGCGCGCTCACCGTGCAGAACACGCACCCGGCCGCGGGCGCCGGCATCAAGGTCGTCTCCGGGTACTGGAAGCGGATCTACAGCTGCGACGTCGACGGGTTCGTGTACCGGCTGAAGGAGGGCGACTGGACCTGGAAGGACTCGCTGCGCTACACCCCTGCCTGCAACACCATCGGCGGCACCTCCGGCTCCCCGGTGATCGACACCGCCACCGGCAACGTGGTCGCGGTCAACAACACCGGCAACGAGGACGGCGAGACCTGCACCGTGAACAACCCGTGCGAGGTGGACGAGGCCGGCACCGTCACCGTCCGCAAGGGAATCAACTACGCCGAGGAGACGTACCAGATCCCCGCCTGCTTCACGACCGGCAACAAGCTGGACCTGACCGCGGCCGGCTGCGTGCTCCCCAAGCCGTGACAGCCGTCCACTCGTGACAGCCGCCTGCCCGTAGCAGCCGCCTACACGGGCGTGCGGCGGACCGAACGGCCCGCCAGCACGTCCGTGCGCCGGCCGTCCTCGACGGCGTAGCGGCCGTCGATCAGGACGTACGGGATCCCCGTCGGTAGCGTGCGGGGCTCGGCGAACGTGGCGCCGGGGGCGACCGTGGCCGGGTCGAACAGGACCAGGTCCGCCCGGTGGCCCTCGCGCACCAGACCGCGGTCCGGCAGTCGTAGCCGGGCCGCGGGCCGCGCGGTGAGGTGCGCGACGCACTCCTCCAGCGTCAGCACGCCCAACTCCCGTACGTAGTGCCCGAGATAGCGCGGGAAGGTGCCGTACGCCCGCGGATGCGGCTTGGTGCCCTGGAGGATGCCGTCGGAGCCGCCGGTGTGCGCGCGGTGCCGCATGATCGTACGGACGTTGTCCTCGTGACCCACGTGCTGCAGGATCGTCGTACCGAGGCGGTCCTCGACCAGCAGCCGCCGGGCGGTCGTCCAGGGGCTCTCGCCGAGCAGTGCGGCCGACTCCCGGACCGTGCGGCCCACGAAGTCGTCCAGCGCCGGGTCGCTCACGCCCGCGATCTCGATCGTCTCCCACTCCATGGGCACACCGTGGCAGCCGTCCGAGCCGGTGACCTCCAGGTCGTGCCGGATCCGCTCGGCCGTCGCCGGGTCGGTGAGCCGGGCCAGGATCTCCTCCGGGCCGCCCTCGCTCGCCCAGCTCGGCAGCAGCGCGGCCAGGGTGGTGCAGCCGGGGGTGTAGGGGTAGGTGTCCAGCGTGATGTCCGCGCCTGAGTCCAACGCCCGGTCGAGCAGCGCCAGCAGCTCGGGCGCGCGGCCCTCGTTCACGCCGAAGTTCATGGTGGCGTGCGCCAGATGCAGCGGGCAGCCCGCCTCCCGGGTCAGTGCCACCATCTCGGCGTAGGCCTCCAGGGCGCCCGCGCCGTAGGAGCGGTGGTGCGGGCAGTAGTAGCCGCCGTACGACGCCACCACCCGGCACAGCTCGGTCAGTTCGGCGCCCCCGGCGTACATGCCGGGCGTGTAGGTGAGCCCGGAGGACAGTCCGACCGCGCCCTGTTCCAGTCCCTCCGCGACCAACTGCCGCATCCGGCCCAGCTCTTCGGGGCTCGCGGGGCGGTCCTCCCAGCCGACGGCGAGGGCGCGGACGGTGCCCTGCGGGATGAGATACGCGGCGTTGACGGCGATCCCGCGCCCGTCGAACCCGTGGTCCAGCCGGTCCAGGTACTCGCCGACCGTCCGCCAGTCGAAGCCGATGTCGTCGCCGTACCCGTTCCAGCCGGTGATCGCCCGCCGCACCTCCTCCAGCGTGCGGTCGTCCACGGGCGCGTACGACAGCCCGTCCTGCCCGATGACTTCGAGCGTGACCCCCTGCGCCAGCTTCGCGCTGTGGTCCGGGTCGCGCAGCAGCGCGAGGTCGGAGTGGGCGTGCATGTCGATGAAGCCGGGGGAGAGGACGAGTCCCTCGGCATCCAACTCCCGTCGCGCCCGCGGCCGTTGGCAGCCCGCCGCCGCGGCCTCCTTGACGATCGAGACGATCCGGCCGCCGTCGACCACCACATCGGCGCGGTACGACGGCTCGCCGCTGCCGTCGACCACGTCCGCGTCCCGGATGACGAGCTGCTCCACGGTCATTGACCTCCTTGACGGAACGTACGGACTAGAGGACGGACTTAAAGGACGGACTTACTGATCGTTTCAGAATGAGGTTCGTAGGCGGCGGAGGCATATGAGACTGCAGGCCAGTTCGAGCAGGCCCTGGTGGAGATCGGCGCGTCGT
>NZ_JBICZA010000030.1:0-52424 GCF_043201585.1 Streptomyces sp. NPDC048297
GCCGCGGCGATCTGGCACAACCACAAGACTGGGCAGCCGGTCATGCGGTCCCTGATCGCCTACGACCACTGATCACATCGGAATGACTCGTCTAGGCGCCGAGATGAGTACCTGCGCGGATGGGCCCGTACCGGCGGGAACGGGAGAGTGGAGACACGGCAAGGGGGCGCGGCCCGGCACCGCCGGCACGGGGCGGCGGAACGGTGCCCGCCCGCCTGCCGCTCCTTCCGCCGACCCGTCGGCGGAAGCGAGGCACGGGGGACCCGGGGCAGACCACCACGGGGGACCATCGGGGGAGAACCGTACGTACGGCAAGCACGGGGGGACGTACGGGAGGCAGGTACGGGGGAAGAGGAAGGCGCCGGTCCGCGAGCGGGCCGGCGCCTTCCTCGTGCCCGGACGCGTGCTCGGACATATGCCCGATGCGGGCTTGGACGGATGCCAGGACGCATGCTCGGACGGATGCCGGGACGCGTGCTCGGTTGCCGGCCGCCCGGCGTTCAGGCCTTGCCGCTCACGCGTCCCTGGAGCAGCCGGGACAGGGCCGCGTGGACGTCGTCGAGGGAGCGCTCCGGCTGGAAGGACTGCCAGTCCAGGGCGGCCACCAGGACCATGCCGACCAGCGCGGCCGCCGTCAGCTGGACGTCGATCTCCTCGCTGAACTCGCCTGCCTCCACGCCGTCGCGCAGTACCCCCTCCACGACGGCGACGGCCTCCTGCCTGACCACCATCAGGGTCGACTGCCAGGCGCGGTTGGTGCGCCACAGCTCGGCCACGTACAGCTGGGTGAAGGCGGGGTAGCGGTCGATGAAGACCAGGCCCGCGCGGACCATGGCGTCCAGCGCGTCCACCTTGCTGCCGCCCTCGGTCGCGGTCCGCTCGGCCGCCTGTCGCAGGGAGGCGGTGAGCAGGCCCACGCCGTGCCGCAGCAGCTCCTCGAAGAGGACCGACTTGCTCGCGAAGTTGTAGTAGACCGTGCCCTTCGCGACCCCGGCCCGCTCCGCGATCTCGTCCACCGTGGTGGCGGAGAAGCCCTGCTCGGCGATGAGCGTGACGGCCGCCTCGTAGAGCTTCTGCCGGGTGGCCTCACGGCGCGTGCTGCCGCCGGACGTGGCGCTGCTGCTTTCCATGGACCCGATTCTCACAGGTACGCGCGCGTGCCGGGACTCCTTGGAGATCACAGGCTCAGCTCCGGATGCAGCCGGTCCAGCGTCCACACCTGGCGGCGCCGGGCCGCCAGCGCGGTGAGGGCGAGGGCACCCGCGGTGAACGCGGCCAGCACGGCGCAGGCCTGCCACACCGGTCCCAGCCCGCCGCCCGTGATCAGCCGGCGCAGGGCGTCCACGATGTGGCTCATCGGCAGGAACGGGTGGATCGCGTTGAAGAAGCCCGGACTGGTCTGCACCGGATACGTGCCGCCCGCCGAGGTCAGCTGGAGCATCAGCAGCGCCAGGACGAGAATCCGGCCCGCCGCGCCGAAGCGGGCGTTCAGCCACTGCACGATGGCCGCGAAGCACGCCGTGACCAGGAACAGGAAGCCGACCGTGCCGGCCGCCCGAGCCATCTGAAGCCCGAGTGCCCAGTGCAGGACGGACATCAGGGCGAGCGTCTGCAGCACGCCGACCGCGACCACCGGCAGCCAGCCCGCCAGCGCGATCCGCCAGGCGGACGAACCGGCCGCCAGGGCGCGCCGGTTGAGCGGCGGGATCAGCATGTAGGCGACCATCGCGCCCACCCACAGGGACAGCGGGATGAAGTACGGGGCGAACCCGGTGCCGTAGTCGGGCGCCTTGTGCAGGTCGTGGGAGGCCAGCTGGACCGGGTCGGACATGACGCCGGTGCGCCGGTCGCGGTCCCGCTCGTCGTAGTCGGGGATCTTCGCGGCGCCGTCGTGCAGACCGCCGGCCAGCTTCCCGGAGCCGTCGACCAGCTTGTAGATGCCGCCGTTGAGGGTCTGGGCGCCGGACTCGGCGGTGGCGATGCCCTTGTCCAGCTTGACCGCGCCCGTGTCGGCGGTGCCGAGGCCCGCGTGCAGCTTCTTCGCGCCGGCGGCGACCTTCGCCGCGCCGTCGTTCAGCTTGTTGATCTTCTTGACGGCGTCGTTCACGTCCTCGTGGAGGTGCGGCGCGCGCTCGGCGAGGGCGTCGGCCTGCTTTTGCAGCGTGCCGAGGTTGTCCCGCATCGTCTTGAGGTCGCCGTTCTGGTTGGCGACCAGGGTGTCGAGGTCGTCGGCGACGGCGGCCACGTCGGCGGCCGCCTGCTTGGCCCGCTTCAGGTCCGGGCAGGCCGGGTCGGGGATCGTCAGGGCCTCGCAGCGGGCCTTGTAGACCTCGGTCAGGACATCGGAGGAGGCGTGGGCCGTCTTGGCGGCGCCGGGCGCGAGCTTCACCATCACGTCGAGGTTGTCCTCGACCGTCTTCGCCGAGTCGGCGACCAGACGGGCCGTGTCCCCGATGGTCTTCTGGTTGTCCTTGAGGAACGGACCGGCCTTCGCGTAGACGCCGTTGACGCTGTCGGCGAGCGTCTGCGTGCCGTCCGCGACCTGTTGCGAGCCGTCCTCCAGGTCGGCCGCGCCCTTGTCGAGCTTCTTCAGTCCCTTGGAGAGCTTGCCGCTGCCCTTCTTGGCGTCCTTCAGGCCGTCGGCGAGGTCCTTGGAGCCCTTCTCCGCCTTGCCGATGCCGCCCTTGAGCCGGTCGGCCCCCTTGGCGGCCGTGACCGTCTTGTCGTGGATGGAGGAGAAGGAGACGAAGATCTTGTCCAGGAACGTGCGGGACGCCTTGGTGGACGCGGCCGAACGGACCTCGCTGAAGACCGTCCGCGAGATCTGGCCCACGATGTAGTTGTTCGCGTCGTTCGTACGCACCTGGAGCGCGCCGGTCCGCGGGGAGTCGCCCGAACTGGAGGCGATGCGCGCGCTGAAGTCGGCGGGCATCGTCAGCGACAGGTAGTAGGTGCCGTCCTCGACGCCCCGGCGGGCCTCGGCGTCGCTCACCTCGTGCCACTCGAAGGTCCGGCTGTCGCGCAGCCCGGCGACGATGTCGTCGCCGGCCGTGACCTTCTTCCCGTCGGCGGTCGCCCCCTTGTCGTCGTTCACCAGGGCGACCGGGATGCGGTCCAGGCGGCCGTACGGGTCCCAGAAGGACCACAGGTACAGGGCGCCGTAGAGCAGGGGCAGCACGAGCAGCGCGACCAGGGCGGCGCGCGGCACCCTGCCCCGCCCGAACCGCTTCAGCTCAAGGGCGGCGAGCCGGGGCGAGCGCATCGGCCTTCTCCTTCCGGTCCTGGTCCTGATCCTGGTCCTCGTCCTGGCCGGCGGGTTGGCCGGTGGGGTGGTCGGCGGACTGGTCAGTGGGGTGGTGGGTGGTGTGGCCGGTGGGTTGGCCGGTGGTCCGGTCGTCGGCGGGTCCCGTGCGGACGGTGACGCAGTCCTCGGGGGCGGTACGGCACACCGCCACGACCGTCGTCCCCGCGCGCGTGAGCGACCGCAGCAGGTCCCAGACCTCGGCGCGTTCGGCGTCCGAGAGCAACAGATCGGTGTCGTCGACCGCGAGCAGCCGGGGCCGGCCGACGAGGGCCAGGGCGATGGCCAGGCGCAGCGCCTCCAGCCGCTCCAGGTCCCGCACGGCCGTGCGGGATCCCTTGGGGAGCGTCTCCACGTCGAGTCCGGCGGCGGCCAGTGCCGCGTCGGCGCGCAGCCGTGCGTCGTACACGCGGTCGGTGCCCGGCCGCAGCACCTCGCGCAGCGAGTCGCCGAACCGGCGCTGCAGCAGGGCCCGCTCGCGCAGGTGCTCGCCGACGGTCAGGGCCGGCTCCAGGTCGGTCACGCCGGGCACGTTGGCCACGGCGCCGATCCGGCGCACGGCCGCCATCTGCCGGGGGAGCCGGAACTCGCCCACGGCGGCGGTGCCTTCGGTGGGCTTCATCCGTCCGGTGAGTGCGAGCAGCAGACACGTGCGGCCGGAGCCGGACGGTCCCTCGATCGCGATCAGCGCGCCGGGCTCCGCCTCGAAGGAGACGTCGCGGAAGGCCCACCCCCGCGGCCCCTTGAGCCCGAGGCCTGTCGCCGTCACGTCCACGCCGTTCATCGCCCCGCCCCTCCCCTATTTGAACTGACTGGTCAGTACAAAAATATGCCCGAACTGTCGATCGATGCAAAAGCCCAGGTCAGAACGGATTGTCAGTGGCATACCTCACGATGGGCACATACGGCACCCGTGCCGTCACCCAGACGACAGGAGGTTCGTCATGGCCAACCCCTCCGCAGCCGCCGCACGCCGGCACCGCGCCACCGGCCCTGCCCCCTCACTGACCGGCCCGGCGAGCGATGTGCACCCCGTGCTCCGCCGGGCCACGGCCCCGCCCGCAGCCCTCGACCTGCTCGCCCAGGCCCGCGCCGGACTGGACGAGGCCGCCGTCCTGGAAACACCCAACGAGCGCTATGCGACGGCCCACCTGGCCGCCCTGCGCACCGCCGCCGCCGTGCTCGCCGCCCGTGGCCGCCCCGAGACCTCGCCGCGCCGCCGGGCCCGCATCCGCAGCGCCTGGGAGGTACTCCCCGAGATCGCACCCGAACTGACCGAATGGAGCGCCCTGTTCGCCTCCGGCGCCGCCCGCCGGGCCCGCGCCGAGGCGGGCATCCCGGGCGCCGCCGGCCGGCGGGACGCCGACGACCTGATACGCGACGCCTCGATGTTCCTCCGCCTCGTCGAGCGGATGCTGGTGCTCCAGCCCGTACTGCCCCAGCCCCGCCAGGACACCGGCAGCACTGGCGGCGCCGGCAGCACCGGCGGTACTAGTGGCACTGGCGGCACCAGAGACGCAGCCGGGCCGGACGGCCCGAGAGCCCGCGACGCGCTCCCGGACGCGGGTTGACCCGTCCGCCGTGCGAGACGCATCGGTTCCCGCACCGGCGCGGTGACCAGGTACGGCGGCAGAGGCAATAGGGTGGAGACGCCTGCAGCCTCCTCGTCTCCCGGTTCCGGGCCGGGGAGGCACCCCGTTCGCGCCGCCGGGCAACAGGCGGTGCCGCGCCGAGGAGTCAACTGTCGTGTCGGACCCGATGCGCCCGCCCGTCGCCCACCAGCACCCGCATACGGCGTCGCTGCGCTCCGACCCTCGTCCGCGTGCCTCGCTCCGCACCGCCGTGGTCTGGGAGGTCCTCCAGGACGCCCTCGACCGCCGGGTCAAGGCCACGGGCCGGGAGTCGCTGGACGTCCTCGACACCGGCGGCGGCAGCGGCAACTTCGCCGTGCCCGTCGCCGGTCTCGGCCACCGCGTCACCGTCGTCGACCCCAGCCCGAACGCGCTGTTCGCGCTGGAGCGCCGCGCCGCCGAGGCCGGCGTGGCCGACCGGGTCAAGGGCGTCCAGGGCGACGCCCACGGCCTGTTCGACGTGGTCGAGCGCGGCGGCTACGACGTCGTGCTGTGCCACGGCGTCCTGGAGTACCTCGACGACCCCGCCGAGGGCGTGCGCAACGTGGTCGCCGCGCTGCGCTCCGAGGGCGTGCTCAGCCTGCTCGCCGCCGGACTCGGCGGTGCCGTGCTCGCCCGCGCCCTCGCCGGCCACTTCACCGAGGCCAAGCAGGCATTGGAGGACCCCGACGGCCGCTGGGGCGCCGGTGACCCGGTCCCGCACCGCTTCACCGCCGGGCAGCTCACCGCGCTGGTCGAGGGCGCGGGCCTGACGGCCGGCGCCGTCCACGGCGTGCGGGTCTTCGCCGACCTCGTGCCCGGCGTCCTGGTGGACACCGAGCCGGGCGCCCTCGACGCCCTGCTGAAGCTGGAGGCCGCCGCGGCCGAGCTGCCGGCGTTCCACTCCGTCGCCACCCAGATCCATGTGCTCGGTGAGACGCGGGGTGCCGCACAGGCCTGAGGGGCCCCCGAGACCCGCCGCTGATCAGGGGCTTGGCAGCAGATGGAGTACGCCACAAGCCCCCCGAACGAGGGGTTTGCGCCGTATGATCGAGGTACACCACCCGGCATGACGGGTCGGCCGCCGGGGAATGGAAGCCTCAGCGAGCCGGGACCGTCATGACGGATTCCGGTTGGCCAATTGGCGTAGAGGGGCGGGTTTCACGGGGGCGATTCCCTGCCTATCCTGAAGGGACCCCCCGGGTCGCCCCGGCGACTGCACGATGAGGAGGACTCCGTGCCGCTCTCGGAGCACGAGCAGCGCATGCTCGAGCAAATGGAGCGAGCGCTGTACGCCGAAGATCCGAAGTTCGCGTCAGCGCTTGAGGGAAACGGGCTGCGGACGTACACCCGGCGGCGGGTCTACCAGGCGGCCGCGGGTTTCCTTGTCGGTATCGCGCTCCTCATGACCGGTATGGCCCTGCAGCAGATCTGGGTCAGTGTGGTCGGCTTCCTGGTCATGCTCGGCTGTGCCGTACTCGCCGTCACGGGCTGGCGCAAGGCGCCCAAGCCAGGTGAACAGCCCGCCGGCGGCCCCGCCCGCGGGCAGGTACGGCAGAAGCGTTCGATGATGGACCGGATCGAGCAGCGCTGGCAGCGCCGCCGGGACGAACAGGGGCGCTGAGCGCCCGCCGCTCCGCGCCCACCCGAACGACATCAGACACCCGTGAGGGACATCAGACACCCATGAGGGGTGACCACCGGCCGGTGGTCACCCCTCATGCGTACGGTCGCGCGCGGCTCAGCCCCGCTGGCGCGACGGCCTGCCCGATGGCCTTCGCAGAGTCGGCCGGGCCCCCGCGACGCGGGTTCTGAGGGCCGCCCACCGGGCCGACACCGCCCACAGTGCCCGTACCGCCGAGCGCGGTGCGAACAGCGCACGCAGCCGGGCCCGCCGGCTCACCGAGGCGTTCAGCGCGGCGATCACCTGGCGCACGTCCCCCGCCAGACCCGCCACCGGACGCGGCCGGGGCGCGTACAGCACCTGCTCCAGCGCCTGGGCCACCCGGTGCACCACGGCCCCGGACGCCGCATCGAGATGCCCGAGATCGACGATCCGCTCCGCCGCCCTGCGCGGCGTCTGCGACTCGTCCGGCACGATGCCCACGTCCCAGGCGCTGTCGGTCAGCTCCAGCCAGGCCGCCAGCGTGTGCGCCGCCGCACCCTCCTCGGTCCGGTCGTGTCCGCCGAGGCGCACGGATCGCACCCTGGCCCGCCACAGCATCGGCGACAGCGGGACGGCGAGGACGACCAGCGCCCCGAGCCCGATCAGCAGGGCCCACAATCCGCCCGGCGTACCACCGCCGCTGTGCGCCACCGGTGCCGCGGACGGGCTGGCGCACATGTCCAGCCGGCGCATCCGGCTCGTGCAGTCGTCGCTCGCGGAGGGCTCCGCCGAGGACGTCGCGTTCGAGCCGTGGGACGGCAGCGTCTCGTCCGGCTGCGCGTTGCCGGGCGTGTCCTGCTGGGTGTACGCCGGAGCGGTGCCGCGGGTCGGCGTCGGCTCGAAGCGGGTCCAGCCCACGCCCTCGAAGTACAGCTCGGGCCAGGCGTGGGCGTCCTTCAGGCTCACCGACACCGAACCGTCCCCCTGCGGGGTGCCGGGCGCGAAACCCACCGCGACCCGGGCCGGGATGCCCAGCGTGCGGGCCATCGCGGCCATCGCGAACGAGAAGTGGACGCAGAAGCCCTGCTTCTTCTCCAGGAACGTCGCGATGGCGTCGGGGCCGGTGCCCACCTTGACCTGGGTGTCGTACTGGAAGCCGCCGTCGACGGCGAAGTAGTCCTGGAGCTTGACCGCCTCCTCGTAGTGGTTCGCCGAACCGGAGGTGACCTCCCTGGCGGTGCGGGCCACCACCGCGGGCAGGCCGGACGGCACCTTGGTGTACTCGCGCCGCAGGGCCGCCGACGGCTCCGGTGCCGCGGCCAGTTGCTCCGCACTGGGCTGCACGTCCAGGCTGGCGACCACGTAGCGCCGGCCACGCGTGTCCTGGCCGCGGTCACCCACGAGCGTCATCCCGACGGGCTCGTACCGCCAGCTGCCGCCGATCCGCACGTCGGCCGGCGGGTACGGCATCGGCAGCCAGGCCTGCGCGTACCAGTCGGCCGCCGTGATCGTCGTGCTCACGACGGTGCGCCGGACGTCCGCGCCGAGGCCCGCGGGCGTGGGGAGGACGTCCGGCACGTCGACGACGGGGCGCCGGGACGCCTTCCAGGTGGTGCCGTCGAAGTCGTCCAGGGAGACGATCCGCATGTACATGCCCGACAGGTCGGTCGCCGTGGTCCGCAGGTTCAGCACCTGCCGGTCGTTCTCCACGTTCAGGCTGTCGCGCAACGACACCAGGAGGTTGACCGCGGAGGGTCCGCTGCCGGGGCCGTCGCCCGGACCGATGCCCGTCCCCGTCTTCTCCAGCAGGCCGCCCTGCATCGCGGGCAGGGCGAGCGGCACCATCAGCGCGACACCGAGGGCGACCGCGCCGATCCGGCGTCCGGTGCGCACCGGCGCCACCGCACCGCCCTCCCGGGCGCCCGGGGCGAGGGGCGCGCCGCCGAAGACACGGCCCCACCGCGCCAGCCGGTCCCGGCCCTCGGCGAGCAGCAGCATCAGATAGCCGGCCGCCGCGACCAGGAACCACAGCCAGTCGGCGGCGCCGTCGGCCAGCCCCGCGGCCACCGAGTACAGCGCCAGCAGCGGCAGCCCGGCCGGGGCCGCGCTGCGGAAGGTCACCGCGATGGTGTCGACCAGCAGATGGATGACCAGGACACCGCCGATCAGCAGCAGTTTGATGCCGTCGGTGAGCGGTGCCGGTATGGCGTACCGGCTGACGTCGTCCGAGCCCTGGTGCAGCAGGTCGCCGAAGTACCGCAGCGCGTCCGGGCCGGGGAGCAGCCCGACGACGGCCTGCTCCCGGGCGAAGACCAGTGTCAGCAGCATCAGCGTGACCAGGGCCTGGGCCGCCACGGTCAGCGGCCGTGCCAGCGGCACCCGCCGGGCCGCCGCGCCCACGCCCGTCTGGACGGCCACCAGCAGGACCGCCTGGACCAGCCAGGTGGGCTGGGCGACCAGGGGCAGCAGGGCGCACGAGGCCATCAGCGTCGCCGCGGCGGCGCACAGCGCCAGTCGTGCCCGCCCGCTCACCGCGGAGCCTTTCCGCTCATCCCCGTGTCTCCCCGTGCCTCCCCGCCCAGCGCGGCCAGACCCGAACGCTCCCGGTCCGCCTGCCGCCACAGCTCGTCCGGCGAGGCGCCGCGCGGCACGCCGACCACCGTCCAGCCGGCCTCGCGCAGCATGCGCAGCCGCTCCTCGTACGGGTCGCCCGCGGGCGGCACGTCGGCCGCCTCCCGCGTCCAGACGCCGGGATCCAGGACGAAGGCGACCGCACCGCCGCTGCGCTGGCGCATCTTGGCCACCCCGGCGGCCTGTTCCTCGTCGAGGTCGCCCAGGAAGGCGACCAGCAGCCCCTCGTTCCCGCCGCGCAGCACGTCGTAGGCGCGGGACAGGCCCGTGCCGTCGGAGTGGTCGATCACCGCGAGGGTGTCCATCATCAGTCCGGCCGCGTCCGCGGTCTCCGGGCCCGAGCCCGCGAACCCGTCGGATCCCTCGCCGGGCACCGAGCTGCCACTGTCCGTCAGCAGGCGCACCGAGAAGCCGCGTTCGAGCATGTGCACCAGGACCGAGGCGGTGCCGGAGACGGCCCACTCGAAGGCGGAGTCGGGGCCCGCGCCCTCGTAGGCGATGCCCCGGGTGTCCAGCAGTACCGTGCAGCGGGAGCGGCGGGGCTGCTCCTCGCGGCGCACCATCAGCTCGCCGTAGCGCGCCGTGGACCGCCAGTGGACCCGGCGCAGGTCGTCGCCGTGCCGGTAGCCGCGCGGGATCACGTCGTCCTCGCCGGCCAGGGCGAGCGAGCGCTGCCGCCCGTCGCCGTAGCCCTTGGCCTCGCCGCTGAAGCGGACCGGGGACAGCGGATGCACGCGCGGGACGACCGTCAGGGTGTCGTGCGCCGAGAAGGAGCGGGTCAGTTCGCACATCCCGAACGGGTCGCTCAGCCGCAGCTGGAGCGGGCCGAGCGGATAGCGGCCGCGCAGGTCCGAACGGACCCGGTAGGACACCTCGCGGCTGCCGCCCGGCTCGACCCGGTCCAGCACGAAGCGGGGCCGCGGCCCGAGGACGTAGGGCACCCGGTCCTGGAGCATCAGCAGTCCGGTGGGCAGCCGGGAGACGTTGTCCATCCGCAGATGGACCCGGGCCTCGCTGCCGGCGGGCACGCGCGCGGGGGAGAGCCGGCGGCTGCCGGCCACCTGGTAGCGGGTGCGGTAGAGCACGGCGGCGCAGAGCAGGGGCAGCACGGCGAGCAGCAGGCCGACCCGCAGCAGGTCGCTCTGGCCCAGGACGTACGCGCAGACGGCCGCGGCGATCCCGGCCGCCAGGAAGGAACGGCCGCGGGTGGTCAGCCCGGCCAGCGCGGTACGGACACCGCCCGCCTCGCCCCGGTCGGCCGCCGGCTCGCCCGTCCCCCCGGCGCTCATCACCGACCCCGCGGCGGCTGCTGGGGATAGGCCGGACCGCCCCGGCCGAGCCCGCCCGAGCCGTGCCCGCCCAGGCCGCTGTGCTGCTGCGGGGCCTGGGGCACCGGGGTGCGCTGCAGGATCTCCAGCACGACCTGCTCGGCCGTGCGGCGGTTGAGCTGGGCCTGGGCGGTGGGCAGCAGCCGGTGGGCGAGGACCCCGACGGCGAGTGCCTGGATGTCGTCCGGCAGCGCGTACTCCCGGCCGCCGAGGGCGGCCGTGGCCTTGGCCGCGCGCAGCAGGTGCAGCGTCGCGCGCGGGGAGGCGCCGAGTCTGAGGTCGGGGTGGTCACGGGTGGCCGAGACCAGCTGGACCGCGTACCGCCGGACCGCCTCCGAGACGTGCACCCCGCGCACCGCCTCGATCAGCTTCACGATCTCGTGCGCGTGCGCCACCGGCTGGAGGTCCTCCAGCGGGCTGACCCCGCCGTGGACGTCGAGCATCTGCAGCTCGGCCTCCACACTCGGGTAGCCGACGGAGACCCGGGCCATGAAGCGGTCGCGCTGGGCCTCGGGCAGCGGGTAGGTGCCCTCCATCTCGACCGGGTTCTGGGTGGCCACCACCATGAACGGGCTGGGCAGTTCGTAGGTCTGCCCGTCGATGGTGACCTGCCGCTCCTCCAGGGACTCCAGCAGTGCGGACTGCGTTTTCGGCGAGGCGCGGTTGATCTCGTCGCCGATCACGATCTGCGCGAAGATGGCGCCCGGCTTGAACTCGAAGTCCCGGCGCTGCTGGTCCCAGATGGACACACCGGTGATGTCCGAAGGCAGCAGGTCGGGCGTGAACTGGATGCGCCGCACCGAGCAGTCGATGGACTTCGCCAGCGCCTTGGCGAGCATCGTCTTGCCCACTCCGGGGACATCCTCGATCAACAGGTGTCCCTCGGCGAGCAGTACGGTCAGCGCGAGCCGTACGACCTCGGGCTTGCCCTCGATCACGCCCTCCACCGACCCGCGGATGCGCTCCGCCGTGCCGGTCAGTTCAGTGAGGCTCGCACGATCGTCATAGGTCGTCACCCGGCCCTCCTCGGCCCGTTATTGCTCGGGCCGACGCGCTGTGACGCGAAACCGGCCCACCCCGAAACACGGGCACCGCGCGGAAAAAGTTCCGCGCGACACCGCACACCCCGCATTCTTGCCGCCGTTACCGATTCGTGTCACTCGCCTGTGGACAACTGCCCGCAGGATGTCGGTCTTACGGTCTTATCGACTGCATTTTCGATACGGGGATTCGGCGAGACGGTGCGACGTGTCTGTGCCTAGCCTGTGCTTTGCCTGTGCCGGGGTGGGCCGACGGAGGTTCAGGAAGGGTCGATCTCGCGGAGCAGACCGTCGCGGACGTCGAAGACGAAGCCGCGCACGTCGTCGGTGTGCAGCAGGAACGGCGAGGTGCGCACGCGCTGCATGGACTGCCGTACGTCCTGGTCGACGTCCCGGAAGGACTCCACCGCCCACGCGGGGCGCTGGCCGACCTCCATCTCCAGCTCGTGCCGGAATTCCTCGGTGAGGGACTCCAGACCGCACCCGGTGTGGTGGATCAGCACCACGCTGCGGGTGCCGAGCGCCCGCTGGCTGATGGTCAGGGAGCGGATCACGTCGTCGGTGACGACGCCGCCCGCGTTACGGATGGTGTGACAGTCACCCAGGTCGAGGCCGAGTGCGGCGTGCAGGTCGAGCCGGGCGTCCATACAGGCCACGACGGCGACGTGCAGGACGGGGCGAGCGTCCATGCCGGGGTCGGTGAAGGCGGCGGCATACCGCTCGTTGGCCTCGACCAGTCGGTCGGTCACGGTGCCGCCGCGCGTTATGGCGCCTTCGGAACCAGTGGGAGCTGCTGCGGAAGTCGTCATGGTGACGACGTTACTGGTCACCTTCGCGCTCGGCCTGCTGTGAGAGTGGACAAAGAACGTCATCATGGCTTGTTGTGAGGTAACCCACACGAAGGGCAAACCTGATCCGGACGGGTGAATCCCTTCGAATTGCGGCTCCGGCCGGGATGCGGTACGCGACGCGCAGGCCGGTTGATTGACCGCGAGACACGGTGGACTAAAGTGACGCGAAGCGGGAGGCGTGGCTCTCCCTGCTGGTGAAATCCCCGGAGACCCCGGCACCCGCCCGGACCGTCTCCCCGCGTGCGCGGCGCGTACGTACGGCTCGGCCTCCTCCCACTCCCGGTCGGCTGACGCTTCCGGCGCCGGCAGGCCTTCGGGTCACAGAGCGGACGGGGACCCGGCGGTGCGTACGGCCCGCTCTGTACTGAGAGGCCCCCTTGAGCCAGAGTCGACACGTCCCGGTGATGCTCCAGCGGTGTCTGGACCTGCTGGCGCCCGCCCTGCGGCGCCCGGGAGCGGTGGTCGTCGACTGCACCCTCGGCCTCGGCGGACACAGCGAGGCGCTGCTGACCCAGTTCCCCGAGGCACGGCTCGTCGCCCTCGACCGGGACAAGGAGGCGCTGCGCCTCTCGGGCGAGCGGCTCGCCCCCTTCGGCGACCGCGCCACCCTCGTGCACGCCGTCTACGACGAACTGCCCGAGGTGCTGGACCGGCTCGGCATCCCGCGCGTGCAGGGCGTCCTGTTCGACCTCGGGGTCTCCTCCATGCAGCTGGACGAGGCCGACCGCGGCTTCGCCTACGCCCAGGACGCCCCCCTGGACATGCGCATGGACCAGACGGCCGGGATCAGCGCGGCCGAGGTCCTCAACACCTACCCGGCCGGCGAACTGGTGCGGATCCTGCGCGCGTACGGCGAGGAGAAGCAGGCCAAGCGCATCGTCTCGGCCATCGTCCGCGAGCGCGAGAAGGAGCCGTTCAGCAACAGCGCGCGGCTCGTCGAGCTGATCCGGGACTCCCTGCCGCAGGCCGCCAAGCGCACCGGCGGCAACCCGGCCAAGCGCACCTTCCAGGCGCTGCGCATCGAGGTGAACGGCGAACTGTCCGTCCTGGAGCGGGCGATCCCGGCGGCCGTGAAGGCCATCGACGTCGGCGGCCGGATCGCCGTGCTGTCGTACCACTCGCTCGAGGACCGGCTGGTGAAGCAGGTCTTCGCCGCCGGCGCCGCGAACACCGCCCCGCCCGGACTGCCCGTCGTGCCCGAGCGGTACCAGCCCCGGCTCAAGCTGCTCACGCGCGGTGCCGAACTTCCCACCGAGGAAGAGATCGCCGAGAACCGCCGGGCCGCCCCGGCCAGGCTGCGCGGCGCCGAGCGGATCAGGGAGGACGCCGAGTGAGCGAGCGGGGTGGGCCGCGCCTCCGGATCCTCCCGGGGGCCGCTGAAACCTTCTGGGGGGCGGCTGGGGCCCGCTCGGGGGTTGCTGGGACCCGCGCAGGGGCTGCTGAGACCCGCTTGGGGGCGGCTGAGGCCCGTCCGGGGGTTGCTGGGATCCGCTCGGGGGTTGCTGAGGCCCGTTCGGGGGTTGCTGAGGCCCGTCAGGGGGTTGCTGGGACCCGTTCGGGGGTTGCTGAGGCCCGCTCGGGGGTTGCTGAGGCCCGCTCGGGGGCTGCCGAGACCCGCGCAGGGGCTGCCGAGACCCGCTCGGGGGTTGCCGGGACCCGCGCAGGGGCCGCCGGGACCCGCCCGGGGGCCTCTCGCACGCTTCGGAGGGCCGGCGAGACTCCCCGGAGGGCCAGTGACTAGGAAACCCGAACTGAGGGGGAGGGCGGCCCGGCTCGCCCGGCTCTTCCCGGCAGGACGCGCCCAGGCGGCCCGCACCCCGTTCGTGCTCCTTGTCGTCCTGCTCCTCGGCGGGGGCCTCATCGGACTGCTGGTGCTGAACTCCGCGCTCAGCGAAGGCTCGTTCCAGCTCGACGACCTGCAGAAACGGACGAAGAGCCTCACCGACGAGGAGCAGGCCCTCCAGCGGGACATCGACGCCTTCTCGTCCCCCGACGCCCTCCAGCGGCGCGCCCGCGAACTCGGCATGGTCCCCGGCGGCGACCCCGCCTTCCTCGGCCCCGGCGGCACCGTCAAGGGCGTACCGAGCGCGGCTCCAAGGTCCGCCAGGCTCACCGGGCCGCTCGCCCCCGAGGCCATGACCCCGGGCGCGAGCCCCGCCACGAATCCCTCGACGGTCTCGCTCGCCCCGTCGGGTCCGTCGGCCCCGTACTCCCCGGGCGCGTCGTCCGCGCCGGCCGCCGGGTCCGCCTCGTCCGCGCCCTCCGCGGGAACGGCCGCCACCTCCACCTCCACGCCCGCGCTCTCGGCGCCGGCCACCGCGCCTGGCGCGGCCGCGCCTCCGCTGTCTACCCTCCAGACCGCCCCCACCCAGACCCCCGGCAGGTGACGGAAGTGTCCGACAGGGAACCGCCGCGCCGCCGCGTGCCACGGCCCGCCCAGCCGTCCCCGAACGCCCGGCGCCGCCCGGAACGGGGTGCGGAACGAGGTCCGGAAAGGAACTCGGAGCGGGGCTCTGAACGGGGCTCGGAGCGAAGTGCGCAGCGGAGTCCGGACCGGGGAGGGGCCCCGCGCCCGCGGGGCGACGCGCGCCGCCGACCGGGTCCGGGCAGCGCGCGTCCGGTGCGCCGCCCGGCCGGTGCCCGGCCCGCGGCCCCGCCCGTCCTCCGGCTCGGCAGCCCCCGGCCCCGCCTGCGCATGGTCAGCCTGGCGTTCACGCTGGTCCTGATCGCCTTCGTCGTCCGGCTGCTCCAGGTCCAGGCCGTGGACGCGAGCACGTACACCGCGAAGGCCGAACAGAACCGCTACGTCGTGCACACCCTCGCCGCCGAACGCGGCGGCATCACCGACCGCAACGGAGTGGCCCTCGCCGTCAGCGAGGACGCCTACGACATCACGGCCGACCCCATGATGTTCGCCCGCGAGCAGCTGAAGGTCGACGACGGACCCGAGCAGGCCGCCGCGCTGCTCGCCCCGATCCTCGGCCAGGACCAGGCCGCGATCGTCGCCGAGCTCCGGCCGAAGAACAAGGAGTCGCGCTACGCCAAGCTCGCCTCCCGGCAGACCCCGCAGGTCTGGAAGCAGATCAAGGACCTGAAGGCCGCGCTCGCCAAGAAGGCCGAGACCGACCGCACCGCCGTCAACGTCCTCGCCGGCGTCTTCGCCGACCCCAGCAGCCAGCGCGTGTACCCGGGCGGCGACCTCGCCGCCGGAGTCCTGGGCTGGGTCAACGCCGAGGGCAAGGGCGGCGGCGGCATCGAGCAGTCGCTGAACAAGCTGCTGGCCGGCAAGGACGGCAAGATCCGCTACGCCCAGTCGGGCGGCCGTGAGGTGCCCACCGCGGGCTCGACCGAGACGCCCGCCGTGTCCGGCTCGGACGTCGAGCTGACCATCGACCGCGACATCCAGTGGGCCGCGCAGAACGCCATCACCCAGCAGGTGAAGAAGTCCCGGGCGGACCGCGGCTACGTCATCGTCCAGGACACCCGCACCGGCCAGATCCTGGCCATGGCCAACTCGCCCGGCTTCGACCCGAACGACCTGACGAAGGCCCGCTCCGAGGCCATGGGCAACGCGGCCCTGCAGGACGCGTACGAGCCCGGCTCCACCGCCAAGGTCATGTCGATGGCGGCCGTGCTGGAGGAGAACGCCGCCACCCCGCTCACCCATGTCGTCGTACCGAACCGGCTGCACCGCGGCGACCGGCTCTTCCAGGACGACGTCGACCACATCACCTGGAACCTCACCCTCAACGGCGTGCTCGCCAGGTCCAGCAACATCGGCACGATCCTCGCCACCGGCCAGCTCGGCAAGATCCAGCCCGAGGCCAACCAGGTCCTCTACGCCTACCTGCGCAAGTTCGGCATCGGCGGCTACACCGGGCTCGGCTTCCCCGGCGAGACCCCGGGCATCCTCGCGCCCGCCGCGAAGTGGTCCACGTCGCAGCAGTACACGATCCCTTTCGGCCAGGGCTTCTCCATCAACGCCATGCAGGCCGCCTCCGTGTACTCGACGATCGCCAACGGCGGCGTCCGCGTCGAGCCGACGCTGGTGCGCGGCACCGAGGGCGCCGACGGCCGCTTCACGCCCGCGCAGCAGCCGAAGAAGACCCGCGTGGTCAGTGAGAAGACGGCCCGGAGCCTCGCCCAGATGCTGGAGTCCGTCGTGGACGACGAGCAGGGCACCGGCATCAAGGCCCGCATCCCCGGCTACCGGGTCGCGGGCAAGACCGGCACGGCCAACCGTGTGGATCCGGCCACCGGCCGGTACCACGGCTACACCTCGTCGTTCGCCGGATTCGCCCCCGCGGACAACCCCCGTGTCACCGTCTACTGCGCCATCCAGAACGCCACGTCCGGCAACTACTACGGCGGCCAGATCTGCGGCCCGATCTACAAGCAGGTGATGGAGTTCGCCCTGAAGACCCTCCAGGTACCGCCGACCGGCGCGAAGCCCGCGAACCTGCCCGTCGACTACAAGCCCTGATGCCAGCCCTGATCAGCTCCCCGGAAAGACCCAGGAACGAACTCGTGACAACGATCACCCCGAAACCCGGGAACCAGGGCGCCCCGAGCCCCTCTTTTCGCCCCGCACCGGGTGCGCCCGGTACGCTCACCGCCGTGCCACACGCTGATCAGTCCCCCATCACCCAGAAGGGCGCTTCCGTGACATATCCGGGGCCGCCGCGACCGGTTCAGACCTCCGCCACACCCCTTGCGGAACTGGCCGATCAGCTGGGTGCCGACGCGCCTCAGAGCCCCGCCGAGGTCACGGGAATCACCCACGACTCGCGCGCCGTCCGCCCCGGTGACCTGTACGCCGCCCTCCCGGGCGCCCGCCTGCACGGCGCCGACTTCGTCACCCAGGCCGCCGGCCTCGGCGCGGCGGCCGTGCTCACCGACCCGACCGGCGCCGAGCGCGCCGCCGCGACCGGGCTGCCGGTCCTGGTCGTCGACGACCCGCGCGCGCGGATGGGTGAACTGGCGGCGACGATCTACGGCCGCCCCGGCCGGGACCTGCTCCAGATCGGCATCACCGGCACCTCGGGCAAGACCACCACCGCCTACCTGGTGGAGGGCGGCCTGAAGACCACCCGCGCCACCGGTCTCATCGGCACCGTCGAGATGCGCATCGGCGAGGAGCGCATCAAGTCCGAGCGCACCACCCCCGAAGCCACCGACCTGCAGGCCCTGTTCGCCGTCATGCGCGAGCGCGGCGTCGAGGCGGTCGCCATGGAGGTCTCCAGCCACGCCCTGGTCCTCGGCCGGGTCGACGGCTGCGTCTTCGACATCGCCGTCTTCACCAACCTCAGCCCGGAACACATGGAGTTCCACTCCGACATGGAGGACTACTACCGGGCCAAGGCGGCGCTGTTCACGCCGGAGCGCAGCAGGTTCGGCGTGCTCAACGCCGACGACGAGTACGGCCGCAGGCTCGCGAAGGAGGCGACCGTCCCGCTCGTCACCTTCTCCGCCGAGGGGCACCCCGACGCCGACTGGCGCGCCGAGGACGTGGAGATCGGCCCCATGGGCTCGACGTTCACCGCCGTCGGCCCCGGCGGCGAGCGGGTGCGGGCCAGGTCGCCGCTGCCCGGCCCCTTCAACGTGGCGAACACCCTCGCCGCCCTCGTCGCCCTCGCCGCGGCCGGCCTCGACCCGCAGGAGGCCGCCGACGGCATCGCCGCCGTCCCGGGCGTCCCGGGCCGTCTGGAGCGTGTGGACGCCGGGCAGCCCTACCTCGCGGTCGTCGACTACGCGCACAAGACCGACGCGGTCGAGTCGGTGCTCAAGGCGCTGCGCAAGGTCACCAAGGGCCACCTGCACGTCGTCCTCGGCTGCGGCGGCGACCGGGACACGACCAAGCGCGCCCCGATGGGCGCCGCCGTGGCCCGGCTCTCCGACACGGCCGTACTGACCTCCGACAACCCCCGCTCCGAAGACCCCCTCGCGATCCTCGCGGCCATGCTCCAGGGCGCGGCCTCCGTGCCCGCGCACGAGCGCGGCGAGGTGCTCCTCTTCGAGGACCGGGCCGCCGCCATCGCGGCAGCCGTGGGCCGCGCGGGACCAGGCGACACCGTGCTGGTCGCCGGAAAGGGCCACGAGCAGGGCCAGGACATCGCCGGCGTGGTCCGTCCCTTCGACGACCGCCAGGTGCTTCGCGAAGCTATCCAGCAGACCCAGGGATGAACTTGTGATCGCCCTCTCCCTCGCCGAGATCGCAGCTGTCATCGGCGGGCAGACACACGACATACCGGATCCGTCCGTGAACGTCACGGGACCGGTCGTCCGGGACTCCCGAGAGGTGGTTCCCGGCAGCCTGTTCGCCGCCTTCGTCGGCGAGCGGGTGGACGGCCACGACTACGCGGCGGCCGTCGTGGAGGCGGGCGCGGTCGCCGTACTGGCGTCGCGCCCCGTCGGCGTGCCCGCGATCGTCGTCGAGGACGTCCAGGCCGCCCTCGGCGCCCTCGCCCGCCATGTCGTCCAGCGGCTCGGTGCGACCCTCGTCGCGCTGACCGGCTCGGCCGGCAAGACCAGCACCAAGGACCTCATTGCCCAGGTGCTGCGGAGCAAGGCGCCGACCGTGTTCACGCCCGGCTCGCTCAACAACGAGATCGGGCTGCCGCTGACGGCCCTGTCCGCCACCGAGGAGACGAAGTTCCTCGTGCTGGAGATGGGCGCCCGTGGCATCGGCCACATCCGCTACCTCGCCGGCCTCACCCCGCCGAAGGTCGGGCTGGTCCTCAACGTCGGCAGCGCCCACATCGGCGAGTTCGGCGGCCGGGAGCAGATCGCCCAGGCGAAGGGGGAGCTGGTCGAGTCGCTGCCCGCGGCGCAGGACGGCGGAGCGGCGATCCTGAACGCGGACGACCCGCTGGTGCGCGAGATGGCCTCCCGTACCAAGGCGAAGGTGGTCCTTTTCGGAGAGTCGGCCGAAGCGGACGTACGCGCCGAGAACGTGCGACTCACGGACAGCGGACAGCCCTGCTTCAGGCTTCACACACCCTCCGGTGCAAGCGATGTGACCATGCGCCTGTACGGTGAGCACCACGTGTCGAACGCGCTCGCCGCGGCCGCCGTCGCTCATGAGCTGGGCATGTCCGCAGCCGAGATCGCCACCGCGCTCTCCGGGGCGGGATCCCTCTCCCGCTGGCGCATGGAGGTTACGGAGCGCCCGGACGGCGTGACCATCGTCAACGACGCCTACAACGCAAACCCCGAGTCCATGCGGGCCGCCCTGCGGGCGCTCGCGGCCATGGGCAAGGGGCGCCGCACGTGGGCGGTGCTCGGCAAGATGGCCGAGCTGGGGGACGAGGCGCTCGCCGAGCACGACGCCGTCGGACGGCTCGCCGTCCGGCTCAACGTCAGCAAGCTCGTCGCGGTCGGGGGGATTGAGGCCTCCTGGCTGCAACTGGGCGCATATAACGAGGGTTCGTGGGGTGAGGAGTCGGTGCACGTGTCCGACGCACAGGCGGCGGTCGACCTGTTGCGCAGCGAGTTGCGCCCGGGGGACGTCGTCCTCGTGAAGGCGTCCCGTTCGGTGGGGCTCGAAGGCGTCGCCCAGGCGCTCGTCGAGACCGGTGCCGAGGGTGAGGTTGCCGCCCGATGATGAAGCAGATCCTGTTCTCGGGAGTCATTGGCCTCTTCCTGACGCTGATCGGCACTCCGCTGCTGATCAAGCTGCTGGCCCGCAAGGGCTACGGCCAGTACATCCGTGACGACGGCCCGCGCGAGCACGCCAGCAAGCGCGGTACGCCCACCATGGGCGGTATCGCCTTCATCCTGGCGACGATCGCCGCGTACTTCCTGAGCAAGCTCATCACCGGCTACCCCCCGACCTACTCCGGACTACTGGTCCTCGGCCTGATGTTCGGCATGGGCCTGGTCGGCTTCCTGGACGACTACATCAAGATCGTCAAGCGTCGTTCGCTGGGTCTGCGGGCCAAGGCGAAGATGGCGGGCCAGCTGATCGTCGGCATCGGCTTCGCGGTGCTCTCGCTGCAGTTCGCCGACGCCCGGGGCAACACCCCGGCCTCCACCAAGCTGTCGTTCATCACGGACTTCGGCTGGTCCATCGGCCCGGTGCTGTTCGTCGTCTGGGCGCTGTTCATGATCCTGGCGATGTCGAACGGCGTGAACCTCACCGACGGTCTGGACGGCCTCGCCACCGGCGCCTCCGTCCTCGTCTTCGGCGCCTACACGTTCATCGGCGTCTGGCAGTTCCAGGAGTCCTGCGCCAACGCGGGCACCCTGACCAACCCGGCCGCCTGCTACGAGGTGCGCGACCCGCTGGACCTCGCCGTGGTCGCCTCCGCCCTGATGGGTGCCTGCCTGGGCTTCCTGTGGTGGAACACCTCGCCGGCGAAGATCTTCATGGGCGACACCGGTTCGCTCGCGCTCGGTGGTGTCCTCACGGGCCTGGCCATCCTCTCCCGCACGGAGCTGCTGGTGGCCATCATGGGCGGCCTGTTCGTCCTCATCACCATGTCGGTCGTCATCCAGGTAGGCTCGTTCCGGCTCACCGGGAAGCGTGTCTTCCGGATGGCACCACTCCAGCACCACTTCGAACTCAAGGGCTGGTCCGAAGTCCTGGTCGTGGTCCGCTTCTGGATCATCCAGGGAATCTGTGTGATCGTCGGACTGGGCCTCTTCTACGCAGGATGGGCAGCGGACAAGTGACCTCCTCGGTGCCTTCCGAGTCCTCCGGATTCCAGGGCAAGCACGTCACCGTCGCCGGGCTCGGCGTCTCCGGCGTCCCGGCGGCCAAGGTGCTGCACGCGCGCGGGGCGATCGTCACGGTCGTCAACGACGGCGACGACGCACGCGCGCGTGAGCAGGCCGCGGAGCTGGAGGCGCTCGGCATCACCGTGCGCCTCGGCGACGGGGCGACGCTTCCCGAGGGCACCGAGCTGATCGTCACCGCGCCCGGCTGGAAGCCGGACAAGCCGCTGTTCACGGCGGCGGCCGAGGCGGGCGTGCCGATCTGGGGCGACGTCGAGCTGGCCTGGCGCCTGCGCGGCCCGGACGCGGCCCCCTGGCTGGCCGTGACCGGTACCAACGGCAAGACCACCACCGTCCAGATGCTGGCGTCCATCCTGAAGGCCGCGGGCCTCAGGACGGCCGCCGTCGGCAACATCGGCGTCTCGGTGCTGGACGCGGTCCTCGGCGACACGGAGTACGACGTCCTCGCCGTCGAGCTGTCCAGCTACCAGCTCCACTGGGCGCCCTCCCTGCGCGCCCACTCCGGCGCCGTGCTGAACCTCGCCCCGGACCACCTCGACTGGCACGGCTCCATGGAGGCGTACGCCGCCGACAAGGGCCGTATCTACGAAGGAAATCGGGTCGCCTGCGTCTACAACGTGGCCGACAAGCGCACCGAGGACCTGGTGCGCGAGGCCGACGTCGAAGAGGGCTGCAGGGCCGTCGGGTTCACGCTCGGCGCCCCCGCGCCCTCCCAACTCGGCGTCGTGGACGGCATCCTGGTCGACCGCGCCTTCGTGGAGAACCGGCACAAGAACGCGCAGGAGCTGGCCGAGGTCGGCGACGTCAACCCGCCGGCACCGCACAACATCGCCAACGCCCTTGCCGCGGCGGCCCTCGCGCGTTCCTTCGGGGTGCCCGCCACGGCCGTCCGTGACGGTCTGCGGGCCTTTAGGCCCGACGCCCACCGCATCGCCCACGTCGCGGACATCGACGAGGTGGCCTACGTGGACGACTCCAAGGCCACCAACACCCATGCCGCGGAAGCCTCGTTGGCGGCATATGAGTCGATCGTATGGATTGCGGGCGGTCTGGCGAAGGGCGCCGTCTTCGACGAGCTGGTCGCCGCGTCGGCGAAGCGGCTTCGCGGGGCGGTCCTGATCGGCGCCGACCGCGCGCTGATCCGCGAGGCCCTCGCGCGACACGCCCCGGAAGTACCCGTCGTCGACCTCGACCGGACCGACACTGGGGCGATGCTCCAGGCGGTGACGGAGGCGAAGAAGCTCGCGCGGCCCGGCGACACGGTGCTCCTGGCCCCGGCCTGTGCCTCGATGGACATGTTCACCAACTACAACCAGCGCGGTGACGCGTTCGCGGCGGCGGTCCGCGAACTCGGCGCCTGACCCCGGCCGCCCGCCGGGCGGATCTTGGGAGGGACGCGTGGGACGGCCGACGTTCAGTGGAGGCGCTGATGCCCGGTAGCCGTACCGGCGGGCCGCCCGTGCAGCGGGCGGCCCGCCGCCCAGTGACCCCCCGCCCGCCGCGCGACACCCCCCTGCGCAGGCTCGTCGCCCCCCTGTGGCGGCTCCACACCCGCGCGCACAAGGCCTGGGACCGCCCGCTGACCGCCTACTACCTGATCCTCGGCGGCAGCCTGCTCATCACCGTGCTGGGCCTGGTGATGGTCTACTCGGCCTCCCAGATCACCGCGCTGCAGCTGTCACTGCCCGGTTCGTACTTCTTCCGCAAGCAGTTCCTCGCCGCGCTCATCGGCGGCGCCCTGATGTTCGCCGCCGCCCGCATGCCGGTGAAGCTGCACCGGGCGCTGGCCTACCCGATCCTGGCCGGCGCGGTCTTCCTGATGGCCCTGGTGCAGGTGCCCGGGATAGGGATGTCGGTCAACGGCAACCAGAACTGGATCTCCCTCGGCGGCTCCTTCCAGATCCAGCCCAGCGAGTTCGGCAAGCTCGCCCTGGTCCTGTGGGGCGCGGACCTGATCGCGCGCAAGCAGGAGAAGAAGCTGCTGACCCAGTGGAAGCACATGCTGGTGCCGCTCGTCCCGGTCGCCTTCCTGCTGCTCGGGCTGATCATGCTCGGCGGCGACATGGGCACCGCGATCATCCTCACCGCGATCCTGTTCGGCCTGCTGTGGCTCGCGGGAGCGCCCACCCGGCTCTTCGTCGCCGTGCTGTCGATCGCGGGCGCGATCGGTGTGATCCTCATCAAGACCAGCCCCAACCGGATGGCCCGGCTCGCCTGCATCGGCGCCACCGAACCTCAGTCCGGCGTCGCCGACTGCTGGCAGGCCGTGCACGGGATCTACGCCCTCGCCTCCGGCGGACTCTTCGGATCCGGACTCGGTGCGAGTGTGGAAAAATGGGGCCAACTCCCGGAAGCCCACACCGACTTCATCTTCGCGGTCACCGGTGAGGAACTGGGTCTCGCGGGGACGCTGTCGGTGCTCGCCCTGTTCGCGGCTCTAGGCTATGCGGGTATCCGCGTGGCCGGATGCACGGAGGACCCCTTCGTGAGGTACGCCGCGGGAGGCGTGACCACCTGGATCACCGCCCAGGCGGTGATCAACATCGGTGCGGTGCTCGGCCTGTTGCCGATCGCCGGTGTCCCGCTCCCGCTGTTCTCCTACGGAGGGTCCGCCCTGCTGCCGACCATGTTCGCCATCGGGCTGCTGATCGCCTTCGCACGCGACGAGCCCGCTGCGCGGGCGGCGCTTGCGATGCGGCAACCTCGCTTTGGTAGAAAGCGGGGTGCCGGGGGACCTTCGGGGTCCCGGAGATGGAACACGATGCGACGGCGCGCCTCGGTGGCGCGCCCGTCCGGAGAGCGGTGAATTTCGGTGCATGTCGTACTCGCCGGCGGGGGTACCGCGGGCCACATCGAGCCCGCGCTCGCCCTCGCGGACGCCCTGCGCAGGCAGGATCCGACCGTGGGGATCACGGCCCTGGGCACGGAGCGCGGCCTGGAGACCAGGCTCGTCCCGGAGCGCGGCTATGAGCTGGCGCTGATCCCGGCGGTCCCGCTGCCCCGCAAGCCCACGCCCGAGCTGATCACCGTCCCGGGCCGGCTGCGCGGCACGATCAAGGCCGCAGAGCAGGTCCTGGAGCGCACCAAGGCCGACTGCGTGGTCGGCTTCGGCGGCTACGTCGCCCTGCCCGGCTACCTCGCGGCCAAGCGCCTCGGGGTGCCCATCGTGATCCACGAGGCCAACGCCCGCCCCGGTCTGGCCAACAAGATCGGCTCGCGGTACGCGGCCCGGGTCGCCGTCTCCACCCCGGACAGCAAGCTGCGCGACGCGCGCTACATCGGCATCCCGCTGCGCCGCTCCATCGCCACCCTGGACCGCGCCGCGGCCCGCCCCGAGGCCCGCCACATGTTCGGCCTCGACCCGAACCTGCCCACGCTGCTCGTCACCGGCGGCTCGCAGGGCGCCCGCCGGCTCAACGAGGTCGTCCAGCAGGTCGCGCCCTGGCTCCAGCAGGCAGGCATCCAGATCCTGCACGCGGTCGGCCCGAAGAACGAACTGCCGCAGGTCCACCAGATGCCGGGCATGCCCCCCTACATCCCGGTAAGTTACCTGGACCGGATGGACCTCGCGTACGCCGCTGCCGACATGATGCTCTGCCGCGCGGGCGCGATGACCGTCGCCGAACTCTCCGCCGTCGGACTGCCGGCCGCCTACGTCCCGCTGCCCATCGGCAACGGCGAACAGCGGCTGAACGCCCAGCCGGTGGTCAAGGCGGGCGGTGGACTCCTTGTCGACGACGCGGAACTCACGCCCGAGTGGGTCCAGCAGAACGTGCTGCCCGTGCTCGCCGACCCGCACCGGCTGTACGAGATGTCCCGCGCGGCAAGCGAGTTCGGCCGCCGGGACGCCGACGAGCTGCTCGTCGGCATGGTGTACGAGGCGATCGCCTCGCGCCGTTAGGACCGTATGACGAAAGGGTAGTAAGCGTGGCCGGACCGACGACCGCCGAGCGCGGTGAACGCCAGCAGGAGTCGTCCGGCCCGCCGCCCGCCCGCGGGTTGAGGCGGCCGCACCGTCGTACGGTCGTCGTCCTGGCCGTGGCCCTCGTCCTTCTCGGCGCCGGTACCACCTGGGTGTTGTACGGCAGTGAGTGGCTGCGCGTGGAGCGCGTCCCGGTCTCCGGCACCGAGGTGCTGACCCCGGACGAGGTGCGCTCGGCCGCCTCCGTGCCGCTCGGGGCACCGCTGGTCTCCGTGGACACCGACGCGATCGAAGCCCGACTTCGCCAGAAATTGCCCCGAATTGACACCGTTGATGTCGTCCGGTCCTGGCCCCATGCGATCGGCCTGAAAGTGACCGAGCGCACTCCGGTCCTCCTTGTCCGAAAAGCCGGGAACTTTGTCGAAGTCGACAAGAACGGTGTCCGTTTCGCTACGGTTTCCCGGGCGCCGAAAAGCGTGCCGGCACTGGAATTGACCGCGTCGCGGTCGGGTTCGGGCGCCGCCAGTCTCCGGCGCTTCGGGACCGACCGGCTGGTGCGCGAGGCCGTCAAGGTCGCGGGCGATGTGCCGGCCCCGGTGGCGAAGGACACCCGGAGTGTCCAAGTCCGTTCCTACGACGCCATCTCGCTGAGGCTGGCCGACGGCCGCACGGTGGCGTGGGGGAGCAGCGAGGACGGCCGGGCCAAGGCGCTGGCCCTCACCGCTCTCATGAAAGCAGCTCCCGGCGCACGGCACTTCGACGTCAGCGTTCCCACCGCCCCTGCGTCAGCGGCGAGTTGACGCACATCAGCGCAGGCCAGCACCCTGGTTGGGCACTGCTACGGCTGATCACATAGGGTGAAAAGAAAAACGGGAGGTTCGGCGTGTTCGTTGAACGGGCGCCACTTGTCGACTTAGTGTCCTGTTCGGAAGAGTCCAAGGAACAGGCACACTGGTAACCCTAAACTTCAGCGTTAGGGTTCGGGTCGGCGTTCGGACCGTCCCATTCGGCATCTGCCGTCCCGGCGCGGGCAACCGCGCGGAGGCGGCGACGTAATTCGAGGCGAGAGGCCTTCGACGTGGCAGCACCGCAGAACTACCTCGCAGTCATCAAGGTCATCGGTGTCGGCGGCGGTGGTGTCAATGCCATCAACCGGATGATCGAGGTCGGTCTCAAGGGTGTCGAGTTCATCGCCATCAACACCGACGCACAGGCGCTGTTGATGAGCGACGCCGACGTCAAGCTCGACGTCGGCCGTGAACTCACCCGAGGGCTCGGCGCCGGCGCCAATCCGGCAGTGGGCCGCAAGGCCGCCGAGGATCACCGCGAGGAGATCGAGGAGGTCCTCAAGGGGGCCGACATGGTCTTCGTGACCGCCGGTGAAGGCGGCGGCACCGGCACCGGCGGCGCGCCGGTCGTGGCCAACATCGCCCGCTCGCTGGGCGCCCTGACCATCGGCGTGGTGACGCGCCCGTTCACCTTCGAGGGACGGCGCCGCGCGAACCAGGCCGAGGACGGCATCGCGGAGCTGCGCGAAGAGGTCGACACCCTCATCGTCATCCCCAACGACCGGCTGCTGTCCATCTCGGACCGCCAGGTCTCGGTCCTCGACGCCTTCAAGTCGGCCGACCAGGTCCTGCTCTCCGGTGTCCAGGGCATCACCGACCTCATCACCACCCCCGGCCTGATCAACCTCGACTTCGCCGACGTCAAGTCGGTCATGTCCGAGGCCGGTTCGGCCCTCATGGGCATCGGCTCGGCCCGCGGCGACGACCGCGCGGTGGCCGCCGCCGAGATGGCGATCTCCTCGCCGCTGCTGGAGGCGTCCATCGACGGCGCCCGCGGTGTGCTGCTGTCCATCTCCGGCGGCTCCGACCTCGGCCTGTTCGAGATCAACGAGGCGGCCCAGCTGGTCAGCGAGGCCGCCCACCCCGAGGCCAACATCATCTTCGGCGCGGTCATCGACGACGCCCTCGGCGACGAGGTCCGGGTCACCGTGATCGCGGCCGGCTTCGACGGCGGCCAGCCGCCGTCCCGCCGGGACAACGTCCTCGGCTCGGCCTCCGCCTCCAACCCGCCGCGGCGCGAGGAGCCGGCCCCGGCCCGCCACCAGCAGCCGGTCTCGTCCTTCGGCTCGCTCGGCAGCGTGACCCCGAAGGAGGACCCGGAGCCGGCGCCCGAGCCGGTGGCCGACATCCCGGTCGCCCCGCCGGTCACCCCGGCACCCCGGACCTACGCGGACAGCGCGGCCGAGGAACTGGATGTCCCGGACTTCCTGAAGTGATAGGACTGCGCGAGAGCGTGAGCGGCGCGCACTTCGCCTTCACCGACCGGTGGGGCGGGGTGAGCGCCGCTCCGTATGAGGGGCTCAACCTCGGTGGAGCCGTCGGCGACGACCCCGACGCCGTACGCGCCAACCGGGAACTCGCGGCCACGTCGCTGGGCGTCGACCCGGCGCGGGTGGTCTGGATGAACCAGGTGCACGGCGCCGACGTCGCCGTGGTGGACGCGCCCTGGGGGGAGCGCCCGGTGCCGCAGGTCGACGCGATCGTCACCGCCCGCCGCGGGCTCGCCCTCGCCGTCCTCACCGCGGACTGTGTGCCGGTACTGCTGGCGGACCCCGTCGCGGGAGTCGTCGCCGCGGCCCACGCGGGCCGGCCCGGGATGGTCGCGGGGGTCGTCCCCGCCGCCGTCCGGGCCATGTCCGAACTCGGCGCCGAACCGGCCCGGATCGTCGCCCGCACCGGACCGGCCGTCTGCGGCCGGTGCTACGAGGTGCCGGAGCGGATGCGCGCCGACGTCGCCGCCGCCGAACCGGCGGCGCACGCCGAAACGAGCTGGGGTACACCCGCGGTCGACGTGGGCGCCGGAGTGCACGCGCAGCTCGACCGGCTCGGGGTGCGCGACCGGGCGCAGTCGCCGGTGTGCACGCTGGAGTCGGATGATCACTTCTCGTACCGCCGCGACCGCACCACGGGGCGGCTCGCGAGCTATGTCTGGCTGGACTGATGGGACATGACGGACCGTAAGACCGAACTCGCCGCGAATCTGGCGAGAGTGGAGGAGCGCATCACCGCCGCGTGTGTGGCGGCGGGGCGCAAGCGGGAGGAAGTGACCCTCATCGTGGTCACCAAGACCTACCCGGCGAGCGATGTGCGGATCCTGTCGGAACTCGGTGCGCGTCATGTCGCCGAGAACCGGGACCAGGATGCGGCGCCCAAGGCCGCGGCTTGTGCGGATCTGCCCTTGAAGTGGCATTTCGTGGGCCAGTTGCAGACCAACAAGGTCCGTTCTGTGGTCGGTTACGCCGATTTCGTGCAGTCCGTCGATCGCGCCCGGCTCGTCTCGGCGCTGTCGAAGGAGGCCGTGCGGGCGGAGCGCGAAGTGGGCTGTCTCGTCCAGGTCGCGCTCGACGCCGGCGTGAGCGGGCGCGGTGAGCGCGGGGGCGTGGCGCCGGGCGGAATCGAAGAGTTGGCCGACCTCATCGCCGAGGCGCCCGGACTGCGGCTCGACGGACTGATGACCGTCGCTCCGCTCACCGGCGAGTACGCGGGACGCGAACAGGCGGCGTTCGAAGGGCTCATGGATTTGTCGACCGACCTGCGCCGCGCTCATCCGGCTGCAACCATGGTGTCGGCAGGGATGAGTGCGGATCTCGAGCAGGCCGTTGCGGCCGGGGCGACACATGTGCGCGTCGGCACTGCGGTACTCGGAGTCCGCCCCAGGCTCGGGTAACGTCGCCAGGAAGTCGGACCACAGCAGAAAATATGGTCAATGCCGCCGAAGGTGGCGCAACGACCACGTGGATCGCGGGCACTTGGCAGTCGTCAGCCGATCCACCACAGAGCGGAGGACTCGGAGCATGGCCGGCGCGATGCGCAAGATGGCGGTCTACCTCGGCCTCGTGGAGGACGATGGGTACGACGGCCGCGGATTCGACCCCGACGACGACTTCGAACCCGAGTTGGACCCGGAGCCGGAGCGGGACCATCGACGGCATGAATCGTCACATCAATCACACAGTGCACATCAGCCCCAAAGGGGCGAAGAGGTGCGAATCGTGCAACCGCCCGCGCAGCGCGAGCCGGTGGCCCGGTCGGCTTCGCTCGCGGCGGAATCCGGACGTCCGGCGCGCATCGCGCCCGTGGCGTCCATCACACAAGAACGTCAGTCCCTGGAGAAGAACGCACCGGTGATCATGCCCAAGGTCGTGTCGGAACGAGAGCCTTACCGGATCACCACACTTCACCCGCGGACGTACAACGAGGCCCGTACCATCGGGGAACACTTCCGTGAGGGCACCCCGGTGATCATGAATCTGACTGAGATGGATGACACAGATGCGAAGCGACTTGTCGACTTTGCGGCTGGTTTGGTGTTTGGTCTTCACGGCAGCATCGAGCGGGTGACGCAGAAGGTATTCCTGTTGTCTCCTGCTAACGTCGATGTCACGGCGGAGGACAAGGCCCGCATCGCAGAGGGCGGGTTCTTCAACCAGAGCTGAGACGCACGACCGGTGGAAAGTACGGAACAGGGGAGAGGGAAACACAGACCATGAGCGTGTTCGCGCAGGTGATCTACATCGCGCTGATGGTGTTTCTCGTCGTGCTCATCTTCCGGCTGGTCATGGACTACGTGTTCCAGTTCGCCCGCTCGTGGCAACCCGGCAAGGCGATGGTGGTCGTACTGGAGGCCACCTACACTGTCACCGATCCACCGCTGAAGCTTCTGCGGCGGTTCATTCCGCCGCTGCGTCTCGGGGGCGTGGCGCTCGACCTGTCCTTCTTCGTACTGATGATCATCGTCTACATCCTCATCTCCGTGGCACGGAGCTTCGTGTGATGAGAGTGGACGATACGGTCTTGCCGACTGCCGATGACTACGTTGAGGTGAAGAGATGCCGTTGACCCCCGAGGACGTGCGGAACAAGCAGTTCACGACCGTCCGCCTCCGAGAAGGCTATGACGAGGACGAGGTCGATGCCTTCCTCGACGAGGTCGAAGCCGAGTTGACCCGACTGCTCCGCGAGAACGAGGACCTGCGCGCCAAGCTGGCCGCTGCCACGCGCGCCGCTGCCCAGAACCAGCAGAACATGCGCAAGGGTCCCGACCCGCAGGACCAGCAGCAGGGGATGCCTCAGCAGGGGATGCCGCAGCAGGGGATGCCCCACCAGGGCATGCCGCAGCAGGGCATGCCGCAGCAGGGCATGCGAGGTCCCGGCGCTCCGGTGCCCGCCGGCATATCGGGCCCGCCGCAGCAGCAGATGGGTGGCCCCATGGGTGGCCCCCCGCAGCTGCCGAGCGGCGCCCCGCAGCTGCCCGCCGGTCCCGGCGGTCAGGGCGGCCCGCAGGGTCCCGGCCCGATGGGCCAGGGTCCGATGGGCCAGGGTCCGATGGGCCAGGGTCCGATGGGTCCGGGCCCCATGGGTGGTCAGCCGCCCATGCAGCAGATGGGCGGCCCCATGGGCGGTCCGATGGGCGGTCCGATGGGCGGCCCCGGTCAGGGCCCCGGTGGCGACAGCGCCGCCCGCGTCCTCTCGCTGGCCCAGCAGACCGCCGACCAGGCGATCGCCGAGGCCCGTTCCGAGGCCAACAAGATCGTCGGCGAGGCCCGCAGCCGCGCCGAGGGTCTGGAGCGTGACGCCCGTGCCAAGGCCGACGCCCTGGAGCGGGACGCGCAGGAGAAGCACCGCGTCGCGATGGGCTCCCTGGAGTCCGCCCGCGCCACGCTGGAGCGCAAGGTCGAGGACCTGCGCGGCTTCGAGCGCGAGTACCGCACGCGCCTGAAGTCGTACCTCGAGTCCCAGCTGCGTCAGCTGGAGACCCAGGCCGACGACTCCCTGGCCCCGCCGCGCACCCCGGCCGCCGCGTCCCTGCCGCCGTCCCCGGCGCCCTCCATGGCTCCGGCCGGCGCGAGCGCCCCGTCCTACGGCGGCAACCAGACGATGGGTGGTGCCCCGGCGCCGTCCGCCCCGTCCTACGGCGGCCAGCAGCAGATGACCCCGGCCATGACCCAGCCGATGGCTCCGGTCCGCCCGCAGGGTCCGTCCCCGATGGGCCAGGCCCCCTCGCCGATGCGTGGGTTCCTGATCGACGAGGACGACAACTGACGGCCGCATACGGCCAGTAGCGCCACAGGCGTCGGCAGCGCCCAGGGCGGGCCCCCGGACTTCGGTCCGGGGGCCCGCCCTTTTTACGCGTGTTGACACAGGGAACTGACGTACTGCGTCGACGCATTGAGTCGATGGGCTAAGCCGACGGGCTGAGTCGATGGGCTCAGTCGACGGGCTGGGGGTGCGGGGTCGAGAAGCCTGGCCGAGGGAGCCGGGTGGCCGGCCCGCGGGACGCGGAAGGGCCCGGCCTCCGCGCGGAGACCGGGCCCTTGCCGGACGGCCGGCGCTTACGCCTTGCGCAGGCGGAACGTGAGGGACAGGCCCTCGTCGGTGAACGGCTCGCCGTACGACCCGTCCGCCTCGCCCTGGGCGAAGTCGGTCGCGAGGACCTCGTCGGAGATCAGGGCCGTGTGCTCGGCGAGGGCCGCGAGGACCGCCGGGTCCGTCGACGTCCAGCGCAGGGCGATCCGGTCGGCGACGTCCAGGCCGCTGTTCTTGCGGGCCTCCTGGATCAGCCGGATCGCGTCACGGGCCAGGCCCGCCTGCCGCAGCTCCTCGGTGATCTCCAGGTCGAGGGCGACCGTGGCACCCGAGTCGGAGGCCACCGACCAGCCCTCGCGCGGGGTCTCGGTGATGATCACCTCGTCCGGGGCGAGGGTCACCGTCTCACCGTCGACCTCCACCGACGCCGTGCCCTCGCGCAGGGCGAGGGAGAGCGCGGCGGCGTCGGCCGCGGCGACGGCCTTCGCCACGTCCTGCACCCGCTTGCCGAACCGCTTGCCCAGGGCACGGAAGTTGGCCTTGGCGGTGGTGTCCACCAGGGAGCCGCCCACCTCGGAGAGCGACGCCAGCGAGGAGACGTTCAGCTCCTCGGTGATCTGCGCGTGCAGCTCGCGGTCGAGGGACTCGAAGCCGGCCGCCGCGACCAGCGCGCGCGACAGCGGCTGACGCGTCTTGACACCCGACTCCGCGCGCGTGGCACGGCCCAGCTCCACCAGCCGGCGGACCAGGACCATCTGCTTGGACAGCTCCGGGTCGATCGCGGACAGGTCCGTCTGCGGCCACGACGCCAGGTGCACCGACTCCGGCGCGCCCGGGGTCACCGGCACGACCAGGTCCTGCCACACCCGCTCGGTGATGAACGGGGTGATCGGGGCCATCAGCCTGGTGACCGTCTCCAGCACCTCGTGCAGCGTGCGCAGCGCGGCCTTGTCGCCCTGCCAGAACCGGCGGCGCGAGCGGCGCACGTACCAGTTCGAGAGGTCGTCGACGAACGCGGACAGCAGCTTGCCGGCGCGCTGGGTGTCGTACGCCTCAAGGGCCTGGGTCACCTGGTCGGTGAGCGCGTGGAGTTCGGACAGCAGCCAGCGGTCGATCAGCGGGCGCTCGGCCGGGGCCGGGTCGGCCGCGGACGGCGCCCAGTTCGACGTACGGGCGTAGAGCGCCTGGAAGGCCACCGTGTTCCAGTACGTGAGGAGCGTCTTGCGGACGACCTCCTGGATGGTGCCGTGGCCGACCCGGCGGGCCGCCCACGGGGAGCCGCCGGCCGCCATGAACCAGCGCACCGCGTCCGCGCCGTGCTGGTCCATGAGCGGGATCGGCTGCAGGATGTTGCCCAGGTGCTTGGACATCTTGCGGCCGTCCTCGGCGAGGATGTGGCCCAGGCAGACGACGTTCTCGTACGACGACCTGTCGAAGACGAGCGTGCCGACGGCCATCAGCGTGTAGAACCAGCCGCGGGTCTGGTCGATCGCCTCGGAGATGAACTGCGCCGGGTACCGGCTCTCGAACAGCTCCTTGTTCTTGTACGGGTAGCCCCACTGCGCGAACGGCATCGAACCCGAGTCGTACCAGGCGTCGATGACCTCGGGCACGCGCGTGGCCGTCTTCCCGCAGCCGTCGTGCCGGCAGGCGAAGGTGACCTCGTCGATGTAGGGGCGGTGCGGGTCCAGGTCCGACTGGTCGGTGCCGGTCAGCTCGGTCAGCTCCGCGCGCGAGCCGACGACCGTGAGGTGGTCGTCCTCGCAGGCCCAGATCGGCAGCGGGGTGCCCCAGTAGCGGTTGCGGGACAGCGCCCAGTCGATGTTGTTGCTCAGCCAGTCGCCGAAGCGGCCGTGCTTGACGGTCTCCGGGAACCAGTTGGTCTTCTCGTTCTCCGAGAGCAGCCGGTCCTTGACGGCCGTGGTGCGGATGTACCAGGAGGGCTGCGCGTAGTAGAGCAGCGCGGTGTGGCAGCGCCAGCAGTGCGGGTAGCTGTGCTCGTAGGGCAGGTGCCGGAAGAGCAGGCCGCGCTGCTTGAGGTCCTCGGTGAGCTGTTCGTCCGCCTTCTTGAAGAAGACGCCGCCGACCAGCGGGACGTCCGCCTCGAAGGTGCCGTCCGGGCGGACCGGGTTCACGACCGGCAGGCCGTAGGCGCGGCAGACCTTGAGGTCGTCCTCACCGAAGGCCGGGGCCTGGTGGACCAGACCCGTACCGTCCTCGGTGGTGACGTAGTCGGCGTTCACCACGAAGTGCGCCGGCTCCGGGAACTCGACCAGCTCGAAGGGACGCTGGTACGTCCAGCGCTCCATCTCGGCGCCGGTGAAGGACTGCCCGGTGGTCTCCCAGTCCTCGCCGAGCGCCTTGGCGACCAGCGGCTCGGCGACGACGATCTTCTCCTGGCCGTCGGTGGCGACGACGTAGGTGACGTCCGGGTGCGCGGCGACCGCCGTGTTGGACACCAGGGTCCACGGGGTCGTCGTCCACACCAGGAGCGAGGCCTCGCCGGCGAGCGGACCGGAGGTCAGCGGGAAGCGGACGTAGACGGACGGGTCGACGACCGTCTCGTAGCCCTGCGCCAGCTCGTGGTCCGACAGGCCGGTGCCGCAGCGCGGGCACCAGGGGGCGACGCGGTGGTCCTGGACCAGCAGGCCCTTGCCGAAGATCTCCTTCAGCGACCACCAGACCGACTCGATGTACTCGGGGTCCATCGTGCGGTAGGCGTCGTCCAGGTCGACCCAGTAGCCCATGCGGGTCGTCAGGTCGGCGAAGGCGTCCGTGTGCCGGGTCACCGACGCGCGGCACTTGTCGTTGAACGCGGCGATGCCGTACGCCTCGATGTCCTGCTTGCCGGAGAAGCCCAGCTCCTTCTCGACCGCCAGCTCCACCGGCAGGCCGTGGCAGTCCCAGCCGGCCTTGCGGCCCACGTGGTAGCCGCGCATGGTGCGGAAGCGGGGGAAGACGTCCTTGAAGACGCGCGCCTCGATGTGGTGGGCGCCGGGCATGCCGTTGGCGGTCGGCGGGCCTTCGTAGAACACCCACTCGGGGCGGCCCTCGGACTGCTCCAGGCTCTTGGCGAAGATCTTCTGGTCGCGCCAGAAGTCGAGCACGGAGTGCTCAAGAGCGGGCAGGTCGACCTGAGCGGGCACCTGGCGGTACGTCGGCGCTGTCATCTGCGAGCATCCTCCAACGGACTTGCTGCCTTCCGTCGGAGGGACGAGAGCCTTCGATCCTGGACGCCGTGTGCGGCGCGCTCCCGCGGTACCACCCTCCTTGGCCCCCCGCCGCGCCGTACACGCCGGTGAGCCCCCTCATTGGGGTTGCGAAGCCGGTTCTACGGCCCTGGCCGGCTGACGGGGCGAACCCTCATCCGCTGTCCACGGCTTCTTCCGGCGGCTCCGGGGTGATCTTCACGTCGCGCTCGCCCCCGGGCTCACACCGTCCCCGGGTCGCTCTGGGCTGCGTACGCCGCTACTCGTCCCCATCCACGCTTTTCGCTCCGGCCAGTGTACGGCGCCGCACGGACAGCGGCCGACCGTATTTCGCGCGGTACGGGCGGTGACGGTCGCGGGGCGGCGGGTGACCCGAATGGCGAGGGGGCGGGCGCCCGCCGGCCGGGCGCGTGCGGCTCGGGCGGATTACCCGGCGAGGAGCTGGGCACAACGCATGCAGGTCTGCTGCTCGGGGGGTGCGGGGCAGGCGAATCGGGCGGCGTGCCCCGTTGCCGCGGGACTGAAGTCGATTTATCGTCCCAGCACGATTCGCGTGCAAGATCACAATATGTGAAGGGGCCGCGGCCATGGTGGTGAAGAAGACCGCCGTACAGCAGCCGGCGACCGGCCGGGCCACAGGCGCGGCCGCCCCTGGTGGTACGGCAGCAGCCTCCGGCGGCGAGACCAAGGGCGCCGACGGCAAGAAGAGCACGCGCGCGCGTACGGCTGCGGCCGGCCGCGCCGGGCCGGTGAAGACCCTCCGGACGGCGTCCGCCGAACCGGCGAAGGCTCCCTCCGGCCGGACCCCGGCCGCGATGGACACGGATCCTCCCGTGCGGAAGGCGGCGGCCGGGAAGACCGGGGTCGAACCTACCGGGGTCGAACCTACCGGGGTCGAGAAGACCGGGGTCGAGAAGGCCACCGCCAAGAAGGCCACCGCCAGGAAAGCCGCTGCCAAGAAGGCCGTCGGCAAGAAGGCGGGCGCGAAGGAGTCGGTGGGCGAGGAGAGGCATGCGGCCAAGAAGGGCGAGGTCGAGAAGCCTGCCGCCAAGAAGGCGGCTGTGCGGAAGACCGCGGCCAGTAAGGCTGCCGCGAAGTCTCCTGCCGCCGAGAAGACGGGACCGGCCGGGAAAGCGGCTGTGGAGGACGGGACAGCGGCTGTGGAGGAGGTGACGCCCGAGGAGAAGGCCTCCGGGAAGGCGGCTGCGAAGAAGACGGCCGCCAAGAAGGCCGCCGGGAAGACGGCCGCGCCGAGGAAGGCGGTCGCCGAGGGAGTCCCCACCGGCGCGAAGGCGCAGGGCACGGACGTGAAGGCCGCGAAGAGCACGGCCAAGAGAGCGGGCGCGGCGCGGGCCGCGAAGCAGACGGGAGCCACGACGGTGGTTGCGAAGAAGACTCCTGGCACGGCCGCGGCGGCGCAGACCGCCGTCCCCAAGGCACGGGGCGTCGCGGTGGAGCCCGGCGAGCTGGCGGTGCGCCCCGGTGAGGATCCCTGGACCCCCGAGGAGGTCGAGGAGGCCCGCGCGGAGCTGCTGGCCGAGGCGGAGCGGCTGAAGAACGAGATCAGCTCCTCCGAGGCGTCCCTCGTGGGCCTGATGCGGGACTCCGGGGACGGCGCCGGCGACGACCAGGCCGACACCGGGACCAAGAACATCACGCGTGAGCACGAGATGGCCCTGGCCGCCAACGCGCGCGAGATGGTGATCCAGACCGAACGCGCCCTGGAAAGGCTGGAGGCGGGCACCTACGGCCTGTGCGAGAACTGCGGCAACCCCATCGGCAAGGCCCGCATGCAGGCGTTCCCCAGGGCCACCCTGTGCGTGGAGTGCAAGCAGAAGCAGGAACGCCGGTCCTGAGCAGGGGGGTCCGCGCAGGCGTGCCGTAGTCTCGTCCTCAGTCAGGCACCTAGGTTGAGGGACTCACGTGGCAGAGGCGGAGCGCATCATCGGTACGCCGGACACTCCGGACGACAGCGACGAGCGCGTGGCGCGGGCGGAGGCGGGGGCGCAGGCGTCCGCCGGTCGCGGCGCGTCCGACGAGCCCGGTGCGTCCGGCGAGCCCGGCGCGGGCGAGCAGGACGCCGCCGCGCAGCGGTCGGCCGGGCGCGGGCGCCGGATCGGTGTGCTGTTCGCCGTGGCCGTGTTCGCGTACGCCCTCGACCTGGTCAGCAAGATGCTCGTGGTCGCGAAGCTGGAGCACCACGCGCCGGTCCAGCTGATCGGGGACCTGCTGGAACTGCACGCCATCCGCAACCCCGGCGCGGCCTTCGGCTTCGGCGCGGCCTTCACGGTCATCTTCACGATGATCGCGGCCGCCGTGATCGTGGTGATCATCCGCCTGGCCCGCAAGCTCTACAGCCTGCCCTGGGCGATCGCGCTCGGCCTGCTGCTCGGCGGCGCGCTCGGCAACCTCACCGACCGGATCTTCCGGTGGCCGGGGATCTTCGAGGGCGAGGTCGTGGACTTCATCGCGCCCAAGGGCTTCGCGGTGTTCAATCTGGCCGACTCGGCCATCGTGTGCGGCGGCATCCTGATCGTGCTGCTGTCCTTCCGCGGCCTGGACCCGGACGGCACGGTCCACAAGGCCTGAGGCACCGGTGCCGGCGGGCGGTTGTCCACAGGCTCGTCCGGTGCTCTGCGTCCCGTCCGGCATACTCGACGGGTGAGCACGATTCCCGAGATCCGTACCCTGCCCGTGCCCGACGGCCTGGAGGGCGAGCGCGTCGACGCCGCCATCTCGCGCATGTTCGGCTTCTCCCGCACGAAGGCGGCGGAGCTGGCCGCGGCCGGCAAGGTCCAGGTCGACGGCGCGGTGGTCGGCAAGTCCGAGCGGGTGCGGGGCGGTGCCTGGCTCGAGGTCGAGATGCCGCAGGCGCCCGCGCCGGTGCAGGTGGTCGCCGAGCCGGTCGAGGGCATGGACATCGTGCACGACGACGACGACGTGGTCGTGATCGTCAAGCCCGTCGGCGTGGCCGCGCACCCCTCGCCGGGCTGGAACGGACCGACCGTGATCGGCGGTCTCGCCGCCGCCGGCTACCGGATCTCCACCTCCGGTGCCGCCGAGCGCCAGGGCATCGTGCACCGCCTCGACGTCGGCACCTCCGGCCTGATGGTGGTCGCCAAGTCGGAGCGGGCGTACACCTCGCTCAAGCGCCAGTTCAAGGAGCGCACGGTCGACAAGCGCTACCACACCCTGGTCCAGGGCCACCCGGACCCGACGAGCGGCACGATCGACGCGCCCATCGGCCGCCACCCCCAGCACGACTACAAGTGGGCGGTCACGGCCGAGGGCAAGCCCTCCGTGACCCACTACGACCTCATCGAGGCCTTCCGCGCCGCCTCCCTGCTCGACGTGAAGCTGGAGACCGGCCGCACCCACCAGATCCGCGTGCACATGTCCGCCCACCGTCACCCCTGCGTCGGCGACCTGACCTACGGTGCCGATCCGACCCTCGCCAAGCGGCTGCGGCTGCACCGCCAGTGGCTGCACGCCGTCCGGCTCGGCTTCGAGCACCCGGGGGACGGGCAGTGGGTGGAGTTCGAGAGCGAGTACCCCGAGGATCTGCGCAAGGCCCTCGACCAGGTCCGTGAGGAGACGTGGGCGTGAGCGTGCCGTACACCGTCCGGACCGCCGAGGACCCCGCCGACCGCGAGGCCTGCTTCGCGGTGCGCAAGGCGGTCTTCGTCGTCGAGCAGGACGTCCCGGAGGACATCGAGTACGACGCGTACGACGCGGTGGCCGTGCATGTGCTGGCCGTCCGCGAGGACGGCGTGCCGCTCGGCACCGGGCGCCTGCTGCACGGCGAACCGGCCGCCGCGAAGACCGGCGGGGACGCCTCGGTGGGTTCCCTCGGGCGGCTGGCCGTCGCCCGGGAGGCGCGCGGCCTCGGCGTCGGCGCGGCCCTGGTGCGCGCCATCGAGGAGGCGGCACGCGCACGCGGCCTGGCCGCCGTGGACCTGCACGCGCAGACCCAGGCCCTGGGCTTCTACGAGCGTCTCGGGTACGAGGCCTACGGCCCGGAGTTCCCGGACGCCGGGATTCCGCACCGGGCGATGCGGCGCGCTCTCTAGCGCTCTGCAGTGCTATGCAGTGCTCTGTGGAGCACTGTAGTGCTATGCAGTGCTCCACAGGGGCGATGAGGGGGATCACATGGCACCCTTGAGGCTCGCCGTGTGATCGTCGACTCCCGGAGTGCCGGCCGTGGACCAGTTGGCTCTGTTGTTCCTGCTGCTGCTCGGGGCCGTGGTGAGCGTCCCGGTCGGCGACCGGTTCGGGCTGCCGGCACCGGTGCTGATGACCCTGTTCGGCGGGGTCCTCGCGGTGAGCGACTTCGTCCCCAACGTGAACATCCCGCCCGCGCTGATCCTGCCCGCGGTGCTGCCGCCGCTGCTCTACGCCGCCGTGCGCCGCACCTCCTGGCGGCAGTTCGCGGCCAACCGGCGTCCCATCTTCCTGCTGGCCGTCGCCCTGGTGTTCGTGACGACACTGTGTGTGGCGGGCGCCGCCCACGCGTTGGTGCCCGGACTGTCGGTCGCCGCCGCGGTGGCGCTGGGCGCGCTGATCGCCCCGCCCGACCCGGTGGCCGTCACCGCCGTCGCCGGACAGCTGGGGCTGCCGCGCCGGCTGGTGTCGATCCTGGAGGGCGAGGGGCTCTTCAACGACGTCACGGCGATCGTGCTCTACCACGTGGCGATCGCCGCGGCCGTCAGCGGGGAGTTCTCGGTGTGGCGGGCCGGTCTCGACCTGGTGCTGTCGGCCGTGGTGGCGGTCGTCGTCGGGCTGGTACTGGGCTGGGGTGCCAACCGGCTGCTGGACCTCCTCGGCGACACGACCCTGCAGATCGGGCTGACCCTGCTGGTGCCCTACGCCGCCTACGTGCTGGCCGAGGAGCTGCACGGCTCCGGTGTCCTGTCCGTGCTCACCGCCTCCCTCTTCCTCGCCCAGTACGCCACCGACGCGGACGACGTGCTGACCCGGCTGGCCGGGCAGTCCTTCTGGGACGTCGTCGACACGCTCGTCACCGGGGTCGCCTTCGGCCTGATCGGGCTCGAACTGCACAACGCGATCACGGCGGCGCCGGGCCGCTGGGGCACGCTGCTCGGCTACTCGGCGGCGGTCGCGGGCGTCGTCATCGTTGTACGGCTGCTGTGGCTGCTGCCCGCGACCTGGCTGACCAAGCGGATGCACGCGAGCCGGGACTACGAGGAGGAGATCCCGCTCGGCTGGCGGGAGACCGTCGTCATGTGGTGGTCCGGGATGCGCGGGGTGGCCTCGGTGGCGCTGGCGCTCGCCATCCCGCTGACCACCGAGGACGGGTCGCCCTTCCCGGACCGGAACGAGATCGTGTTCATCGCCTTCGGGGTGATCGCCGTGACGCTGGTGCTCCAGGGGATGACGCTGCCCTGGCTGGTCAAGCGGCTGAGGGTGCGGGCCGATTCGGCGCGGGAGAAGGAGTTCGAGAAGGAGCTGGCCGTACGGGCGATGAAGGCCGCGCGGCAGAAGCTGCGGGACATCGAACAGGTCGAGGAGCTGCCGGAGGACCTGTCGGAGCAGATGCTCCGGCGGGCGTACGACATCGGGATCCGGATCAGCCCGGACATGGCGGAGGAGGAGCGGCGGGAGGCGTACCGGCAGGGGGCCCGGCGGCTGAAGAAGGTGCGGCGGATCCAGGCCGAGATGATGAGCGCGGCGCGGCACGAGGTGCTGGCCGCACGGAATGAGCCGGGGGCGGATCCGGAGATCGTGGATCGGGTGCTGAGGCATCTCGACGTGCGGAGCTTGCGCTGAGCGGTCTTTGCCCACCCACGCCCGCCCGTTTCTGTTTCCCGAGAAGTGGACCTTTGCCGTGGGGGTTCGGCGCCGTCGGCGGCTCACCGTAGGGGTCTCGCGCCGCGGGGTTCCGCGTGGTCGGTGGCTCGCCGTCAGGGTTCCGGGCCGTGGGGGTTCCGCGTGGTCGGTGGCTCGCCGCTGGGGTCCCGCGCCGCTGGGGTCCCGCGTCGTCGGGGTCTCGTGCCGTATGGGTTCCGTGCGGTCGGCGGTCCACCATCGGGGTTCCGGGCTGTGGGGGTTCGGCGCCGTTGGCGGCTCACCGTCGAGGTTCCGCGCCGTGGGGGTTCGGCGCCGTCGGCGGCTCACCGTAGGGGTCTCGCGCCGCGGGGTTCCGCGTGGTCGGTGGCTCGCCGTCAGGGTTCCGGGCCGTGGGGGGTCCGCGTGGTCGGTGGCTCGCTGTCGGGGTCCCGCGCCGCTGGGGTCCCGCGTCGTCGGGGTCTCGTGCCGTATGGGTTCCGTGCGGTCGGCGGTCCACCATCGGGGTTCCGGGCTGTGGGGGTTCGGGCCCGTCGTGGGGCTCGCCGTCGGGGCGTTGCCGTGCGGGTCCCGCGTCATCGGTGGCTCGGCGTTGGGGGGCGTTCGGCTGCACGGGGCTTCGGTGGCGGTTGTTCAGTGGCCGTTGCTGGCGGTTGAGGTCGGTGGCTGCTGGCACCATGGGGGCATGAACATCATGCTTTTCCACTCGGTCCATGGGCTGACGCCTGCCGTGCGTGACGCGGCGGAGCGGTTGAGGGCGGCCGGGCACCAGGTGTGGACGCCGGATCTGTTCGAGGGGCACACCTTCGGGACCGTCGAGGAGGGCATGGAGTTCCAGGAGCGGACCGGCAAGGACGAGCTGCTGAAGCGGGCCGTGCTGGCCGCCGCGCCGTACTCGGAGCGGGGACTGGTGTACGCGGGCTTCTCGCTGGGCGCCTCGATCGCGCAGACCCTGGCCCTCGGCGACGACAAGGCGCGCGGTCTGCTGCTCCTGCACGGCACGTCCGACATCGCGCCGAACGCGACGGCGGAGGACCTGCCGGTGCAGCTGCACGTGGCGGAGCCCGACCCGTTCGAGACGGACGACTGGCTGAGCGCCTGGTACCTGCAGATGGGCCGGACCGGCGCGGACGTCGAGGTGTACCGCTACCCCGGGGCCGGTCACCTCTACACCGACCCCGAGCTGCCGGACTACGACGAGGAGGCCGCCGAGGCCACCTGGCGGGTGGCGCTCGGCTTCCTCGGCACTCTGGAGTGAGCGGTCACACCGGGTCGTAGGTCCGCTCGACCTTCTGCGTACCGCTGAGGGTGCGGTACGAACGCACCCAGTTGGAGGTCGCGCCGGCGTCCGTGCGGTCGGACAGGACGTAGTAGTCCATCTGCGCGCGGGCGGCGGTGATGTCCAGGACGCCGTAGCCGTGGCGGTCGGTGTCGACCCAGTGGACGTGCCGGTTGGCGGCCCGGATGACCGGCGAGGCGATCGCGGAGACGGTGCCCTCGGGGACCTTCACGATGTCGTCGAGGTTGTCGGAGGTGACCGAGGTGACCACGAACTCGGTGGCGGCCGACGCGGACAGCGGGTAGGTGCCCGCGTCGTAGGGCACGTCGTTGGCCCACGCCATGTGGATGTCACCGGTCAGGAAGACGGTGTTGCCGATGGCGTTGGCGCGCAGGTGGCCGAGCAGTTCGCGGCGGTCGTCGGTGTAGCCGTCCCACTGGTCGGTGTTGGTGGCGATCCCCTCCTGCGGCAGCCCGAGCAGCTTGGCGAGCGGCTTGAACAGGTCGGCGGACAGGGAGCCGAAGGAGAACGGCGAGATCATCACCGAGTTGCCGACCAGCCGCCACTTGGTGTCGGAGGCCTTCAGACCGGCCTTCAGCCAGTCGAGCTGGGCGCGCCCGGTGATCGTACGGTCCGGGTCGTCCACGGAGCCGCTGGCCGTGGCCGCCTGCTGGGAGCGGAAGGAGCGCAGGTCCAGCAGGGACAGGTCGGCGAGCTTGCCGAAGCGCAGCCGGCGGTAGGTGGTGCCGGCGACCGCCGGACGGACCGGCATCCACTCGAAGTAGGCCTGCTTGGCGGCGGCCTGACGGGCCGTCCAGGTGCCCTCGGCGCCCTCGGTGTGGTTGACCGCGCCGCCCGACCAGGAGTTGTCGGCGAACTCGTGGTCGTCCCAGATCGCGACGACCGGCGCCTTGTGGTGCAGCGCCTGCAGGTCCGGGTCGGTCTTGTACTTCGCGTGCCTCATCCGGTAGTCGGCGAGGGTGAGGATCTCGTGGGCGGGCGCGTGCGGGCGTATGACCTTCCCGCGGGCCGCGTACGCGCCCGACTCGTACTCGTAGATGTAGTCGCCGAGGTGCAGCCAGGCGTCCAGGTCGCCGCGGGCCGCGAGGTGGCGGTAGGCCGAGAACCAGCCCGCCTCCCAGTCGGCGCAGGAGACGACACCGAAGCGCAGCCCGGACACGGACGCGTCCGCCGCAGGCGCGGTGCGGGTGCGCGCCACCGGGGAGTCCGTGCCGCCGGCCGAGAAGCCGAACCAGTAGTCGGTTGCCGGGGCCAGACCGCGGACGTCGGCCTTCACCGTGTGGTCGGAGGCGGCCCTCGCGACCGTGGAACCGCGGGCGACGACGTTCGTGAGCGCCTTGTCCCTGGCGACGACCCAGCTGACCTGGGTGTCGGGGCCGAGTCCGGAGCCGGGCACCGCCTCGGGGGTGGGGGTCACCCGGGTCCACAGCAGGACGCCGTCGGGGAGCGGGTCACCGGAGGCGACACCGTGCGGGAAGGCGGGGGCGCCCGGGGCGGCGTGGGCCGGCAGGGCGGCGACGAGCGGGCCGGCCAGCACAGCGGTGGCCGCCGCGGCCTTGACGACCGTACGGCGGCTCGGAGTACGCGAGTCGAGGCCCTGGACGGCCCCGGATGATCTGTATCGACTGGTCACGACCGATCAAGTTACTGACCGGTACGTGCGAGAGCGGGCGAACTCCGGAAAGTTCGCCCGCTCTTCACCGGACCATCGGCTTCGGGCAGGTGGTCAGCCCTTGAGGGCGGCGTCCACCACGCGGTTGAAGTCGGCGACCGTCATGGGCGGGTTGCCCTGGCTGTCGGTGGTGAGCTTCTTGCCGTCCATGACGAAGCTCGGGGTGCCGGTCACGCCGTCCTTGTTGGTGTCGAAGGTCTTCGACATGGCCAGGGCCCAGGCGTCGTAAGTGCCGTTCTTGACCGCGTTCTGGAACTTCGCGTTGTTCTTCAGCGCCGGGACCGTGTCGGCGACCTTGATGAGGTAGTCGTCGTTCTTGAACTTGTCGTCGGTCTCCTCCGGGTGGTACTTCGCGGAGTAGAGCGCGGTCTTGTACTCCAGGAAGGCTTCCGGGCTGATGTTGAGCGCGGCGCCCATGGCGCTCAGCGCGTTCTTGGAGCCCTCGCCGCGCGAGCCGATCTGGCCCTTGCCGAGCGCGTCGCCGTCGAGGAACGTGCCGCCGACGTACTGGATCTTGAACTTGCCGTCGTCGATGTCCTTCTTCACCGTCGCGCCGACGGTCTGCTCGAACTGGGCGCAGACCGGGCAGCGCGGGTCCTCGTAGACCTTGAGGGTCTTCGTGGCGGTGTCCTTGCCGATGACGACGTCGGTGCCCTTCGTGCCCGTGGTGTTGGCCGGGGCGACGACCTTGGCGTCCTTCAGGCCCTCCCAGTAGCTGGGCTTGTTCGACTGGACGACGGCGTAGCCGATGCCGCCCGCGGCGGCCAGGACGGCCACCACCGACGCGGCCACGACGACCTGCCGCTTGGCCTTGTCGCGCTTGGCCTGCCGCTCGCGCTCCTCGCGCAGCCGCTCCCGGGCCGCCGTCTTCGCCGCCTGGCTGTTCCGCTTGCTCATAGGTGTTCTCTCCATGTGGGACGCGCACATGTCGTACGCGGGATACGTAGGGGGACTGCTGGTGCTCAGCTGCCGTCGCTCAGGCGAGGGCCGGTGCCGTCGCCCGGCCGAGAGCGGCGAGGGCGGGCGAGCACGGCGGTCCACGCCGTCCCAGGGAGAGCGCGAGGAGGAGTTCGCGTGCGGTGGCCCGGCGCGGGGAGGCCGGGCGCGGCAGCAGGCGGGCCGGGGACAGCCGTACGGTCACGGCGGACGCGGCCACCAGCAGCGGCCGGAACGTGGTCGCGGCGACCGAGCGCACCAGTCGGCCCAGGGCGCGTTCGCCCCGGCGCAGCCAGGCGGCGGCCAGCAGCCCCACCCCGATGTGCGCGGCGAGCAGCAGCCAGGGGGCGGCCGGGCTCGCCTGCGTGAGGAGAGCGCCGGTGCGGGAGCCTGCGGCGACCTGGGCGAGCGGGGTGCCCATGGCACCGCCCTGGCACAGCACGTCCAGGCCGACCGCGTGCAGCGTGCCCGCGACGGGGCCGCCGGCCCGGCCGTAGCAGGCGTGCTGGCCCGTGGTGAACACCGTGTCGGCGGTCAGCTCCAGCGGGATCAGCAGGGCCGCGATCCGGCCGAAGCCGCGCTCGCGGCCCGCCAGCGCGTACGCGGCGGCGAAGACCCCGGCGGCGACCGTGAGCACGGCCCCCGCCGGCAGCGGGGTCCGGGACAGCAGCACGTGCGACGCGGTGCTGAGCGTCACGACGAAGGCCGTGAACAGCGCCGCGCGCACGGCTCTGAGCTGGGTCCCGGATATGTCCATAGCGAAAGGAGAGTCTGTCACGGACCGAGGTAAGGGACCCCTAAAGAGTGGCTGTGGGTCCGGGAAGGTTACAGGCCCGGAATCCGGCCGTTGCGGAACAGGTCGACGAAGATCTGGTGGTCGGCACGCGCGCGTGCGCCGTAGGAGTGCGCGAAGTCCACCAGCAGGGGCGCGAGGCCCTCCTCGTCGGCCGCGAGCGCCGCGTCGATGGCCCGCTCGGTGGAGAACGGCACCAGGGACTCGCCGGAGGTGTCGTCCGCCGCCGCGTGCATGGTCGCGGTGGCCCGGCCCAGGTCGGCGACGACGGCCGCGATCTCCTCCGGGTCGTCGATGTCGCCCCAGTCCAGGTCGACGGCGTACGGCGAGACCTCGGCGACCAGCTGGCCGGTGCCGTCCAGCTCGGTCCAGCCGAGCCACGGGTCGGCGTGCGCCTGCAGGGCGCGCTGCGAGATCACCGTGCGGTGGCCCTCGTGCTGGAAGTAGCCGCTGATGGCCGGGTCGGTGACGTGCCGGGAGACGGCCGGGGTCTGGGCCTGCTTGATGTAGATCACGACATCGTTCTCCAGGGCGTCGCTGTGGCCCTCCAGGAGGATGTTGTACGACGGCAGGCCGGCCGAGCCGATGCCGATCCCGCGACGTCCCACGACGTCCTTCACGCGGTACGAGTCCGGGCGGGCCAGCGAGGTGTCCGGCAGCGTCTCCAGGTAGGCGTCGAAGGCGGCCAGCACCTTGTAGCGGGTGGCCGCGTCCAGCTCGACGGAGCCGCCGCCCGGGGCGAAGCGGCGCTCGAAGTCGCGGATCTCGGTCATCGAGTCCAGCAGCTCGAAGCGGGTCAGCGCGCGGGCGTCACGCAGCGCGTCCAGCAGCGGGCCCTGCGCGGTGTCCAGCGTGAAGGGCGGCACCTCGTCGTTCTTGGCGCCGGTGGCCAGGGCGTGGACGCGCTCGCGGTAGGCGTCCGCGTAGATCGTCACCAGCTCGGCGATCTGCTCGTCGCCGAGCGCCTTCGCGTACCCGAGGAGGGCCACGGAGGCCGCGAAGCGCTTGAGGTCCCAGGTGAACGGGCCGACGTACGCCTCGTCGAAGTCGTTGACGTTGAAGACCAGGCGGCCGTTGGAGTCCATGTACGTGCCGAAGTTCTCGGCGTGCAGGTCGCCGTGGATCCACACGCGCGAGGTCCGCTCGTCCAGGTAGGGGCCGCCCCGCTTCGACCCGAACTCCTTGTTCGCCGTCAGGTCGTGGTAGAAGAGGCACGCCGTGCCCCGGTAGAACGCGAAGGCCGAGGCGGCCATCTTCCGGAACTTTACCCGGAACGCGGCCGGGTCGGCGGCCAGGAGCCGGCCGAAGGCGGTGTCGAAGACGGCGAGGATCTCCTCGCCGCGCTGCTCGTCACTGAGCGTGGGGACCGACATCGCGGGGTGCCTCCTGGTGCAATCGCCTGTACGACAGCGTCTCTGCCGTACCCAACGCACGAAGGTACGGGTGAGTGCCCGCCGGGTGTCAGTCCCGGGGCATAGACTTCGGCGCTGACCCCAGAACTGTCCGCCCGCCCGTCCCCCAGTGTTCGCCGTTGGAGGCCATACCGTGTCAAAGCCGCCCTTCACGCACCTGCACGTCCACACCCAGTACTCGCTGCTGGACGGTGCCGCGCGGCTCAAGGACATGTTCAATGCCTGCAATGAGATGGGCATGACACACATCGCCATGTCCGACCACGGCAACCTCCACGGGGCGTACGACTTCTTCCACTCGGCGAAGAAGGCCGGAGTCACCCCGATCATCGGGATCGAGGCGTACGTCGCCCCCGAGTCCCGGCGCAACAAGCGCAAGATCCAGTGGGGCCAGCCGCACCAGAAGCGGGACGACGTGTCCGGTTCCGGCGGTTACACCCACAAGACGATGTGGGCCGTGAACAGCACCGGCCTGCACAACCTGTTCCGGCTCTCCTCGGACGCGTACGCCGAGGGCTGGCTGCAGAAGTGGCCCCGGATGGACAAGGAGACCATCGCCCAGTGGTCCGAGGGGATCGTCGCCTCCACCGGCTGCCCCTCCGGCGAGGTCCAGACCCGGCTGCGCCTCGGCCAGGTCGACGAGGCCCTCAAGGCCGCCGCCGACTACCAGGACATCTTCGGCAAGGACCGCTACTTCCTGGAGCTGATGGACCACGGCATCGACATCGAGCACCGGGTCCGCGAAGGCCTCCTGGACATCGGCAAGAAGCTCGGCATCCCCCCGCTGGTCACCAACGACTCGCACTACACCTACGCCCACGAGGCGGGTGCCCACGACGCCCTGCTGTGCATCCAGACCGGCAAGAACCTCTCCGACCCGGACCGCTTCAAGTTCGACGGCACCGGCTACTACCTGAAGTCCACGGACGAGATGTACGCCATCGACTCCTCGGACGCCTGGCAGGAGGGCTGCGCCAACACGCTCCTCGTGGCCGAGATGGTCGACACCACCGGCATGTTCGAGGCCAGGAACCTCATGCCGAAGTTCGACATCCCCGACGGCTACACCGAGGTCACCTGGTTCAAGGAGGAGGTCCGCCGCGGCATGGAGCGCCGCTTCCCCGGCGGCATCCCCGACGACCGCCAGAAGCAGGCCGACTACGAGATGGACGTCATCATCCAGATGGGGTTCCCGGGCTACTTCCTCGTCGTCGCCGACTTCATCATGTGGGCCAAGAACAACGGCATCGCGGTCGGACCCGGGCGAGGCTCCGCGGCCGGCTCGATCGTCGCCTACGCCATGGGCATCACCGACCTCGACCCGATCCCGCACGGCCTGATCTTCGAGCGGTTCCTGAACCCCGAGCGCGTCTCCATGCCCGATGTCGACATCGACTTCGACGAGCGCAGGCGCGTCGAGGTGATCCGGTACGTGACCGAGAAGTACGGCGCCGACAAGGTCGCCATGATCGGCACGTACGGAAAGATCAAGGCGAAGAACGCCATCAAGGACTCCGCGCGCGTGCTGGGCTACCCGTACGCCATGGGCGACCGGCTCACCAAGGCGATGCCCGCCGACGTCCTCGGCAAGGGCATCGACCTGAACGGCATCACCGACCCCTCGCACCCGCGCTACAGCGAGGCGGGCGAGATCCGCGGGATGTACGAGAACGAGCCGGACGTGAAGAAGGTCATCGACACCGCCAAGGGCGTCGAGGGCCTGGTCCGGCAGATGGGCGTGCACGCCGCCGGCGTGATCATGTCCAGCGAGACCATCACCGAGCACGTGCCTGTGTGGGTCCGGCACACCGACGGCGTGACCATCACGCAGTGGGACTACCCGAGCTGCGAGTCGCTCGGCCTGCTGAAGATGGACTTCCTCGGCCTGCGCAACCTGACGATCATGGACGACGCCGTCAAGATGGTGAAGTCCAACAAGGGCGTCGACATCGATCTGCTGAGCCTCCCGCTCGACGATCCGACGACCTTCGAACTGCTCCAGCGCGGCGACACCCTCGGCGTCTTCCAGTTCGACGGCGGCCCCATGCGCTCGCTGCTGCGCCTGATGAAGCCCGACAACTTCGAAGACATCTCCGCCGTGTCGGCCCTGTACCGTCCGGGCCCGATGGGCATGGACTCGCACACCAACTACGCGCTGCGAAAGAACAAGCTCCAGGAGATCACCCCGATCCACAAGGAGCTGGAGGAGCCCCTCGAAGAGGTCCTGGCCGTCACCTACGGCCTGATCGTCTACCAGGAGCAGGTGCAGAAGGCCGCCCAGATCATCGCCGGCTACTCCCTCGGCGAGGCCGACATCCTGCGCCGCGTGATGGGCAAGAAGAAGCCCGAGGAACTGGCGAAGAACTTCACCATCTTCCAGACCGGCGCCCGCAAGAACGGCTACAGCGACGAGGCCATCCAGGCCCTGTGGGACGTGCTGGTCCCCTTCGCCGGCTACGCGTTCAACAAGGCCCACTCCGCCGCGTACGGCCTGGTGTCGTACTGGACCGCCTACCTCAAGGCGAACTACCCCGCCGAGTACATGGCCGCCCTGCTGACGTCCGTCAAGGACGACAAGGACAAGTCGGCGATCTACCTCAACGAGTGCCGCCGCATGGGCATCAAGGTGCTCCCGCCGAACGTGAACGAGTCGGTGCACAACTTCGCCGCCCAGGGCGACGACGTGATCCTCTTCGGCCTCGAAGCCGTGCGCAACGTCGGCACCAACGTGGTCGAGTCGATCATCAAGAGCCGCAAGGCGAAGGGTAAATACGCCTCCTTCCCCGACTACCTCGACAAGGTCGAGGCGGTCGCGTGCAACAAGCGCACCACCGAGTCGCTGATCAAGGCCGGCGCCTTCGACACCATGGGCCACACCCGCAAGGGGCTCACGGCCCAGTACGAGCCGATGATCGACAACGTGGTCGCGGTCAAGCGCAAGGAGGCCGAGGGGCAGTTCGACCTCTTCGGCGGCATGGGCGAGGAGACCAGCGACGAGCCCGGCTTCGGTCTCGACGTGCAGTTCACCGACGAGGAGTGGGACAAGGCCTATCTCCTCGCCCAGGAGCGGGAGATGCTCGGTCTGTACGTCTCCGACCACCCGCTCTTCGGCCTGGAGCACGTGCTGTCCGACAAGGCCGACGCGGGCATCGCCCAGCTCACCGGCGGCGAGCACGCCGACGGCGCGGTGGTCACCATCGGCGGCATCATCTCCGGCCTGCAGCGCAAGATGACCAAGCAGGGCAACGCCTGGGCGATCGCCACCGTCGAGGACCTCGCCGGCTCCATCGAGTGCATGTTCTTCCCGGCGACCTACCAGCTGGTGTCGACCCAACTCGTCGAGGACGCGGTCGTGTTCGTCAAGGGCCGCCTGGACAAGCGCGAGGACGTGCCGCGGCTGGTCGCGATGGAGCTGCAGGTGCCCGACCTGTCGAACGCGGGCACCAACGCGCCGGTGATCCTCACCATCCCGGCCACCAGGGTCACCCCGCCGATGGTCAGCCGCCTCGGCGAGATCCTCAGCCACCACAAGGGCGACAGCGAGGTCCGCATCAGGCTCCAGGGCCCGCGCAAGACCACCGTGCTGCGCCTGGACCGGCACCGGGTCAAGCCCGACCCGGCGCTCTTCGGCGACCTGAAGGTCCTGCTCGGCCCGTCCTGCCTGGCGGGCTGACCCGATGGACACGGGAAGGGGCGCACCCCGGTGGGGTGCGCCCCTTCCTCATGCCTGGGCCGGGCGGCCCGCTAGCCGCTCAACTGCCCTCTAGTTGTGGCCGAAGCGCTGCTGCTTGCCCTTGCGCGCCATGTCGCCGGGCGTCGCCGGGGCGATGCGCTGCTCGGTCCCCGTCTCGTTCGAGGACGACTGGTTCTGCTGCTGACCGCGCTCGGCCTGGGGCTGCTTGCGATCCTGCTTCTTGTTCTTGGCCATGGTGATCTGCCTCCTGAGGGGGATCTGGGGGCCAGGTCCGGGACCAGATTCACATATGCTGTCATCAGGCGCATGTCGGACAATTACCGTGTGTGACAGGGTCGGTGGGCGCGCGGGAGCCGCAAACGCCACGCCGAAGATCGAGTTCGGGCCGTTAACCTCCGCGCCGTCGGGCAGACTCGAAGGAAGTCCGAAACAAACCTCCGGGGAAGAGGGTGAGTCGCGTGGACCGCTGCATCGTCCTGGTGGACGCCGGGTATCTGCTGGGTGCCGCCGCCAGCCTCCTCGCCGGTGAGCCCTCGCGGTCCCGGATCGCCGTCGACCACGCCGCGCTGATCCAGGCGCTGCGCGAATGCGCGGAGTCGGACACCGAACACCCGCTGCTGCGCATCTACTGGTTCGACGGCGCCCCCGACCGGGTTCCCCAGCCGGAGCACCGCCGGCTGCGGGTCATGCCCCGAGTCACCGTACGGCTCGGCGCCCTCACCCGCAGTGACGGACGCTGGGCCCAGAAGGGCGTGGACGCCGCCATGCACGCCGAGCTGACCGAGCTGGCCCGCAACCGCGCCTGCTCCGACATCGTGCTGGTCACCGGCGACGGCGACCTCCTGCCCGGCATGATGGCCGCCAAGGAACACGGCGTCGCCGTCCACCTGTGGGCCGTGCAGGCCGCCGACGGGGACTACAACCAGTCCGAGGACCTGGTCGCCGAGGCCGACGAGCGGCGCGTGCTGGACCGGGCCTGGATCACGAAGGCCGTCCGGGCCAAGGAGCTGACCGGCGTCTGCGCGCCGCAGCCCGTGCCGCGCCCCGAGATCGCCGCGATCCTCTCCGCGCCGCTGCCGGACTCCGCGCTCGCCGGGACCGCCGAGCGGGCCCCCGAGGAGGGCGCGCGTCCGCCGGGCGTCGCGGCCACGCAGGACGGCGCCCAGGAGCGGGTGCCCGCGCCCAAGGGCGTCCCCACCCCCAAGGACCTCGCCGGCCTGCGCGCACCCGGCGCCGCGGCCGCACAGCATCCGACGACCGCGACCCTCAGGTGGTCCTCCGACAAGGGCTGGGTGGACCGTCCGGGCGCGGTCCCCGAACCGCCCGAGATCGCCTCCATGCCGACGCTGGCCCAGCTCACCACCGCCGAGCAGCGGTGGGCCGACCGGGAGGAGGACATCACCACCGTCGGCGGCGACCCCTACGAGGTGGGGCAGGTCTTCGCCCGCCGCTGGATGTCCCGGCTCGGCGACCAGAACCATCTGCAGCGGCTGTCCACGATGTACCCGCGCATCCCGCACCGCGTCGACGGCGAGCTGCTGCGCTACGCCGCGCGCTTCGGACTGCTCGCGCACAAGGACGACCAGATCGACGAGCACGACCGTTACGCCATCCGGGCGGGGTTCTGGCGGGAGGTCGACGTCCCGGCCGCGGCGGAGAACGTCTCGGCGGGGGAGTGAGGTCCCGGCGGGGCTTTGGCGGGGGGTGAGGTCCCGGCGGGGCTCGGCGGGGGAGTGAGGTCTCGGGGCCGCCCGGTGGGCCCGTGCGGGGTGCCCGGCGGGGGCCACGCGGTGAGGCGGGTGGGGGCGATGTGGCGAGCCGAGCGGGGGCCATGCGGTGAGTCGGGCGGGGGCATGCGGTGGGCCGGGCGCGGGGCATGCGGTCGGTCCGGCACCGACGGTTCGCGGCGGTGTGGTCGATCGCCGTTGAGGTGTGGCGTCTGGCGCGTCGTCCTGGGCCGTTCCAGGGGTGTGCGGTGAGAGTCCCCGAAGGCGGCCCCGTCGGTCGGTGGCGGCGGCGGGTGACGGGTGGGGGAGTAGTGCCTCCGAAGGCGTCCGCCGGTTCGCGGCGGTGTGGTCGATCGCTGTTGAGGTGTGGCGTCTGGCGTGTCGTCCTGGGCCGTTCCAGGGGTGTGCGGTGAGAGTCCCCGAAGGCGGCCCCGTCGGTCGGTGGCGGCGGCGGGTGACGGGTGGGGGAGTAGTGCCT
>NZ_JBICZA010000030.1:52518-65703 GCF_043201585.1 Streptomyces sp. NPDC048297
GTGCCTCCGAAGGCGTCCGCCGGTTCGTGGTGGCGTGGTCGATCGCTGTTGAGGTGTGGCGTCTGGCGTGTCGTCCTGGGCCGTGTCGGGGGTGTGCGGTGAGGAGCGCCCGAAGGCGGTCACGGCAGTCGGTGGTGGTGGCGGACGACGACGGGCGGGGAGTAGTGCCCCCAAAGGCGAGTAAAGGGGCCGGACCCCGTAGGCTCGTCCCTTGTGAGTACGCGCGCGGGACAGGCACTTCGGCATGACGAGGTCGTACGCGTGCGCGGGCTCAGGAAGACGTATCCGGCCCTGAAGGGGCGGCGCGGGGCGCCGGACGCGCCCGAGGTGCGGGCCACCGACGGGGTCGGCCTTCAGGTGCGGCGCGGGGAGGTATTCGGACTGCTCGGGCCGAACGGCGCCGGCAAGTCCACCCTCGTACGCCAGCTCACCGGCCTGATGCGGCCGGACAGCGGGAGCGTCGAGATCCTCGGGCACGACATCGTCCGCCACCCCGAGCGCGCCGCGCGGATCCTCGCCTACCTGGGGCAGGAGTCCTCCGCCCTGGACGAGCTGACCGTCTCCCTCGCCGTCGAGACCACCGGACGGCTGCGCGGCCTCGACGCACGCCGGGCACGGGCCGAGCGGGACGCCGTCATGGACGAACTGGGGCTCACACCGCTCGCCGGGCGGGCGCTGAAGAAGCTGTCCGGCGGACAGCGGCGGCTCGCCTGCTTCGCCGCGGCGCTCGTCGGCCGGCGACCGCTGCTCGTGCTCGACGAGCCCACCACCGGCATGGACCCGGTGGCCCGGCGCGCCGTCTGGGCGGCCGTGGACCGGCGGCGGGCCGAGCACGGCGCGACCGTGCTGCTGGTCACCCACAACGTCATCGAGGCCGAGACCGTCCTCGACCGGGTCGCCGTCCTCGACCAGGGCCGCGTCATCGCCTGCGACACCCCCGCCGGGCTCAAGGAGCAGGTCTCCGGCGAGGTGCGGGTCGAGCTGGTGTGGCGGGAGCGTGCGCCGCTTGAGGTGCCCGAGGTCGCCGTGCTGCGCGAGCGGGCCGTGGAGTCCGGCCGGCGCTGGACCCTGCGGCTCGCGCCGGAGGAGGCCCGCGCCGCCGTCGCCACGGTGACCGGAGGGGCCGCCTTCGCCGCCCTGGACGACTTCACGCTCGCCACGCCCAGCCTGGAGGACGTGTACCTGGCACTGGGCGGCGCGGCACGGCAGGGGCTGGTGAAGGCATGAGCGGGCGGCGCACCGGATGCGTACGGTCCCGGTGGGGGTCCCCTGGGCGGCCCCCGGAGGACGGCGGGACGCACGCCGTCGGGAAGAGGAGCAGCTCGTCGTGAGTGTCGTACCCGCGGAGGTCCTGCCGGGCGGTGCCCGCACGGTGTCGCAGACGCCCCCGGGCGCCGCCGAGCTGGGGCCGCCCGCGCGGCTGTGGCCGTCGCTCGTCGCCGTCTACCGCGCCCAGCTGTCCCGGGCCCGGGTGGCGCGCATCCCGCTGCTGTTCGTGGCGACCTTCCAGTCCGTCGGCATCGCCGTGATGATGCGGGGCGTCGTCGACGGCAGCGGCGAGGCGCGGTCCGTGGTGGCGGGCTCCTCGGTGCTGGTCGTCGCGTACGTGGCCCTGAACCTGCTGTCCCAGTACTTCGGGCAGCTGCGGGCCAGCGGAGGACTCGACCACTACGCCACCCTGCCGGTTCCGCCGACGGCCGTCGTGCTGGGCGCCGCGGCGGCGTACGCCTCCTTCACGGTGCCGGGGACCTTGGTGACCGCCGTCTTCGGATGCGTGCTGTTCGGGCTGCCGCTGTCCAACCTGTGGGTGCTGCTGGCCGTGATCCCGCTCGCGGGCGCTGCGCTCTCCGGGCTCGGTGCCGCCTTCGGACTCCTCGCGCCGCGGCCCGAACTGGCCACCCTGCTCGGCCAGCTGGGCATGTCGGCGGCGCTGCTGCTCGGCGTGCTGCCGGCCGATCGGATGCCGGAGATCGTCCGGCTGGCCCGGGACCTGCTGCCCTCGACCTACGGCGTGGAGGCGTACGCCCGGACCTTCCAGGCGCATCCCGACTGGGCGGCCGTCCTCGCTGACCTGGGAGTGTGCGCGGGCGTCGGTGTGATCTCGCTGGCCGTGGCGACCCGGGCGTACCGCAGGGCCGCCGTCCGGTGACGCGGCGGGCGACGCGACCTGGCACGATGGCAGGGTGACCGCACCGCTGACTCCGCCTCCGCCGCCGCACGACGACTCCGCGCACCAGGTCTGGCAGGGGCCGCCGCCTGCCGGGGTGCCGGTCGCGGGGGGGTACGAGAAGTACGAACAGGACGGCCCCGGAATGAAGACCGAAGTGCGGGAAGCCGCCGTGATCGCGGTGGCCGTGGCTGTGGGCGGGGTGCTGTTCGGGCTGCTGTGGTGGTGGCTGGCGCCGCACGTCCCGCTGGTGGGCGACGAGGCCGGGCGCAGCCTGGTCGTGTACCTGAAGGACTCCGAGGGTGAGCAGGCGGCGGGGGTGGACGGAACGTTCATTCTGCTGGGGCTGGCCTTCGGTGTGGTCAGCTCGTTGATCGTCTTTCTGCTGCGGCGGCAGGGGGGTGCGCCGCTGGTGGTGGCGCTCGGGGTCGGCGGTCTGCTCGGGTCGGTACTGGCCTGGCGGCTGGGCGTGTGGCTCGGGCCCACGTCCGACGTGATCGCCCACGCGCGTGCGGTGGGCAAGGGGGTCACCTTCTCGGCGCCGCTGAAGCTCGGTGCGAAGGGCGCGCTGCTGGCCTGGCCGTTCGCCGCGGTGCTGGTGCACCTGGGGCTCACGGCGTTGTTCGGACCACGGGACCCCGAGCTGTCGTAGACGCGGGTAGGCGTAGCCCTGAGCTGTCGTAGACCCTGATCTGTCGCTGAGCTGTGCCGGCCCTCTCGCTGAGCGGTGCCGGCTCGGCCGGGGGCAGGCTGTCCTCAGCCCCGTCCGACCGGTGCCAGCACCGCGTCCGTCAGTGTCGCCAGATCCGCCGGGGACAGTTCGACCTCCAGCCCCCTGCGGCCCGCCGAGACGCAGATGGTCGGGTGGGCGTCGGCCGACGCGTCGAGGACCGTGGGGAGCTTCTTGCGCTGGCCCAGTGGGGAGATGCCGCCGCGGACGTAACCGGTGGTGCGCTCGGCGAGCGCCGGATCGGCCATCGCGGCCCGCTTGCCGCCCACGGCCGAGGCGAGCGCCTTGAGGTCGAGGGTGCCGGAGACGGGCACGACGGCCACGGTGAGCGTGCCGTCCACGTCGGCGACCAGGGTCTTGAAGACACGGTCGGGGGAGACCCCCATGGCCTGCGCGGCCTCCTCGCCGTAGGACGGGTGGGAGGGGTCGTGGTCGTAGGCGTGCACGGTGAAGGTCACGCCCGCGGCCGTGAGGGCCACGGTCGCGGGGGTGCCCCCGGACTGTTGCTGCTTCTTGGACTTCTTCGCCATCAGGTGTGTCGGCCTCGGTTCGCTCAGTTGAGACTGGTCGGCGTCCGCGTCAGCTCGAACGCGGGCAACGACGGCAGGCTACGGATGATCGACGTCTCCGAGCGAAGGAGTTTCAGCTCGTCACGCAGCCGCGAGGCGGTGTCCGGCGCCTGCAGGAGCCGCTGCTTCGTCGGGGTGTCCAGGACCATGGCCGCGGCCACCAGGTAGGAGACCACGCTGGGGTCGTCCGGCAGGTCGGCACCCGTGGACAGGGAGCGCTCGCGGGCGCCCGCCAGACGCTTCTGGTACTGACGGAAGGACCGCAGGACACCCTCGGCGAGCGCGCCCGCCTCGTCACCCGGATCCTCCTCCAGCACCTCCAGCTCCGCCGTCAGGAACGGTCCTGACGTGTCCAGGGACACCAGCCGCACCCGGGTGGTCCCGGTCGCCAGCACCTCGAACGTGCCGTCGGCGCGCTCCCGGATCGTCGCCGCGTCCGCCACGCAGCCCACCGTGTGGAAGGCCTTGAGCGGATCGGTCCCGAAGCCCGCGGCGGGGCCCCGCTCGGGCCGCGCCGTCGAGTCCGGCATGCCCGGGGCGCTCGGCGCCACCTCGTAGCCGTCGCGGATGGCGACGACGGCGAACCGGCGCGGTTCGTCCTCGGGGGTCTTCAGAAGTTCGCGCATCATGGCGCGATAGCGCTCCTCGAAGACGTTCAGAGGCAGCACGAGCCCCGGGAACAGCGCCGAGTTCAGCGGGAAGAGGGGGAGACGGACGGTGGTCACGGCGCCCCAGCCTAATGGTCGAACCCGCATCCGTGTCCGCGGCGCCCACCCGCACCCCACCACAACACCATCACCACCCCGCCCCCAAGGCCACCCACACCCCCCGTTTCCCACCCACCCAGCCACCCGCCGGCCACAGGCGTCGCGTGTACCGGAGGCGTCCCGTGCACCGCGGGCGTCCCGTGCGCCGCATGCGCCCGGCGTACCGCAGGCATCCCGCGCACCACGGCCGCCACGGCAAGCGAGGCCGATCCGAGGCCCGCCCCGCTCGCTCCGGCCCTGCGTGCGCCCGCTCCGCCCGCGCCCTGCTCACTCCGCCGCGCCCACCTTTCTCACTCCGCCGCGCCCCCCTGCTCGCTGGCGCCGCGCCCGCCCTGCTCGCCCGCGGCCCGCCGCGGCACCGGCACCGACCCGGCCGCAAAGGCGCCCACCGCCCCCGTTCCCCACCCGCCCCCGTTCCCCACCCGCCCACGCATCCACCACCGCAGACGTCCAGCGCACCCCAGGCGTCCCCGCAGCCGCCCCCTCCCCCCGCCGCGCAGCGCCCCTCACCCCCGCCGCAGCAACCTCGTCGCTCCCGCTGCCACCGTTGTCGCCAGGATCCAGCCGAGGAGGATCATGGCGGCGGCCAGCCACTGCCAGCTGCCGTGTAGTTGCCACTGGCCGACCTGGCCGAGGTCGATGACGGGCAGCAGCAGGTCCAGGGTGAAGAGGGCGGGGCTCCAGGCGGGGTGGTTGGCCGGGTTGGCCGGTGGGTGGCCGGCGTGGGCGAAGGCCAGGGTGCCCGCTGCCCACAGCACCGCCATCCACACCGCGGCCCGGCCGGGCCGGTAGCCGTAGGCCACCGTCCAGTCCTGCGCGTACCCCCAGAGCTTGGCGGCCAGCGGCAGCGTCTCGCGGCGCCGGCGCTGCTTGGCGAGCAGCACCTCGCGGGCGTCCTCGTCCTCGCCGGCCGAGCGCAGCACCGCGGCGAGCCGCTCGTACGGCTCGGGGTTGTACTCGGCGGTGGCCGCCGCCACCCAGCCCAGCCGGCGGGTCAGCGGGAACGGGCCCTGCGGGACGAGGTTCTCGTACGCGAAACCGCCCATGTGCAGATTGCCCGTCTCCGGCCAACTGCCCGCGTGGTCCACCAGGTTGACGACCCGGGCGCCGGACAGCACGACCTTGCCGATCGGTGGCCTGTCGCCGAGGAAGCGCAGCTCCGGTGTCTGGACGCGGCGCAGGGACAGTTCCTGGTCCTCGGTGAACGTGAACCGGGCCCGCTCCAGGTCGACGGCGTCCCCGAACCGCCCGTCGTCCAGCCGCAGTCCGCCCAGGCACTCGAACCGCTGGATCCGCGTCCCGCGCGCGGGCGTGGTCCCGCTCAGCAGGGGGCTGCCCACCCCGGCCGGGGTCAGGTACAGGGTGCGCTCGACGGTCAGCTGGGGGGCGTTCAGCGCGAGCCGGGCGTAGGGGTTGGACAGCCGGGCGCCGCGCAGGCTCAGCGAGACCCCCACCTTGGCGCTGCGCAGGCTCAGCTCGCCGTGCGACTCCAGCAGCTCCGCCTGGAGGTCCTGGCCGACGGTCATGCCGTCCGCGGCGATCGAGCGGCCGGTGCGGTCCCGGTACACGACCGCCTGGTTGAGCATCAGATCGGTGCCGATGTGCGCGTCGGTCAGCCGTAACCCGTTCTGGAAACGGCAGCGCGGCAGATGCAGATCGCCCTCCGTGTGCACCCGGGCCGCCTCCAGGCGCGGCACCGAGCAGTCGATCAGGCGCAGGGTCGTGAAACGGGCCTCGGGCAGCCGGACCTCGTCGTCGAAGCGGCAGCCGCGCAGCTCCACGTACGGGGTGACCGTGCCGCCCGCCAGGTCCAGCGTGCCGGTGATCCGCACGCCTCTCAGCTTCAGCGAGGACACGCGGCCCGCGAGCGCCGGCGGGCCGTCCAGCAGCAGCCAGCAGACGATGCGCGCCCGTACGCTGCGCTCGGGGCCCCAGGGATGCCCGCCGTGCGGGTCGTCCACGACCGCGTCCCCGCTGCCCAGGTCGTACACGCTGCCGATGCGGAAGGCCTGCCACATCCCCGCCTCGGCCGCGGTCAGGTCGTCCGGCAGGTCCCCGGCGTGCAGGCCGGTCCCCTCGGTCACCCCGGCCCCCTCTTTCTCGGGTCACCCGATTTTTCTCGGGTCACTCATTTCGTACAGCCGTTCATGCCCGCTGAGTGACTCCCGCAACACAAGACGTGAAGGGGATCTTCCGGGTTCCGGCCAGTGTCTGTACTGGCCGTTGTCCCACGTTCTGTATCAGCCATTGATACGCGTCGACGACGCCCCGTGGCGGTCTGAGAGAATTGGGTCTGTGATCTCCCGAATCGATCTGCGCGGCGACGCCCTCCCCGAGGGCCCCGCCCTGCGCGACCTGCTGCCCCGAGCCGACTTCGACGTCTCGGCCGCCCTGGAGAAGGTGCGTCCGATCTGCGAGGCCGTGCATCATCGTGGCGACGCGGCACTGATCGACTTCGCCGAGAAGTTCGACGGAGTACGGCTGGAATCCGTCCGTGTCCCGGCCCGCGCGCTCACCGACGCGCTGGAGGCCCTCGACCCCGCCGTGCGCGCGGCCCTGGAGGAGTCCATCCGCCGGGCCCGCCTGGTCCACCGCGAGCAGCGCCGCAGCGCGCACACCACCCAGGTCGTGCCGGGCGGCTCCGTGACGGAGAAGTGGGTGCCGGTCGAGCGCGTCGGGCTGTACGCGCCCGGTGGCCGCTCGGTGTACCCGTCGTCCGTGATCATGAACGTCGTACCGGCCCAGGAGGCGGGGGTCGAGTCCATCGCGCTCGCCTCGCCGGCCCAGGCCGAGTTCGGCGGGCTGCCGCACCCGACGATCCTCGCCGCGTGCGCGCTGCTCGGCGTGGACGAGGTCTACGCGGCCGGCGGCGCCACCGCCGTCGCGATGTTCGCCTACGGCACCGAGTCCTGCACGCCCGCGAACATGGTCACCGGCCCCGGCAACATCTGGGTCGCCGCCGCCAAGCGCTACTTCACCGGCAGGATCGGCATCGACGCCGAGGCCGGCCCCACCGAGATCGCGGTCCTCGCGGACGACACCGCGGACCCGGTGCACGTGGCCTCCGACCTGATCAGCCAGGCCGAGCACGACCCGCTCGCGGCGGCCGTCCTGGTCACCGACTCGGCCGAACTCGCCGCCGCGGTGGAGAAGGAGCTGGAGCCGCAGATCGCGGCCTCCAAGCACATCGAGGACCGCATCCGCCCGGCGCTGGCGGGCAAGCAGTCCGCGATCGTCCTGGTGGACGGCATCGAGGAGGGCCTGCGGGTGGTCGACGCGTACGGCGCCGAGCACCTGGAGATCCAGACCGCCGACGCCGCCGCGGTCGCCGACCGCGTGAAGAACGCGGGCGCGATCTTCATCGGCCCCTGGGCGCCCGTGTCGCTGGGCGACTACGCGGCCGGGTCCAACCACGTCCTGCCCACCGGTGGCTGCGCCTGCCACTCCTCCGGCCTGAGCGTGCAGTCCTTCCTGCGCGGCATCCACATCGTGGACTACACGAAGGACGCGCTGGCCGACGTCGCGCACCACGTGGTCACGCTGGCGGAGGCGGAGGACCTGCCCGCGCACGGCGCGGCGATCAAGGCAAGGTTCGGCTGGAAGGTACCGACGAGCAAGTGAACCTCGGAATCGACGATCTCCCCGTACGGGACGAGCTGCGCGGCAAGTCCCCCTACGGCGCGCCCCAGTTGGACGTCCCCGTACGGCTGAACACGAACGAGAACCCGTACCCGCTGCCCGAGCCGCTGGTCGAGCGGATCGCGGAGCGGGTGCGCGAGGCCGCACGGAGCCTGAACCGCTACCCCGACCGGGACGCGGTCCAGTTGCGCACCGAGCTGGCCGCCTACCTGACGAGGACCGGGAAGTACCCGCTCGCCGCCGAGAACGTCTGGGCCGCCAACGGCTCCAACGAGGTCATCCAGCAACTGCTGCAGACCTTCGGCGGACCGGGCCGCGGCGCCCTCGGCTTCGAGCCGTCGTACTCGATGCACGCGCTCATCGCGCGCGGCACCGGCACCGGCTGGATCGCGGGCCCGCGCACCGAGGACTTCGGCATCGACCTCGCCGCGGCCGAGCGGGCCATCGCCGAGCACCGCCCGGACGTCGTCTTCGTCACCACCCCCAACAACCCCACCGGCAACGCGGTTCCGCCCGAGACGGTCCTCGCGCTGTACGACGCGGCCCAGGCGGCGAAGCCGTCGATGGTCGTCGTGGACGAGGCCTACATCGAGTTCAGCCACGGCGACTCGCTGCTGCCCCTGCTGGAGGGCCGGCCGCACCTCGTGATCTCCCGGACCATGTCGAAGGCGTTCGGCGCGGCCGGCCTGCGCCTCGGCTACCTCGCCGCGCACCCCGCGGTCGTGGACGCCGTACAGCTCGTCCGGCTGCCCTACCACCTCTCGGCGATCACCCAGGCGACCGCCCTGGCGGCCCTGGAGCACACCGACACACTGCTCGGCTACGTCGAGCAGCTGAAGGCCGAACGGGACCGGCTGGTCACCGAACTGCGCGCGATCGGCTACGACGTCGTCGAGTCCGACGCGAACTTCGTGCAGTTCGGCCGCTTCGAGAACGCCCACGAGGCCTGGCAGCGGATCCTCGACCGGGGCGTCCTGGTCCGGGACAACGGCGTACCGGGCTGGCTGCGGGTGTCCGCCGGAACCCCCGACGAGAACGACGCGTTCCTGGACGCGGTACGGGAACTGAAGAAGGAGCCCCTGTCATGAGCCGCGTTGGACGCGTGGAGCGCACCACGAAGGAGACGTCCGTCCTGGTCGAGATCGACCTCGACGGCACCGGGCGGACCGACATCGCCACCGGTGTCGGCTTCTACGACCACATGCTCGACCAGCTCGGCCGGCACGGTCTGTTCGACCTGACCGTCAAGACCGACGGCGACCTGCACATCGACTCGCACCACACGATCGAGGACACCGCCCTCGCCCTCGGCGCCGCCTTCAAGCAGGCGCTCGGCGACAAGGTGGGCATCTACCGCTTCGGCAACTGCACGGTCCCGCTGGACGAGTCCCTCGCCCAGGTCACCGTCGACCTCTCCGGACGGCCGTACCTCGTGCACACCGAGCCCGAGAAGATGGCGCCGATGATCGGCGAGTACGACACCACCATGACCCGGCACATCCTGGAGTCGTTCGTGGCCCAGGCGCAGATCGCGCTGCACGTGCACGTGCCCTACGGGCGCAACGCGCACCACATCGTGGAGTGCCAGTTCAAGGCCCTGGCCCGCGCCCTGCGCTACGCCAGCGAGCGCGACCCGCGCGCGGCCGGCATCCTCCCGTCGACGAAGGGCGCGCTGTAACGCCATGAACGGTCTGTCCACCATCCTGATCGTCGTCGGCCTCTTCCTCGTCGGCGGGATCGTCTCCTTCGTCAAGCAGAAGATGCCCGCGAGCCTCATCGCCGTGCTGTCCATCGGCGCGGCCATGTGCCTCGTCGCCGGGATCATGCGGCTGGAGGTGTGGAGTTGAGCAGCCCCAAGAAGGTCGTGGTCTTCGACTACGGCTTCGGCAACGTCCGCTCCGCCGAGCGTGCCCTCGCGCGCGTGGGCGCCGACGTCGAGATCACCCGTGACTTCGACAAGGCGATGAACGCCGACGGCCTGCTGGTGCCGGGCGTCGGCGCGTTCGCCGCCTGCATGCGGGGCCTGCGCGAGGCGCGCGGCGACTGGGTCGTCGGCCGCCGGCTGTCCGGCGGGCGCCCCGTGATGGGCATCTGCGTCGGCATGCAGATCCTGTTCGCCCGCGGCATCGAGCACGGCGTGGAGACCGAGGGCCTGGACGAGTGGCCCGGCACGGTCGGACCGCTCCAGGCCGACGTCGTCCCGCACATGGGCTGGAACACCGTGGACGCCCCCGCGGACTCGGAGCTGTTCGCCGGCCTCCACCCGGACGACCGGTTCTACTTCGTCCACTCCTACGCCGTCCAGGACTGGGCCTTCGAGACGCTGAACCCGGCCATGCGACCGCCCCGGGTGACCTGGTCGACGTACGGCAAGCCCTTCGTGGCCGCCGTGGAGAACGGCGCCCTGTGGGCCACCCAGTTCCACCCCGAGAAGTCCGGCGACGCCGGAGCCCAGCTCCTCACCAACTGGATCGGAACCCTGTAGACCATGGCCAAGCTCGAACTGCTCCCCGCCGTCGACGTCCGTGACGGCCAGGCCGTCCGACTCGTGCACGGCGAGTCCGGCTCCGAGACCTCCTACGGCTCCCCGCTGGAGGCCGCCCTCGCCTGGCAGCGCGCGGGCGCCGAATGGCTGCACCTGGTCGACCTGGACGCCGCCTTCGGCACCGGTGACAACCGGGCGCTGGTCGCCGAGGTCACCCGGGCGATGGACATCAAGGTGGAGCTGTCCGGCGGCATCCGCGACGACGACACCCTCGCCGCCGCCCTCGCCACCGGCTGCACCCGGGTGAACCTCGGCACCGCCGCCCTGGAGACCCCCGAGTGGGTCGCCAAGGTCATCGCCGAGCACGGCGACAAGATCGCGGTCGGCCTCGACGTACGCGGCACCACCCTGCGCGGCCGCGGCTGGACCCGTGACGGCGGCGACCTCTACGAGACGCTGGAGCGCCTCGACAAGGAGGGCTGCGCCCGCTACGTCGTCACCGACATCGCCAAGGACGGCACCCTCCAGGGCCCCAACCTGGAGCTGCTGAAGAACGTCTGTGCCGCCACCGACCGTCCGGTCGTGGCCTCCGGCGGCGTGTCGTCGCTGGACGACCTCCGGGCCATCGCCGACCTGGTGCCCCTCGGTGTCGAGGGCTCCATCGTCGGCAAGGCCCTCTACGCGAAGGCCTTCACCCTGGAAGAGGCCCTGGAGGCGGTGGCCAGGTGAGTGACGTACGACGTGTGACGACCGGCGCGCCCTGGGAGGAGCAGTTCGGCTACTCGCGCGCCGTGGAGCTGCCCAACGGCCTGGTCCTGGTCTCCGGCTGCACGTCCATCGTGGACGGCCAGATCGCCGGCGGCGGCCCGTACGAGCAGGCGGTCAACGCGTTCAACGTCGCGCTGGACGCGCTGGGCCGGCTCGGGCTCGGCCGGGACGACGTCGTGCGCACGCGCATGTACATCACGCACGCGCGTGACGTGGACGAGGTCGGACGGGCGCACAAGGAGCTGTTCGACACCGTACGGCCCGCCGCATCGATGATCATCGTCTCCGGCTTCGTGGACCCCAGCCTGGTCGTCGAGGTCGAGGTGGAGGCGTACCGCCGCGGCGGAGAACACGGAGTACCCGCATGACCCTTGCCGTACGAGTCATCCCCTGCCTGGACGTGGACAACGGCCGGGTCGTCAAGGGCGTCAACTTCCAGAACCTGCGCGACGCGGGCGACCCCGTCGAGATGGCGAAGGTGTACGACGCCGAGGGTGCCGACGAGCTGACGTTCCTGGACATCACCGCGTCCTCGGGCAACCGCGAGACGACGTACGACGTGGTGCGCCGCACCGCCGAGCAGGTGTTCATCCCGCTGACGGTCGGCGGCGGCGTCCGCACGGCCGAGGACGTGGACAAGCTGCTGCGGGCCGGCGCCGACAAGGTGGGCGTGAACACGGCCGCGATCACCCGCCCCGACCTGATCCGGGAGATCGCCGAGCGCTTCGGCCGGCAGGTTCTCGTGCTGTCGGTGGACGCGCGCCGTACCGAGTCCGGTTCCTTCGAGGTGACGACGCACGGTGGCCGCAAGGGCACCGGCATCGACGCCGTCGAGTGGGCGCACCGGGCCGCCGAGCTGGGCGCCGGGGAGATCCTGCTCAACTCCATGGACGCCGACGGCACCAAGGACGGCTACGACCTGGAGATGATCACGGCTGTCCGCAAGCACGTGACCGTCCCGGTGATCGCGTCCGGCGGCGCCGGCAAGCTGGCCGACTTCCCGCCGGCCGTCGTCGCGGGCGCGGACGCGGTGCTGGCCGCCTCCGTCTTCCACTTCGGCGACCTGCGGATCGGCGAGGTCAAGCAGACGCTGCGGGAGGCGGGCCACCCGGTGCGGTGACGCTGCGCTCGGTTTCGGCCCGGTTGTCTGTCGCGTGGGCTCCGGTCGTCCTTCGGGAGGGCCGGGGCCTTCTCTCATGTTCCGCGTCTCCCGTCATTGCGTTCCCAGCAGATGCGAAAGAGAAGTTGTGCAAAATATATTGTGCAACTTTTCTTTTCTGTCTAGCGTTGGGAGCATGACGACAGCCAAGGGGAGCCGTTCCATCACGGACGTGGGCACGCTCAAGGCGCTCGCCCACCCGTTGCGGATGAGGCTGTACCGCGCCCTGTGCGTGGCCGACCGGGCGACCGCCTCGCACCTCGCGGACCAGGTCGACGAGGCCGTCTCGCTGGTCAGCTACCACCTGCGCAAGCTCGCCGAGCACGGTCTGATCGAGGAGGCCGAGCCGCAGAGCGCGGACGGCCGCGAGCGCTGGTGGCAGCCCTCCTCGGAGGGCGTGAGCATCCGCGACAAGGACTTCCGGGACGCCCCCGAGAAGGTGGTCGCGCACACGGCGGCTGCCCGGCTCTTCCACGACCAGCGTGCCGACCTCTACCGCCGCCATCTCGACGAACGCTCCACCTGGAGCCACGAGTGGAACGCCGCCGCCGGCGACAGCGAGTCCCTGCTGCGGCTGACCGCGTCCGAACTGGACGCACTGCGCGCGGAACTGGACGCCCTGGCCAGGAAGTACGACGAGCTGGGCCGGGCCGCCGTGGCCGCGGGCGACACCGAAGGGCGCGAACACGTCGCGCTGCACGTGTACGGCTTCCCGTTCCGCGCCTGACGACGTCCCGTCCCGCGTCCGACGACATCCTGCTCCGCGTCCGACGACATCCTGCTCCGCGTCCGACGACGTCCCGTCCCGCGTCCGACGACATCCTGCTCCGCGTCCGACGACGTCCCGTCCCGCGTCCGACGACATCCTGCTCCGCGTCCGACGACGTCCCGTCCCGCGTCC